>JAFVBZ010000072.1 GCA_017479645.1 Ruminiclostridium sp. | reverse complement strand
TCATTGTTGTTTCCCATGACCGCCACTTCCTCAACAACGTCTGCACCCATACGGTAGATATAGACTACGGCAAGATAAAGATGTATGTCGGCAACTATGAGTTCTGGTATGAGTCCTCACAGCTGATACAGCGCATGATAAAACAGCAGAACAAGAAGAACGAGGAGAAGATCAAGGAGCTGCAGATGTTCATTCAGCGCTTCTCCGCGAATAAATCCAAGTCCAAGCAGGCTACATCGAGAAGAAAGCTGCTGGATAAGCTCACCGTCGAGGAAATGCCGGCATCGAGCCGCCGCTACCCGTTCATCGGCTTCGATATGGACAGGGAGCCGGGCAAGGACATACTTCAGGTAAGCGGCATCTCCAAGACGATTGACGGTGTAAAGGTACTGGACGACGTTTCTTTCACCGTCGGACGCGAGGACAAGATCGCATTCCTCGGTGAGAGCGAAATAGCGATAACTACCCTGTTCCGCATAATCACCGGCGAGATCGAGCCGGACGAGGGCAGCTACAAGTGGGGAAGCACTATCACGACAAGCTACTTCCCTATCGACTCCGACCACTTCTTCGCGGGCTGCGATATGTCGATACTCGACTGGATACGTCAGTATTCCGACGATGTTACCGAAACTTATCTGCGCGGCTTCCTCGGCAGAATGCTGTTCTCCGGCGACGATATCTTCAAGCCGGTAAACGTGCTGTCCGGAGGCGAGAAGGTAAGATGTATGTTCTCGCGTATGATGCTGTTCAAGTCCAACGCGCTTATTCTCGACCGCCCCACCAACCACCTCGACCTTGAGAGTATAACCGCGGTAAACAACGGACTGCGCGACTTCAAGGGAGTTGTGCTGTTTGCTTCCCACGACCATGAGATAGTTCAGACTGTCGCAAACCGCATCATCGAGATCAAGGACAAGGGCTGCTGGGACAAGATCGGCACCTACGAGGAGTACGTCGATTGGCGCAAGGCTCAGACCGGCGGCACGTTTACTCTGTAAGTCCCTGCAACAGCGCTTTCGCGCGTGTCCTGCGCGGACGGCGGCGGGGAACGCCCCGCGGCGAAATGCGTAGCGACATTCTCCAATGGGCGGGTGCATTGCACGAAGCAATGGTAGTTGCCGTCAAAAGCGCGCACGATGCGCGCATATAAAACGGCAGCGACAACACCTCGGTTAGTTATTCTCTGATGAATATAATGGAAAATCCTCCTGCGATATTTCACAGGAGGATATTTATATATTCGCGAGGCTGTTTACCAGCCGTGTTTCTCGGAAACTACGACCTTTTCGGCATCTGTGGAATAGATGTTGTAATTCGTGGCAGGCTTGCCGGCGAAATCAATGCGTACATTCGTTTCGGTAAGCGATCCGTCTGAATTGAGGGTGTAGTTCTTACCGTTTGTGCCGATATAGATATTTCCGTGCTTCACAGCTATCGCGGATTCTCCGCCAAGCTCGGTCTTTATCAGCATTTCACGGCTTACGTCATAAACGAAGGATTCGGAAATGCCCTCATCTTCTTTGTTTACGGAAACTATGAAGCTGTCAAAGGAAGCGCTTCTGCGTATCTTGCATTCGGCTTTGAACGTGTAGTCGGTCCTGAGCGCGCCGTTTGTGCAGTCGAACGAATAGAGGCTGTAACTTAAATTCTCGTCTGCGGCGGTGAACCAGAGCCTGTTGTTCCTGTATCCGGCGAGCGAAACTGCTCCGGAGTACTCAAACAGCGGGCGGAACTGGATACCGGTCTCCGCGTTGGGAGTTATCTCATAGATATACGTCTTGGACGAGGATACTGCCTTGAGGAAGAATTTTCCCTCTGCCGCAGCGTAGTTGATCGTGCCGATCTCGGATTCGCCGAGGCTGGTCCTTACATCGCTGCTGTAGAAGATGCCGGACGCGGTATCGAGCACCACGATGACATTTCTGAGTCCGTCCTGACCGCAGCCGGTAATTATCACATTGCCGTTGTCCGTATATGCCGCTTTCGGATTGGATATCTCGCAGACCTTAGGCTGTACGCCTGCAAGACCGCCGAGGGAGTAGCAGTAAACTGCGTTTCTGTTAAGAACCACAGCGTAGTTGCCCACAAGGATCGTGTCAAGCGCATTTTCGACATTGAGCTGATATACCTGTGTCATAAGACCGATATCGGGAGCATCGGAGATCTCGGTAACGGATACGCTGATCTCACTCTCGGAGGTCTGCGGTGCCTCTGTTACCGCGGAAACATCGCTTTCAGCGGCTGTTTCATCGGGTTCATCAGTCTCTTCTATAACGATATCGGGCTCATCGGTCTCAGCCGGCTGAGTTGTATCGTCGCCTTCGGTCTCTGTATAATCGGGTGCCTGTGACTGCTCGGGATCCTCAAGTTCGGGATCCTCTGCGGATTCTGATGTTACCAGCTGAACGGAAGCACTGTATGTTGTCTCGCTGACAGGCTTCTCTGTAACGAACGAGAACTCCGTGGTAGAAGCGGGAACTTCCGGAGCTGCTGTTGTCGCAGCGGTATCGGAATCGCCTCTGAGCGGGTCTTCATCAGCAATAGGCACGAATGTGTCGTCATTAAGATCCTGCGAAGCAAGCTCTGCGATATTTACGGAAGAGAGATCCCATATATCGCGCAGGCATTTCGCGGGAGCGTAAAGCTTTGCGCCGGCTATCGCCTTATCGGCGGCGTTTGTTTCGGCGTAAGCATCTATATCGGCTCTTCCTCTGAGGAGCGTACCGTCTGAAAGGTAGAGCGCTTCAACTGTAATATCATCTGCATCTGGAACTGCCGAGAACGATACTTTCATATCGCTGTAACACACATTTTCGGCAAAGGAGACATATATATCCGTCATGCCCTCATTTTCGGACGCGGTATTCATGTAGTTGTTTTCTGCGTCCTTAAGTCTCTGCGAAGCGGAGAGCATAGTCTCGGAGGGAACAATATCTATAACGGGGTTCTGACCCGCAATATAGGTGACTGCGCCGACTGTTACCGCGACTGCCGCAGCTGCGCCGACAGCGGTCTTCCAGTGAGTGCTTACGGCTCTTTTCCAGGCGGGAGTCTTAGCGGCTTTAAGGGCGTTCTGACGTATTTTCTCTTCATCGAGAGCATATCTTTCAAAAAGCTCCTTGTAAAAGTCGTTTTTATTCATCAGGCTGTTCCTCCTTTCCTATTGATTTTAAGGGCATTAAAGGTCGAATTTCTTCTTCTGGCGTTCTATTGTACGATAGAGCTTATTTTTCACGGAAGAAAGGGTAAGATCAAGCTCTCTGGCGATCTCGTCGAGCTTCATATCGCATACGAAATGCAGATAGAAGATACGTCCGATAACGGGATCGTCTCTTGCGATATCCTCGAAGATCTGTTTTGCGAGCATCTCGTTGCAGAGTACGTCTTCAAGGCTTTTCTGCTCTTTTGACATCTCGGCTTCGATCTCTACCATCTGTTCTTCGGTATAATCAGCGAAGTTTGTGCTTACGCTGTTTTTCTTGATCGAGCCGAAGTAATTCCTGCATTCAAACTTCGCGATATTGATAACAAAAGCCTCGGCGCTTTCGATATCTTCGTACCCCTTTTTGGCAATGCGCTGATAAAAGCGGGTATAGATATTCTGAACGATGTCCTCGGAGTCCTGCACGCTGCCGCATTTGCTGACAACGAAGCGCGACACCGCTTTGAACGTATCGCCATAGACTTTGTTGAAATAGGCATCAAGCGCATCGCTTCCCAAAAAGCTCACCTCGCTTTTTACCCCCTACATATAGGTAGTAGGAGATTTGGTCAAAAAAGTTTCAGATTGCCCGAAATTTTTCCGAAATTTTTTATTATCGGCTGACGGCAAATTCTGTATATTGTGTAAAAGTTGCTGCAAAATACAATATGTTGATATCAGCCGTTATCCGCGTCTTTTTCCGCATCGGAAGGTGCGACCTGCTCATAAAGCTCGTTGTACTTTGCTCTTACCGCGGGAGCGAAACCGCCGATCATATTATATAAAGTACGCTTATCCGGATTGAATATAACGGCAAGATCGCCGTACTTGTCGGACTCGCTCACGATATAGAACATTCCCACACCGGTCTCATCATGAGCGATAACACTTACGTCCGCATTTACCGCCGTTTCACCGGTATATTCCGCGATCTCCTTTACCGAACGCAGGCTTACGGTTATAAGGCGCTTGCGCTTGCGCTTGCCGATGATCTTGTCGATATCGAGGTCATCGTTGGTCACAATATACTCGTACTCTATAAAGGTACCCTGTATCAGCCATACCAACCCCCATACCACTGCCGCGGAAAGCGCGATCACAAGTATCCACAGCCCGAATGCGCCAAGAAAGAACACAAATGCCGCAACAAGCAGCAATGCAGCAGCAAGATACAGTCCGCGAAGAAACATATCCTTGCCGGTGGACTGCTTTGTGACAAGCTGTTCCGAAAATCTGTCCATTGATATTATCCCCTTTTGTAAATATACTATAAAAATAAATATATATTATTTATTATATCACAAATAAACAAATAATACAAGTCCTTTTTGTGCAATATTTTGTTGCCGGCAAAACGTTATCACAGAAAGAAAAAACTTGACTTTTTTCATAAAATTGTATATAATTAAAATGTGTATTTTTGCTGTTATGATTAAAATACGCACAAAAAACTTACAATTACAAAGGAGCCTCGGGAGGTATGAACAAAATGGCAAGCATTACCCTCGTTACAGGCGGAGCAGCAAGCGGAAAAAGCCGCTGGGCGATCTCATATTTCAGGACGTGCGACAATGTTCTTTACATGAATACAAGTCCCGAGATGCCCGAGGAAACGCTCCACCGACTGGAGTATTCCACAAAGGAAAATGAAGTTGAATGGGAGATCGTGAACGGTGTAGATGATCCCGTTCCGCTGATAAAGGATCACAAGTTCTTCATTCTTGATGATCTCGGAAGCTATGTCGCAAGCCTTATGCGCGAAAAAGCTGCCGATGTCAACCATATCACGAAGGAAGAATGTGAGATGATACGTTCCGAGGCTGTCAACAAGGTCATAGAATGTATGGATAAGGTAATTGAGATAAACGGCGCTCTCGTCATAATCACCCTTGAGCCCGGTTTCTCGGTAATGCCCCTCAGCAGCGAGCAGACTTCTTTCAGAGATATTCTCGGTGCGGTAAACCAGCGTATTGCAAACACCGCCCAGGAAGTTTACCTCTCCGTAAGCGGTATTCAGTTCAGGATAAAGTAAGCAACAGTATCAATCGGCAATGAAAGGACAGGAATAAAGCAATGACATTAGATCAGCTTATTAATTTTGCAAGAAGCAAAAACGCGTCCGACGTGCATCTTACCGTTGGCGCTCCTACATCTATCCGTATTAACGGCGATCTTAAAAAGTTCGATATGAAGGACGACGATACAAACAAGCTTATTCTTTCCATGCTCTCCGCAGATCAGGAAAGACGCGTCGGCGAAGGTCATGATATCGACTTCTCCTTCACCTGCTCTACCGGCGGACGCCAGAGAGTCAACGTTTACCACCAGAACGGCGGTAAGCTTGCCGCCGCTATCCGTCTGCTCAATGAGCACGTTCCCTCATTCAAGGACATCATGCTCCCGAATGCGGCTATCGAGCTCACCAAGGAGATGAAGGGCCTTATCCTCGTTACCGGTCCTACCGGTTCCGGAAAGTCCACTACTCTCGCAACAATGGTGGATCAGATAAACAACGTTCGCCCCTGCCATATTCTCACTATCGAGGACCCTGTCGAGTATATCTACGAGCCCAAGCTCGCAACTATCCACCAGCGTGAGATAGGCACCGACGTTTCCGATTTCAATACCGCGCTCCGAAGCGGTCTTCGTGAGAACCCGGACGTTATCCTCGTCGGAGAGATGCGTGACTTCGAGACTATCCGTCTTGCTATCACCGCCGCCGAAACAGGACATCTCGTTCTCGGTACGCTCCATACCACCGGTGCCGCACAGACAGTCAACCGTATCATCGACGTATTCCCGTCCGAAGAGCAGAACCAGATCCGTATGCAGCTCTCCCAGAACCTCAGAGGCGTTATCTCCCAGGCACTCCTGCCCTGCATCAACACAGACAGAGGACGCGTTGCGGCATTCGAGATACTCATAAACAACGACGCCTGCGCAAACGATATCCGTACCGAAAAGACACACCTTATCGAGCAGGTAATGGCTTCCAACGTTTCCACCGGCATGAGAACCATGAATGAGAGCCTTAAGAGACTTGCCCGCGACGGCGTCATCACCCGTGATGTGGCTATGATGTACAGCCCGGACAAGGAAGAATTCAGAAAGATGGTCTGATAAAAGCACGAATAATCTATGCACCTTTATCATATCAACGCCCGCTTTTCGTATGAAAAGCGGGTAAAACTGATTTTTATGTGTTGTTTTCTGATATTCGCGGCTGCCGTTATGTTCCGGCTCACCGCACACTCGGAAGACTACACCGAGCCGCCCGGCAGAACAAATATCCTCCGCACTTCAGCTACGGAGGATAACTATTCTGTTATAGAAGCCGCCGGCAACAAAATTGAAGCGCGGGGAAAATACACTTCCGCAAAGATACGGAAGATGTTCATAAAAACTCTCGAAGACGCTTCCGGCACCTATTCCATGAATGCGCAGAAGGACGGCACATACGATGCTGTTCTCACGCTTGCGCCGGAAAAAGGCGCATATATCCTGCTGCTTAAAACCGACAGCGATCTTGTAATGCAGTACCGCATCTTCTACGACGGTTCCGGCTGGTATTTCCCGCTGAACGGGCTTGAAAAGTCGAACAGGAACGTTTTTGAGCATATCTATGAAGCTCCGGCACAGGCGGCTGCACTGTATCTCAGCCCCTCGGCTGACCCGGCGGAGATAAATACGGCTCTCGAACAGATACAGGCGCTCACCGCCAGCGTCACGGAAGGCATTGAGGACGATTACGAAAAAGCCCGTGCAATATCCGAGTTTGTTGCGGGAACAATATTCTATGACGAAGATGCGAGGGTAACGGACGTCGATATAAACACGATAGCGCTGTACAACGTACTGCGCTCGGACAGGACTACCTGTGTCGGATTTGCGAACCTCTTCTGCGCTATGGCGGAGGCTGCGGGGATAGATGCCGTTAACATCAAGGGCGGCGTGATAACCGAAAGTATGCCTTACGAAACGCTGGCAGACGGCGTACAGAACCACGAATTTGCGGCTTTCTACTATGAGAAGGAGTCGCGGTGGGTATGGGTGGATCCCTGCTGGGACGGCACCGGAGTTTACAAGAACGGTGAGTTCAACAGCATCAAAACGCGCCCGATGTTCTTCGACATCAGCGATGAGGCATTCGCACACAGCCACCGTGCCGACAAGGCAGAAAGACGCAGTTACTTCTCCGCAAAGACAGAAACTGCGCTGATAGGCGGCGGTGACGGCGAGACCGGAGAAATAACTGCCGGAAGCGATGCTAAGCCGGCAGAAACGGAAGCGGCATCGCCCGCTCCCGCAGAAACAGCGCAGACCGGAATTACGCCGGAAAATGAGCCGGAAAGCATAGAGAATGCTGACGGAACGGTATTTTACGTTATTATTGCTGTACTTGCGGCGGCTGTGATCGCGGCAGGAGCAATACTTATAAAAACAATTATAAACGGAAGGAAAAACTGAAATGGTAATAATCGAACTTGAAAACGGAAAGCAGATAAAGCTTGAGCTTTATCCGGAAATCGCGCCGGAGACGGTGGCAAACTTTGAAAAGCTTGTAAACAAGGGCTTTTACAACGGGCTCACATTCCACAGAGTAATATACGGCTTTATGATCCAGGGCGGCTGCCCTCACGGAAACGGCACAGGCAACTCCGGCGAGCATATCAAGGGCGAGTTTGCTGCCAACGGCTTTGAGAACGATCTTAAGCACACCCGCGGTGTTATCTCCATGGCGAGAGCTGCGGATCCGAACTCCGCAAGCTGCCAGTTCTTCATCATGCACAAGGACGCTCCGCACCTTGACGGAAGCTATGCGGCATTCGGAAAGGTAATCGAGGGTATGGACGCGGTAGATGAGATCGCGGAGACCGAGACCGACTACTCCGACAAGCCGAAGACTCCGGTAATTATGAAGAAGGTCTGGATAGAGGATTAAGCTGTGGTAAACATCGGAAACGACTGGGACGGGCTGCTCGAAGGGGAATTCGGCAAGCCCTACTACCTGCAGCTCCGGGAATTTCTCAAAAGCGAGTACAAGAGCTTCACTATCTACCCAGATATGTATGACATCTTCAACGCGCTGCGCTTTACGCCATACAGCCGGGTAAAAGCTGTTATACTCGGTCAGGATCCCTACCATGAGCCGGGACAGGCGCACGGACTTGCATTTTCGGTAAGACCGGGAGTAGAACCGCCTCCGTCGCTGAAAAACATATACAAGGAGCTGAACTCCGATCTCGGTATCCCGATACCGCAGACCGGAGATCTCACAAACTGGGCAAGGCAGGGCGTTCTGCTGCTGAACACATCGCTGACCGTGCGCCAGGGTCAGGCTAACAGCCACAAGGGCAAGGGCTGGGAGATATTCACAGACCGTGTGATCTCGCTGCTCAACGAACGTGAACAGCCCGTGGTATTCATTCTCTGGGGCGGCAACGCAAAAACGAAAGTGCCGCTTATCACGAATCCGCAGCATTGTATCCTCACCGCCCCGCACCCCTCCCCGCTCTCCGCGCATTACGGCTTCTTCGGCTGCCGTCATTTCTCGAAATGCAACGCTTTCCTCGAAAGCAAAGGCATAGAGCCGATAGACTGGATTCTCTGATAAATGCACAATTCACAATGCACAATTCACAATTGTGGTGTCTGCCTGCGGCAGACGAATCTGAATCGTGACGAGAATCGAAAGAATATATTCCAGTTACAGCATTTGTTGAAATTGTGACACATAACCCGCCGCTTTGTCACAATTCAGATATGCGGCGCAGCCGCAACATAAATTGTGCATTGTGAATTGTGCATTGTGCATTGACAAAAATTGTGCATTGTGCATTGTGAATTGACAAAGTGAGGTTTGAAATGAGAGAAAGTATTTTAACGATACCGATAAACGAAGTCTTCGAGCCTAAAGAAGGCTGCCCCTTCTGCCGTATGAGAGATACGGTCGAGCAGCATATCTGCGAATACATCATGGGCGCGGCTATGATGGAGCCGGACGTTCGTATGGAGACAAATGAGCTGGGCTTCTGCCACACCCATTTCGAGATGCTGATGCAGCAGAACAACCGCCTTTCCCTCGCCCTTATGCTCAACAGCTATCTTGAAAATGCAAGACATAATATATTTGAGAAAAAGAGCATTTTCTTCTCAAAGAATGCCAAGGCGAAGAAGTCGGCGGGTATTGAAGAGTCCTGCTTTGTGTGCAGTAAGGTACAGTGGGGCATAGACCACATGCTTGAAACGTTCTTCACGATGTACTCGAAGGACGAAAAGTTCAAGAAACTGTTCAAGGCGCAGGAATATGTCTGTGTGCCGCATTACAATATGCTGAATCAGAAAGCGGAAGAAAAGCTGCAGAAGGGTGAGCTTTCGTCATTCCGGAAGGATCTCGATACGCTTGTGGAGGAGTATGTAAAGCAGCTCAACGCTGATGTCAACGACTTCTGCAACAGCTTCGACTACCGTAACGCCGGTAATCTGCATAAGCCGGAAATGGAGCATGTAAGAAGCTCGATAGAACGCTCGGTGGAGTTCCTTACCGGAAGAAAACCAAGAGTAAAGTGACGGTTGATAGGGGGCAGGAGCTTGCTTGAAATCAAGGACCTTCATAAAAGCTACAAGAAATTCAACGTCCTCAACGGGCTTTATATGAAGATAAACAAGGGTGATGTCTATGGCTTTCTCGGCAGGAACGGCTGCGGAAAGACCACGACAATGAGCATCATCTGCAATATAATCCCGAAGGACGACGGGGAGATAATCCTCGGCGAGGACGGGACGAACAATATAAAGATAGGTTATCTGCCGGAAACGCCGTCAATGTACGATTACATGAACGGGTATGAGTATCTCGGCTATATAGCGTACTGCGCAAAATACGATGGAGATGTAAAAAAGCGTATCGCCGCCGTTCTCGCACTTACAGGAATGACCGAGGACGCGAAAAGGCGCATAAAAGGCTACTCCCGCGGTATGAACCAGCGTCTCGGCATAGCCGCGGCGATAATGAACAAGCCCGATCTGCTGATACTCGACGAGCCGACCTCGGCGCTCGACCCGGAGGGACGCGCGGAGGTAATGAGCATAATCCGCACACTATCCGAGACCGGCTGCACCATACTTCTCTGCACCCACATACTGAGCGATGTTGAGCGCGTGGCAAACCGCGTCGGGATAATGAATGACGGCAGACTTGCCGCGGAGGGAAGTATCGGGGATATCCTCGCAAGCTATGGCCTGGACAGCATTGAAATACAGCTTCCGCGTCCTGACCCTGCTGTTGAAGTGCTGATAAAGAACGCTGATTTTGCGAAAAAAGTCGATTACATGGAAAAGACCGGACTTATTATCGCCGAGACCGGGAATGGGGAAGAAGGCATGCTTGCCGCTATGAAGATACTTGCGGACAACAACGTGCCGGTTTCGGGAATAAAGCTTTCCCGCCCCACTCTCGAACAGGTGTATCTCAGTATGGTGGGAGGTCATTGGCGTTGATAAACGGATTCAGAAAAGAACTGCTGTTCTATATGCGCGGCGGAAGACTTATAACTCTGGTGATCGTTATGATAGCGCTGGCTGTGATGTCACCGCTGATGTTCGGCATGACCTCGCAGATGATGCAGATGATGAAGGAAGCTATGCCGGACGGGTCTTACTCCGAACTGGCAGAGGAGTTTTCGAGCTTTTCCGCATCGGATATCACAGTGTATAATTCAGAGTATATATGCGGTATAGGCGCGATAATAATACTTTTCATTTTCAAGGCTGCCGCGGGCGGCGAACAGAAGAAGCGCTCGGTAATAATACCGCAGTGCGCAGGGATATCGCCGGAAAGATATGTTCTCCCGAAGTTCATCATCTACCCGCTCTCCATATTCGCGGTATCGTTCCTCGCTGTCGTTCTTGGAGCCGCAGTTTCGGCGGCTATGTTCCCCGGCGGACTGGACTGGAGTATGATAATGCTGTCCGCGTTTGCCACCGGAGTTTTCCTGGCTTTCTGCACTGCCCTCCAGTTCTGTGTGGGGCTCAGCACCGGAAAGTCGAATGCCGCTGTGGTCATCGTTATAGCGATGCAGATGTTCCTGCCCACGATACTTGCGATGTTCCGGGTTGACCGGTTCAATCCCCTCGCGCTCAGCTCAATATCTCTCGCGGCGGCAAGAGCTTCCGGCAGATCCGGAAGCGTGCTTCTGTCAACGCTCGACGCGGCAGGAACATCGAATGACCTTTCATCGCTGAATGTCGCAGTAAGCTTCGGGACGGCGATCGTGATTTCAGTGATACTGTACTTCGTGACGGTGTTTGCCCTGCATACCAAGGAAGTCCATAATGAAGGCAACGAACCTGTGCTTTAAGCGCCTTTGCGCTGTACTTCCGGATATGATCGGAAAAAGATAAAACGAAAGGAAAAAAACATGCCAATAATCTACAACGAAAAAGCCCGCGTATTCAAGCTCGACACTCCTGCGTCAAGCTACGCGTTCCATATCACCGAGAGCAGGAACCTGCTGCACCTCTACTACGGTGCGACAGTTCCGGAGACTGATCTTACCTACAACCTGCGTATCCCGAACGGCGAGCCCTTTGTTCCCGCCGTACATGACGCTATGGGACCGCATTCCTTCGACTGCGCGGCAATAGAGTATTCCACAAGCGGAGTTGCGGATTTCCGCGAGCCGTGTATGCAGGTAAAGGACAAACTCGGTATGACTGCCTGTGAGATCTACTACAAGAGCCATGAGATCTACAAGGGCAAGAAAAAGCTCCCCGGACTTCCGGCAACATTTGCCAACAGCGACGATGAGGTGACATCTCTCGATCTTATCTGCGAGGATCCCCACACCGGACTTGAGATAATCCTGCAGTACAGCGTTTTCGAGAAAGTGGATATCATCACCCGCTCCGTCAAGGTCACCAATAAGGGCAGCGATCCTCTTGAACTCCAGAGACTTCTGTCCTGCTGCGTAGAGCTTGACAGAATGGACTACGATATGATAACGCTGTACGGCACATGGGCAAGAGAACGCCATGTTCAGCGCTTCCCTCTGCGCTTCGGCAAGCAGTCGATCGACTCCAACCGCGGCTCCACAAGCCATGCGCATAACAACTTCATCGCGATATGCGATCACACCGCCACCGAGGATTACGGCGAATGCTACGGCTTTGCGCTGTGCTGGTCAGGCTCGTTCCTTGCAATGGCAGAGGTCAATCAGTACGAAAAGACCCGTATAGTAATGGGCGAGAACCCCTACGACTTCTCATGGCACCTTGAGCCCGGCGAGGAATTCCAGGCTCCCGAAGTCATTATGACCTACTCTGCGGAAGGACTCGGAAAGATGTCCCGCAGCTTCCACGACGTAATGCGCAGCAATCTTATACGCGGCAAGTGGAAGGATATCCGCAGACCGATACTTATCAACAACTGGGAAGCGACGTATTTCAACTTCGATACAGAGAAGCTGCTTGACATTGCAAGAGAAGCAAAGAAAGCCGGCATCGAAATGCTGGTAATGGACGACGGCTGGTTCGGACACAGGAACGATGACCGTTCCTCGCTCGGAGACTGGTTCGTGAACGAGGAGAAGATAAAGGGCGGACTGAAGTATCTTGTTGATGAAGTGAACAAGATAGGGCTGAAATTCGGTATATGGTTCGAGCCGGAAATGATAAGCCCGGACAGCGAACTATACAAGGCTCACCCCGACTGGTGCCTGCATATCGAGGGCAGACCCCGCACCACAGCCCGTTCCCAGCTCGTTCTCGACTTCTCACGCAAAGAGATACGCGACTATATCTACGGACGTATGCACGAGATACTCTCTTCCGCGAACATAGAGTATGTAAAGTGGGATATGAACCGCCAGCTCTGCGAAGTCGGCAACGAGATATTCCCGCCGGAAAGACAGCGCGAGATCTGGCACCGCTACGTTCTCGGCGTGTACGAGATGCAGGAGCGCCTGCTCACCGACTTCCCCGATCTGCTGCTGGAGAACTGTGCAGGCGGCGGTTCGAGATTTGACGCGGGTATGCTCTACTACTCTCCGCAGATATGGACGAGCGACGACACCGACGCTATCGAGCGCCTCAAGATACAGTACGGTACATCTATGTGCTATCCCTGCTCCTGCTTCGGAGCCCATGTCTCCGACAGCCCGAACCACTGCGTCGGCAGGATCACGCCGTTCAGAACACGCGGTCATGTGGCAATGGTAGGTACATTCGGCTACGAGCTTGATGTCACCCGCATAAGCGATGATGACAAGGCTGCGATAAAGGAGCAGATTGCCGAATTCAACAAGTACAATCCCCTTGTGCGCACCGGCGACTATTACCGCATCGGCGATCCGTTCGCAAATGACCGCTTCGACGCATGGCAGTTCGTATCAAAGGACAAGAGCGAGACTCTGCTTGAATATGTGACTGTGCTGAAAGAACCGAGCGTTTTCCTGCACCGCGTAAAGCTGAAAGGGCTCGACAAGTCGAAGTACTACAAGCATGAGGAGTCCGGAAAGGTGTTCTCCGGAGCGTTTCTGATGAATAACGGCTTTGATATCCCCAATATGTGGGGAGATTTCCAGAGTTATATCGCGTATTTCAAGGAGATTTAAGAGAATTTTTTGAGACCCGGGCTCTGCCCGGACCCGCCAGCCCTTTAAAAAGGGCTGGATCCTAAACTTAGTCCCGTAATACGGAAATGTGAGAGTCTGCAAATAGATTATAAAATGACAGCCCCGTGAGTTTTGATGCTCACGGGGTATTTTCATAAAAAACCAAAAATGTATTGCAATTTGCAATACAATATGCTATAATATAATAAAGACATCAAGGGGGACGGCAATTTGAAAGTCATACAGGACGGGATAACTTTTGAATGGGACGAAAACAAGGAACAGATAAACAGGCAGAAACATAAAATCGGCTTTACCGCTGCGATAAAAGTGTTCAAAGATGAAAACAGAGTGGAAGTATTTGACAGCAAGCACTCGGCAAATGAGGACAGATATCTTACAATTGGATCCGTAGACGGCAAACTTATGATTATAACAGTTATTTACACTGAACGCGAAAACGCTGTAAGACTAATATCGGCAAGAAAAGCCACAAGAGAAGAAAGGGAGTTTTACTATGACAATTAGAAAAACATACGCAGAAATGATGGAACCGCTGACCGATGAAGAGCGCGCAGAAATAGAGGCTTTAAAGGATATTGAGCCCAGACCGGACGAAGATTCCCCGGCTTATTCTTTGGAAGAATTGCGGGAAATGAAGCGTATAACAGAGGAAAGAAAAGCCGAACGCAACAAGCAATCCGTTACCCTGCGGCTGTCTCCGTCTGCACTCGCAAAAGCAAAATCCCTCGGCAAAGGCTATACGTCCATTCTGAGCCGTATCATCGAGAACGCGCTCAATGACCCGGAGTCCCGTCGGAAAAGTCTGTAAAATCAAGCCCCGTGAGTTTTGATGCTCACGGGGCTTGATTTGTTATTTAATTGACACAGCTATCAAGAGTTCCGCTTTTTCTTATTCACTAAGTAGGATATAATTATTCTGATAAAGACAATTGGGATAACTATGAAGCAAAATGTACTGCATATCAATGATATAAACAAAGTTGCAATAGGGAATACCAATCTGTCTTTTAGGAAATTCCAACAAAGAACGAAAGTCAGCGCTGCCATGACTAAAATAGATACAATGGCGGGAATCACAAATACCAATGCCACAGGCGCAGGCATCGAAAAGTTAAAAAGCTTTTCAATAATGCTACCTAACCACCCCCATAAAAACAGTCCAATCAAAATAATATAAAAGATGATTTTTGGCTTGAGCGGTTCGTCGGTAGTAAGAGGATTGAACTTTTTGGTGAGAAAAGAGGAACTCTGACTGTCTCCGATGTTTTCTGAATAATTAGGTATTGTTTCTGCCTCGGAACCTATCGATTTCCCGCAGTTCGGACAATAAGTGCTTTCTTCCGAGAGAGGTTTTCCACAGTGTGGGCAATAATTCATTTTGTTTTCCTTTCCACGGCGCGCCCATTTCCCGCACAAACAAAAATGCGCAGCACCAAGGCTGCGCACCGTAAAAATACAAGCCTTGATTGCTGCGACACAAACCGAAACGCAAAATTATTATAACTTATTACGCCACGAAAAAGCCCGTATTTCTACCATAAATAGAAATAGGCATAATAAGTTAAAAATATTCGGTTTATGTCGCAAGAATATAATACCATATTTCCGGTAAAAATGCAAGACTTTTGCCAAATAAAAAACTGTCCCTTGACATGGGACAGAAAAAGTGTTATAATATAAGCAACAAGAGCAGCCGGCAAACGGTCTCGCTCCCTTGTTGATTAACTGTTAAGAATTAACCGCCAAGTTTGTGAGGCTCGGGCGGTTATTTCTTTTTATCAAAATGGTCGAACAATACAAAGAGTAATGTCGTGTACGCACACATATAAATACCGATTTGAACCAATGTTTCAACAGTTATGTACGTTTCCATTCGGACACCACCCCCTTTTTTCAAGGGAGCGAGAGAAAGACCGCCTTTTCGGCTGCTCCTGTCGGGATCGGCGCATTATACCGTCCTGCAAACGAATGTGCTTTTCCTGACAGAATATTTATATACAGGAAATACCCTGCTGCACAAATAATACCATAATTTCCGCCAAAATGCAAGACTTTTGCCAAAATAAAAAACTGTCCCTTGACAGGGGACAGAAAAAGTGTTATAATATAAGCAACAAGAGCAGCCGACAAACGGTCGCTCCCAAGATTTAGATTATAGAAATAACCGCGATCTATTGGAAGCAGAGGCGGTTATTTCTTTTTATTGTATATGTCTATTAAAAGCTTGATTATAGCACAGATGAGTAGTCCCGTCTGTACAAATGCTTCGTATGTAAAAGTCATACGCAATCACTCCCTTCCGGGAGCGTGGATTGACCGCCTGCCATTTTTGGCTGCTCCTGTCGGGATCGCCACATTATACCGTCCTGCAAACGAATGTGCTTTTCCTGACAGAATATTTATACACAGGAAATACCCTGCTGCACAAAGAATACCATATTCCTAAAAAAATGTCAATAATAACATTCTTTTGCAACAAATCTATTTACAAATTGCAAAAACAGTGGTATAATATATAGGAATACAGTCCACAGGACAAAAATGAAAAGGAAGGCAATATTATGGAAATCAAGATCACGAAAACCACAAATCCCAAGCAGAAGCCCGACCAGACAAAGCTCGGCTTCGGCAACTACTACACCGACCATATGTTCGTTATGAACTATGACGACGGCGAAGGCTGGCATGACGCACGCATCGTTCCCTACGCTCCTTTCGAGCTTGACCCCGCTTCCATGGTTCTCCACTACGCACAGGAATGCTTCGAGGGCATGAAGGCTTACCGCACAGAGAGCGGCAAGATCCAGCTCTTCCGCCCCGAAAAGAATATGGCAAGAATGAACGTTTCCTGCGAGCGTCTTTGCATTCCGAAGTTCGACGGCGATTTCGTCATCAAGGCTATCAAGGAGCTTGTTAAGATCGATCAGGACTGGATCCCCACAGAGAAGGATACTTCCCTCTATATCCGTCCGTTCGTATTCGCAGTTGACCACCATGTAGGCGTTCACCCCGCAAAGCACCTCATCTTCTGCGTTATCCTCTCGCCTGTAGGCGCTTACTACGAAAAGGGCATCGAGCCCGTAAAGATCTTCGTGGAGCAGAAGTATGTCCGTGCGGTGATCGGCGGCACTGGCTTCACAAAGGCGGGCGCTAACTACGCTATCTCCCTCACGGGTCAGGAAGAAGCAGCAGAGCAGGGCTATGAGCAGACACTCTGGCTGGACGGCGTTGAGAGAAAGTACGTTGAGGAAGTCGGCTCAATGAATGTAATGTTTGTTCTCGGTGACGAGGTAGTAACTCCGGAGCTCCGCGGTTCTATCCTCGGCGGCATCACGAGAATGTCAATGATCGAGCTTCTCCGCGCAAAGGGCTACAAGGTTTCCGAGAGACTTCTGCCTATCGACGAGATAGTTGACAACTACAAGAAGGGAACACTCAAAGAAGCATTCGGTACAGGTACAGCAGCCGTTATCTCGCCTATCGGTGAGCTCAAGTACGGCGATCTCGTAATGAAGATCAACAACGGCAAGATCGGACCGATCTCCCAGATGCTCTATGATACCCTCACCGGAATCCAGTGGGGCAGAATCCCCGACGAGTTCGGCTGGACACAGGTTGTTGAATAAGCGCAATAATAACATACCCCGTGGCTGTTTTGTACAGTCACGGGGTTTTGTTGTCAGCCGTTTATGAGGGAAAGAAGCTCGTCTTTCTGTTCGTAGGTATATTGCTTGCCTTTGTATGTAACTTTCATGTTTGCCTGTACTGCATGTCCATTTCTGTTTGCTACCCAAAGGGAACTTTCATCAGCGTACACAAGGCTGTCGGGTAATATTACATCTGTAATACTTTCATAGCGATCTAAAGCACTAAAAATATACCCATTAAGCTTTAAAACACCATCATTAAAAGTAACCTTTTTTAACGAATCACAATATCCGAATGTTCCGCCTTCAATTACAGCAACACTACCGGGAACAGTTACTTCTGTAAGACTACCACAATATTCAAAAGCATGATCGCCTAAACTTGTAACTGTGTTCGGTATATCTATTGATTTTAAACTGGCACAATTATTAAAAGCATCTTCTCCTATAGTTTCAAGTCCTTCATTCAAAATTACAGTTTCAAGAGATTCACAATGTTCAAAAGTCCCAAACCCCCTTGAAACAGTAGAATCTGCAGAAATAGACTTAACACTTTTTGGTATTTCAATTTCTTTAAGTTTATTGCAATATTCAAAAACTCCACTTCCAATTACTTCTAACCCTTCTGAAAGCGTTATCTTTTCAATATTTGTATAATATATCGAACCTAATACACGACCAGCAAACAGACATAACTCAAATTCTTTAATGCCGCTCCCTACTGTTATTTCTTTTAAGTCGTCGCACCCCAAAAAAGGACTTTTATTTAGACCTGATTTTATATAAGTCACGGAGTCGGGTATTACAATTGATGATATTCCAGAATCAGCAAATGCAAGATATTCAATTTCTTCAACACCTTCTTCAATAATTAAGTTTTTAAGCTTTTTACAGCCTAAAAAAGAACGTTCAGCAATTATTTTAACGCCAGTAGGAACAGTAAATTCTTTTATTGATGTTTTTTCAAAGGCACTAATACCTATGTTTTCCAGATTCGGTAATATAACAGGAAAAACTGAAAGCATCTCACAATTTATAAATGCATTATTGCCTATCCTTTTTAATTTTTCGGGAGCCTTAGATTCAACACTCAAAAGCATTTCATCATTAGAAAATGCGCTGTAGCCGATTTCTTCAACGTTTGCGCCTATTACCAATTTAGTAAGAGAACCGTTTGAATCACAAGCACTTTCTCCTATTATAGTTACAGGTACTCCGTTGTACTCGTCGGGAATAGTAAGCTCTCTGCCCACTTTACCGATAACCTTCTTGACTTCTACATGCTTTTCGTAAACATCATAGGTGAACATTTCATCGGATTCTTCGCCTATATATTCATCAGTATCTTCCTCCGGCTGAATTTCTGTGGTAGTTTCGACCTCGTAGTATGGTTCCGTTTCGGTTGTATTCACTTTTTGCTCGTTAATTGATGTTTTATAGCTTGCTTCCAAGGCTTCTTGCTCTGCTGACATGGATTCTTCAAGTTCGCTCATAAAACTTTCAGCATTCCATTCTGTATATAGTGTCTCTTTCGGTGAAGAATTGCCAGCACACCCACCAAGCGCCAATGAAGCTGTAAGCAGGATCGCAATTGTTTTTCTTTTTGACATAGTAATACCTCCGTTAATGTACGTTCTTTCGGTTGAAAACAAAAAGTGCGCAGCAACAGAGCCGCGCACCTGTAAACGACAAAGCTCTAATTGCTGCTACACAAAATCTTTCCAACCATAATTCAGTAATTAAAGCCGTAAGAAGAAGAGCCCGTACATTTACCGATAGGTATTGTACGACTAAATTAACTGAATTATTAGATTTTATGTAGCAACATAATAATAACATATATTTTTCTAAATGTCAATATTTTGTATTTGTTGCTTTTGACTGCGCCGCCGTTTCGTTATATTGACAATTACACACGAATATGCTATAATACACTATATATTAATATTATAAAGCAGGGAGAACGAAATGCAAAAAAGAAACAATATAATAGTGTTATCACTTATTCTTGCGGCAATGATAGCCTCCGGCTGCGGCGGCGCACAGTCTTCCGCTTCACCGGCAGTAACAACAGCTGCAGGCGCTGAGGTGCGCGTTGCTGCCGACGGCAAGGAATACCTCGAAACGCTGAAAAAGGTCTTCCACGAATACGCGGAATGCAGCTTCCCCCTTACAGACCACCTTGAAGCGAAGGATTTTGACGCGGTCGGGAAAGATCTTGACAATATGGAAGCCGCTTTAAACAAGGTGGAAAGCGTCACCCCGCCCGAGCAGTATGCCGATAAGCAGAAAAAGATCGTCGATTCGCTGAAATCCGAGCGCGAGTATCTGAGCAACTGCCGGAAATTCCTCGGCTTCTGTGAAAAAGGAGAAAATAATCTTACGGAAGCGGACGTCGAAGAAGTGCATAAACTCGACAAGGCGCTCGAAGAAGCCCCCGCCGATTTCTCAAACACATATATTGAAGTATTCAGAGCAGTAAAAGCTGATATAGACAAATAAACGAAAGGAAGCAACAAAATGCAGAACACAGAAAAAACAATGGACAAGCTTGTCGCTCTCTGTAAGGGACGCGGTTTTATCTACCCTGGAAGCGAGATCTACGGCGGTCTTGCAAACACATGGGACTACGGCCCTCTCGGCGTTGAGCTGAAGAACAACATCAAGCGCGCATGGACAAAGAAATTCGTACAGGAAAACAAGTACAATGTCGGACTTGACAGCGCTATCCTTATGAACCCGCAGACATGGGTGGCTTCCGGTCATATCGGCGGCTTCTCCGATCCGCTCATGGACTGCAAGGAGTGCAAGACCCGTCACAGAGCCGACAATCTTATTGAAGATTTCGACGGCACGAATGTTGCCGGCTGGACAAACGAGCAGATGATGAGCTATATCCGCGACAAGGGCATCAAGTGTCCGAACTGCGGAAAGGCTAACTTCACGGATATCAGACAGTTCAATCTTATGTTCAAGACATTCCAGGGCGTTACCGAGGACAGCAAATCCGAGCTGTATCTCCGTCCCGAGACTGCGCAGGGCATTTTTGTAAACTTTGCGAATGTACAGCGCACCACCCGCAAGAAGATACCTTTCGGAGTCGGTCAGGTAGGAAAGTCTTTCAGAAACGAGATAACCCCCGGCAACTTCATCTTCCGTGTACGCGAATTTGAGCAGATGGAGCTTGAATTCTTCTGCAATCCCGGCACCGATCTTGACTGGTTCCATTACTGGAAGGACTTCTGCAAGAACTGGCTGCTTTCTCTCGGCATAAAGGAAGAGAATCTGCGTCTGCGCGACCACAGTCCCGAAGAACTCTGCTTCTATTCCAAGGCGACCACGGACTTCGAGTATATGTTCCCGTTCGGCTGGGGCGAGCTCTGGGGAGTTGCGGACAGAACCGACTATGACCTCACACAGCACATCAAGACGAGCGGACAGAAGCTTGAATACTTCGACCCCGAAACAAACGAGAAGTATGTGCCTTATGTTATCGAGCCGTCGCTCGGTGTTGAGCGTCTGTTCCTTGCACTTGTTACAGAAGCGTATGACGAGGAGCAGCTTGAAGACGGCACGACAAGAAATGTGATGCACTTCCACCCGTTCCTTGCTCCGTTCAAGGCAGCAGTTCTCCCGCTTTCCAAGAAACTTGCCGAACCCGCTCAGGCTATTGCTGACGAACTCTGCAAATACTTCCCTGTTGATTATGATGACGCAGTTGCTATCGGCAAGCGCTACCGCCGTGAGGACGATATCGGAACTCCGTTCTGCATCACCTACGACTTCGACAGCGAGAACGATAAGTGCGTAACTGTCCGCGAACGCGATTCCATGCAGCAGGTAAGGATCCCGATCAACGAAGTAAGAAGCTATATAGAAGAGAGAATTTTCTTCTGAGAGACTTGAGAGAATTTTAAGATTTTTTGAGACTGGGCGCTGCCCAGACCCGCCAGCCCTTTAAAAAGGGCTGAATCCTAAACTTAATCCCGTTACACGGTAATTAAAAGTCACATCATAATTAAAAAGTCCCGTTGAATGTGTTATCCTTCAGCGGGACTTATTTCATCATAACTGCGAACCGACAGTATATCCCTGCTCTTTCCAGTAGTCGATCAGCGGACCGAGGATCTCCGCATTCGTCTCCGATACTGCATGGAGAAGGTAAATACCGCTGTGTGTGGAATCCTCTATCCTTGCAAGAGCCTCCGCCGGGTCTGTATGCCGGCTCGTATCCCAGTCCGCATACGCAAATGACCAGAACAGACTTGTATAGCCGAGATTATGCAGGTCATCGAGAGTGCGCTCGGAGAACTCGCCTTTCGGGAACCGGAAGAGCGTCATCTCATACCCGAATTCGTTCTTTACATACTCGTGCAGCTTCGTGACTTCCGACCAGACTTCCTTCTGTGTCAGATCCGGCATTGACGGGTGCGACCATGTGTGGTTGCCGACGGTATGTCCCTCGTCGATCATGCGGCGGACAAGTTCGGGAGCCGATTTGCAGTAGTCGTATGTTACGAAGAATACCGCCTTCACGTTCTTTTCTTTCAGCGTATCGAGAATAGATGCGGTATAGCCGTTTTCATAACCCTCATCGAATGTCAGGCAGATCGTGCCGTCGGAAGCTATGAACCTGCCGCCGAGAGAGGAGTATTTCTCCTCAGCGCGTACTGCGTCTATGGGGCGGTTTGAACTGTCGCGCTCCTTGCCGAGTCCCCAGCCGATCTTCTTCTCCGAAAGCGAGGTTTTTGTGATGTAAGACGAGGCGAATGCCGCCTCGTCGGAAGTTACCTTCTCGTCCTTGTCGTTCTTGCTCGATACGATGCCGTCGTCGGTCACATCACCGGGGCGGAGCGACTCGTCGCCCTCCTCGATCCTGTCCTTGCCGGACTCGAAGGGGTCTGCTTCGGGAGCAGAGGTATCTGCGTGGTCATCTGTAACAACGCCGTCCTCACCGGCTTCATACTCGCCGTTGTCGGACATCATATCCGGAAGGGAAGTCGCTGTTGTTGTGGTAGTGGCGCTTGTTGTGCCGGAGCCGGACGTATTATCCTTCTTATCCGCGCAGCCGGCGAATGCGAACATCACCGCAAAAAGAGCGCAGATAAGCATAGCTGCCTTTATCTTCATGATATATCATTTCCTTTCGATCGTCTGATTGTGCATTTTTCAATGCCTTGATAGTATCTCCGATTTTTTTCGGGATATACAAAACAGCCTGATGTGAAATTCACATCAGGCTGTCAGCTTTTTACATTCTTCTATACAGGTCTCTTTGTACCTGAAATGTAGTCTTCGCCAATCCCACTGCGTTTTTCGCTGCGGCTGCCCATGGCTGTGCGCTATGAAAAACAGCAGTCTGTTTAGGGGGTCAAGCCCCCTTTTTTAAAGGGGGCTTGCGGGGTCACAGGGTCGCGGCACGATGCCGCGAGTAGGCTGCCAAAAGCGCGCACGACGCGCGCATAAAAAGCAGCCGAAGCAGAGCCCCCTCTTAAATTCTCTTAAATTCTCTCAAATCTCTCTCACTTCTTGATCGTAACCGTTTCGACATCGTCGTGAGCGGTACGGTTCTCCGCGATAGCGGACTTAAGCACACGAATACGGTTTCTGTCGCTGCCGGTCTCGACTACAACAGTATCTTCCTGAATGCTGAGGACTCTGCCGATAATACCGCCGATAGTAACGACTTCATCTGCTACCTGCAGATTCTCGCGCATAGCCTTTTCCTTCTTTGCACGCTTCTTCTCGGGGCGGATAAGCAGGAAATAGAATACAACTATCATCAGCGCAAGGGGTACTATCGTAATAAGCATTGATGTCCAGCTTGCCTGGTTGCTGGGATCCGCTGTTGTTGCGGCCATAAGTTTTATTGCTTCAAAATTCATAACTTCTGTCCTTTCTTTTGTGCCTGTATTTGAATACACTTTATTATACTATATTTTCTCGGTAAATGCAAGCATTATTTGTCAATTATTGTACCACAATATAGCTTTCATAGCCAAGTTCGCTTAAAACGCTCACTATCTTCGACTTTTCGGAGTCGTCAAATCCCGCGCCGTCTATTACCGGTATCACGTTCAGCCCGAATGTCTTTTTCGCCGCCTGCGCAAGTACAGTCTCCGCAAGTGTCTTGGCATCTGCCGGATATCCGGCTTCTGTCGGGAGATCACCGCGGCTTATCACCAGCGCGACCGAGTTGTCGTGCAGCATTGATATGTCGTTCAGCACCTCGGCAGACCTTCCGTAAGTCTCGCCGATAACATCCGATGCCTTCATCTCTATGATGTTCCCCGCTCTTACGACATTGTACAGCATCTTGTATCTGTCCGCCGCAAAATATTTCGCCGGTATCCATTCCGTGTCATAGGGCTGGAAATCCGGGAACATCACGTCCGTAAGAATGATCTCCTGAAATCCGGCATCTTTAAGTTCGGCGATGATCTTTGCGAAATACTCCCTCAGCGAGTCGCTCTCGGGATTCGCCCAGCGTCTCTGTCCCGCTTCAAGCCACGATACCGACGGATCGTCAAGGCACTTGTAGCTCATATCAGTGAACATCGCACAGCCTTCCTCGTCACGCAGCACAGCCAGCTTCACTACCGGAACCACGCCGTTTTCGGCAAACACCGACATTATCTCATCAAGAGTCATAGTTCCCGTTACAAGATCGCTTCCCGCAACTCCGGGAATGGAAGAGCGGTACCTGAAATTGCCGTTAGAGTCCTTGAGCTGAACTACCGCGGAATTGTATCCGCTGTTCTTCGCCTTTGTAATAACTGCCGCAAGAGAGGAGCGGTTCGCAAGCGCCGCCGAGGGAACTTCCGTTGAAATGAGCGTTCCGTCGCTTACGGGGATAAGAAGCGGGGCAGTCGTCGTCTGCTCCGGTACAGCCGTGGCCGGCGGTTCAGTCACAGCCGCAGCTTCAGCCGATCCGGAACTTGCTGTCTCCGGCTCCGCGTGATCAACAGCCGGCACACCATAGTCCGTCTCCGCCGCAACATCACCGGTACGCTCCGGCTCTCCCTGCCGCTGCATATAAGATGCGGCGGGAGTCCATTCCTGTGCCGGGGAATCCGTTCCTATACTGCCGAGGTAGTCAAGAAGCGGCTTGCCCACACAAAAACCGAGAAATGCTATCGCCGATGCCGCGATCACCAGCATTACAGTGCCGAATACCTTCTGCCCGGCAGTCTTTCTTCTCCGGTACAGATTCTTTGTCCTTTTTATCTTTCTGCCGTAATATTTCCGCTTTTCCAAATCCTTTTGTCTCCTTTCGGAAAATACGCGGCCCTTAAAGGGCGGAAGTCGAATATCCGGTAAATGCGTAAAGAGCAAGTGACAGGATACCGACATATACTATCATTATAGGATATCCCCGGAATGCCGCGGGGATAAGCGGCGAATTGAGCCTTGCGGAAGCCGCGTAAAGCAGATATGCAGCCACAAGGAATCCGAGCCCCGTTCCTACGCCGTAACCGAGATAGGCAAATATATCCTTGCCCTGCTGTGAACAGAGGAACAGTGCGCCTATAACGGAGCAGTTGAAAACGGAAAGATGCACATAGCGCCGGAGGGATTTGAATAATTTCGGGAAAAACCTCCATATCACCACAAGCGTAAGCATATAGATCAGCGCTATTGTAAGTACATACAGCAGCGGCATTATTATGCGGTAATTCGCATATCCGCCGAAGATCGTGTCGAAAAGCCATGCGAAAGGCGCGGATATCGTGGTGGTGTAGGCTATAGCCGCCGCAAATCCGATAACGTGCTCCTTTTTCCGGGACGCGTAAAGGAGTACGTTCGCTCCGAGTGCGCGTTCAAGCACCATATTCTGCACGAAGATAGATGCAAGTGCCGCGGAGATCACATTAAGAAACGCTTCCATTGTCTGTGTCCTCCTTTTCCTCCTCATCGGGTGCAGTTTCCTGCTGTTCCGCATTCTCTTCCGGCGGAGCGGAAAGTTCCTGCCCTTCGCTTACTATGGCTTCAAACGCGGCAAGAACGTCGCGGTTGCTGAGGAACTCCATTTCAAGAAGCTCATTCTCATTTTTCGCTTTTCCGACAGCAGCCTTGTATATGCGGATCTTCTCACTCCTGCCGTGCTTCCCGACAAGAAACTCGCCCATATCCTCGGCATACTCCGCAAGTGAATCCTCGCTGTCGTCCGCTTCCTCCGATGCACGTTTCTTGCTGCGGTTATATACGGCTCTGAACAGACCGGCGCCTATACCTACGAAAAGGAACCCGCCGAATGTCGTTTCAAGAGCCGGTATCGTAAACAGCACCGGCACCTCCGCACCGCCTACTCTTCCCGATGCCAGCAGTTCACGGAAAAATCCGGTAAGCGCGCAGGCAGCATCGAATCCGATAATAAATTCGATCACGTCCCTTACCATATTGGCAGGCGGTTCGAGATAAAAACGTGTCTCGGTCTTTGATAGGATAAGCGAGTTTGTCACGAGTATCGGAAGATAAACGCCCGCGCTTGTTATCACAGCTTCACCGAATACCAGCTCCGCCAGCAGACACGCCGGGATATAGAATACCGCGGCAGCGATGGTATAAAGCGTCACGCGCACCGTATAGACTATCGTTCTCGGTATGAAGCGGCACAGAATTATTGCCGCAAAAGAAACAAAGGAAAACACAAAACACAGCGCCAGACTCTTTGAAAGAGATGTGGCACAGGCAATGACGGGCGCTATGAGCATACCGCTCATAAATACCATATTCTGTTTTATGAGACCGTCGTTTAAATTGATCCTGTTTTCCATAGTATATCCGTTTATGCCGAATCTATTTGGATAACGGCATTATTGACCTTGTTTATTGTTTTTCTGCTGAGATCTTTTCTGCGGCTGCTTGATGATATGACCGATAACCGTCTTTTTCTCCGAAGGCTTCTGTGCAGGCGTTTTCTTTCTCGACATCATGCGCCGCATCGAGTTCATATAGTCATTCTCTTCGTCCCTGACCTGTTTCTTGCGGATCAGCATTTCCTTCTTCCGCCTTATTCGGAGGTTATCGACATATCTTGTAACAATATTCGACTTTCTGCGGTTTATTTTTGTGACCTTATTGTCTATCGGCGGCATATTGTAGTTCGTCGGTGGAACAATAATTTCCATAGTATCGGTAAGTTTCGGGCGTCTTTCATTCTCTGCAGAATCACGGAGCGCTTCGTACCTTCCCATATTTTCGTGAAGATATCCCGCCGCCTGCTTTATGCGGGCGCCGATGTAAGCACAGGCTTCGTCGAGATGCAGCGAAAGAGCGTTTGCGATAAGCAGTACGAATATGAATGAGCCTTCCACTTTTCCGAAATGGCGGAACAGACAGCCGACAATGCCGATCACAAGCCCGTACACGATCTTTCCCGCCGCGGTAGCAGGCATAGTCTGCGGGTCAGCCGCGAGAAATACGAATCCGAACAGGAGATACCCCGCCGAAAGCTCAAGCATCAGCGTATCGCCGATATTGGAGAAAACCGGGAAAAGCGCGGTGAGTGCGCAGTAGGAACCGAGTCCGCACAGCATTACCAGCGGAGACAGGGATCTGCGGAACATAAGGCAGATGCCGCACACAGCGATAATGAGAATGTGGGTGGTACCCATAGGTCCGGCAAAATTGCCGAGCATAAAGTTCTCGTAGTTCACGGTGGGGGCAGTACCGAGTTTAAGAAGATAGCTCTCGATGCCGGATACGAGCTGGACGCCCGCGTCTCCCCACAGCTCCGGCTTGCTTCCCGCCGCCGGATAGGACAGCATATCGTTCGGATAGCAGATAATAAGGAATGCTATCGCAACACAGGTGGGGTTGAAGATATAGTTATCCTTTCCGCCGAAAATATGCTTCACCGCTATCGCAAGAAGAGCACCTCCGGCGACTATTCCGTAATGCACGGACGCGGGCATCATAAGAGCGATGCAAAGACCCGCCGCGATAGTCGAGAGATCCTTCGGATTATATGTTTTCTTCGTCATACGGCAGAATACGATATCGGCAATAATGCACACCAGCACAGAGCCTATGCATATCACCAGCGCACGCCAGCCGCTCTGCCAGACGCTCATTCCCATAAGCGCGGCAAGACAGATAAGCTGATCGCCGTATATGGATCTTGGTTTTCGCTGTTTTCTCGCAACGGCAGTGTCGTAAGGCTTTACGTCGCTGTCGAAGAGATCCAGCAGTTCAAATGTATTGTCAGACATCTTATACCTTTATAACATATTTTGTCGGAGGTTCGCCATGTACTATGACACATTAAGCAGAAACACCGTAAAGATCGTTCTTACCCGCGGAGATATGGACCGCTATTCACTTGAAAGCGCAAGCCTCCGCGCAAGAAGCGCCGAATCCAAGCGGAGCCTTACCGGATTTCTGAAAAAGTTCCAGTCCGAAAGCTCCCTTTTCAAGGGTCAGAAGCCGGAGCGGCTCTTCCTTGAAGCTTTCCCGTCAGACGACGGGGGCTGTGTGCTGTACGTTTCGACTCTCGGCACGGGAGTCCTGCCCCCTCCGGAGACTGAGGACAGCTCGGAGACGGTGATGTGTACGATCGGCTCATTCCGTGACGCGGCGCATTTCTGCCGCTGTATTTCCGGTAAAGCGGAGCACTCTGCGCTGTACCGTTTCGGCTCGGATTACTGCATGATAATTTCCGCTGCGACCGGAGTTATGTGCGAAATATGCCGGCTTGCGGAAGAGTTCGGCGAGATGACGGACGAGGCGTCCGACATAGCCTATATTACGGAGTACGGCGGAGAAATATGCGCGGAGGGCGCAGCCGAGCTTATAGCGGAGCTGATATGACCTCCGGTTCAGCCGCGCAGTTCCTTTACCGCAGCAGCCATATCCTGCGCACGGAACAGGAATGTTCCGGCTACGAGGACGTTTGCTCCTGCTTCGCGCACAAGTTTTGAAGTCTCCGGATTGATACCGCCGTCAACCTCTATGTACTTGTCCGGGTCAACAGCCCGGATCTGTCTTATCTTGTCAAGGGTGGAGTGAATGAAGCCCTGTCCGCCGTAACCCGGCTCGACGGTCATCACAAGCACCATATCTGCTGCGGCTATATACGGCTCTATCGCGGAAACGGGAGTTCCCGGCTTTACCGAGATTCCGGCGCGAAGTCCGAGACGGTGTATCTCCGCGATCGCCGCTTCCGGATCGCAGTCGCTTTCAACGTGAAATGTTATATTATCCGCTCCCGCTTCGGCAAAGAGCTTTATCTGCCTCATAGGGTGAGCCACCATGAGATGAACGTCCCTGAAGGCGCGGGAATGGGGTCTTACCGCATTCAGTACAGAGCTTCCGAAGGTGATGTTCTCAACGAATTCGCCGTCCATAACGTCGAAGTGGAGCCATTCCGCTCCGCTTGCGTCAACGCGTGCGGCTGTTCCTTTAAGATCGGCAAGATCGGAATTGAGTATTGATGCGGATACAATTGTCTGCGGCATTTTCTTTCTCTTTTCAGCATAAGTTAACAGCTGTTGAATACAGCAGGGCATACTTTCGGTATGCAGAATAATAATACCTTAATTTGCCTTTATCGTCAAGCGTTTTTAATGTCGTTTTAAGTCCCCCGCAAAAAAATAGTGAAATTTTAACAGAATAAAAAAAAATCCGGGCAGTCCTTTTGCTGTGGAAAGTGCTTAAAACCGGTGCAAAAACACTGAAAATCACAGTTTTTAACGACTTTTTAACGTTGAAAAAGTGGAAAACCCCGCTTATTTTTTGTCAAATAAATGAAAAAAACAAAAAAATATTGACATTTCGCCATAAATATGCGAAAATAAAGAAAGACAATACTGCACAGCCTTTGTGTATTATTGCCTTAAAGCACAAATCCCCGAAAGGAAGATAATATGACTCGTGACATAAAAATTGTGCGGCTGATAATATCGGTGCTGCTCTGCGCCGCACTTATGATAGCCGCATTCCCCGTTCAGTCGTCAGCCGCTTCCGTAACCATCTGGGACGGTCAGGCAGCGCTGAAAGCCGGGCGTACATATTATGTCCTTGCCGATATAAAGGTAAGAAAAGCGATAACCGTACCCGAAGGCACCAAGCTCAGCGTCCGCGAGGGCGGAGAGCTCAAAATAATGTCAGCCGGAAAGATCACCGTTTACGGAGAACTTTCCGTGGCAATAGGCGGTACCCTCTCGAACTACGGCTCGCTTAATGTCAAGAAAGGCGGCAAGCTCAACATCTACGGCTCATTCCGTTCGTCAGTCAGCGCGGAGATCGGCGTTTCCGGAAATATGACCGTATTCAACCGCGGTTTTGCGGAAACATCTTCCGCAGTCAAGATATACAAGGGCGCGAACGTGCTTGTAAAGGGCGTTATGAGCTTCTACAAGAGCAGCGATGTAAAACAGAGCGGTACGATAACCACCACACAGAACAGCACCCTCGAACTCCGCGGAAAAATGGCGATATCGCTGAACGGCGTTATAGATGTGAGCGGTCACCTTACCATTGGTACCGCATCAAACGTAAAATGCAGCGGTAAGATAGTACTTAACGAGGTAGCCACATACACAAGATTCAAGACCATTACCCTTACCAAGAGCGGTCAGCTCATTGACGGCAGACCGGAGTACGAATACGAGGAAATGACCGTCGATATCCTCATAGACGAGCCGGACGTATTCCGTAAGGGAATAGATGTTTCCTGGGCGCAGGGTGACAGCATAGACTGGGAAAAGGTAGCTGCTTCCGGCGTTGAGTTTGCGATAATAAGAGCTGCAAGAGGATACATATCCGAAGAAAAGCCCATGGCTGAAGATGTATGCTTCCGCCGCAACATCGAGGAAGCGCAGAAATACGGCATAGATGTGGGCGTTTACTTCTACAGCTACGCTTCGTCGGTAGAAGAAGCCCGTGAGGAAGCGGAATTCTTTGTCCAGGTCATCAAGGATTACCAGATACAGTACCCCGTTATCCTCGATATGGAGGAGCAGTACCAGGGCAAGATCGGCAAGAAGAAGCTCACCAATATGATCGACGCGTTCTTTGAAGTGCTTATGGAGAACCACTACTTCCCGATGTTCTATTCGTACAAGGCGTGGATCGAAACGTATCTCGAAATGAACACCCTCGACAAGTACGCGGTATGGCTCGCACAGGTAGGCGATGAAGTAACCTACGACGGCGGATACTATATCTGGCAGTACTCATTCACCGGAAAGGTAAACGGCATTCAGAACGAGATAGATCTCGACTACAGCTATAAAGACTGGCCTACGATATTCAAGAAATATCATCTCAACAATATGTAAGCATATCCCGCCGCAGATAAACCTCTGCGGCGGGATATTTTTGCCGAAAAATGTTTACTGTATATTTATCTTGTAATGTTGACAAAATGTGACGGTAATGTTATAATATAAGAGATATGTGAACTACCGGTTCAAAACTGTATCTAAAGGAGAAATTTATTATGGCTTTTTGTACAAAATGCGGCGCACAGGTGCCTGACGGTTCCGTTTTCTGCACGTCCTGCGGCGCTCCCGTAAACGCGGCTCCCGCTTCCGAACAGCCTGCACCCCAGCAGCCCGCCCCCGAACAGGCAGCTCCTGCTCCCGCACCCGCTCCGGTACCTGCTCCCGCTCCCCAGCAGCAACAGCAGCAGTATCAGCAGCAACAGCAGTTCCAGCAGCAGCAACAGCAGTATCAGTACCAGCAGGCACCTGCAGATCAGTACGATCATACGTCCGAATTCGATCCGAAGGATATTTCCGACAACAAGGTCTATGCCATGGCTACATATATGCTGAGCGTTATCGGCGTTGTTATCGCACTTCTCGCAAGCCGCGACTCGAAGTACCTCCAGTTCCATGTAAGACAGGCAATGAAGCTCCAGATCACCGAGATACTCTGCACGTTCCTTATGATAGTACCGTTCCTCGGCTGGATAGCAGCACCTATCTGCATACTGATCGTAACTGTACTCCAGATAATCGCATTCTTCCAGGTTTGCAGCGGAAAAGCAAAGGAACCCGCTATTGTCCGTTCCTTCCCCTTCATGAAGTAAGCGGTAAGTCTGTGAACAGATCAGGACTTATATCTGTTTGAAAAAAACTGAGACCGATGAAACCAAAAGTTTCACCGGTCTTTTTCTGTACAAACTACAACTATATAGACAAATGCACAATTCACAATGCACAATGCACAATTATGGAGCGCGCTCTGCGCGCATATCTGAATCGTGACGAAATTACTTGGTTTTGTCTGCAGATAGATGCTGATTTAGTATGACTCCTCACCGAAGCCGAGAGTCTCATCATAATAATCATAAAGATCGGGCGCCGAGTACTTAAGCTCGGCGGGCATCAGCAGATACATGGCTCCTGCCTGCGCGAAAAACTCCGACAGATAAGCCGAACTGTCGGCTGCAAATACGGGGATAACGCGCCGGTTCGATGCATACAGCTTCATGAACTCGTCGGACGAAGAAAGCGGACTGCCGTGAGTGTTGTCGTAGGCGTGGAAAAGCTCGTGATACACGACGTATGAACTGAAGCTTTCCGTCGAGATGTACACCGTGCGGTTCTGCGTAAGTCCGAGCGCCGAACCCAGACCGGCATCATATCCCGGCAGCTCAAGATCCGTACCCGTGAAATACAGCCTGTCGCAGCATTCGGTAAGCTTATCCGGCGCAGTTCCGAGCATCTGTGCGTGCGCACGGAAATTCTGCTCGTCAAGCAAGCCCGACGTATATACCTCAATGCCCTTGTACGTTCCTTGGTATTTGCGTGAAAGCATGAACCTCATCTCGTAATTGCTGACGAGATGACCGATAAGTATGCCTATGATCGCCGCGGCAATAACTACCGCAGCAAATTTCACCGCCTGTTTTATGCGGTATTCGGTATAGTAAGTCATATAGTCCCCAGAAGCGAGAAGTACAGGTACGCAAATGCACCCGCAGTTCCCGAAAGTATTGCTATCACTATAAGGCAGAGTATGAATGCGCCCCTGCCGAAAAATTCCTTCTGCTTTACCGGAGCTTCTGCAGCCGGAGCCGGCTGTGTATTATACATTCCCTGCGCATACTGATTTACCTGCGGTTCGGCAGTGTATGACGCGCTGCTGTACGACGCGTCTGATGAGTTATCCTGAATAAGAGACTCCGTCACGGCTTCCGCTTTTGTACCGCAGTCAGGACAGAACAGCTCCCCTTCTTCAAGTACTTTTCCGCAATTTCTGCAAATCATTTCTATCTTCCTTTCTTTGCTTACACATTCGTTCTTTTTCTGAAATACTCAAACAGATATTGCTGGGCTATTCCCTTATATTCACCCATGCACTCGGGCAGACCGCCGCTGTAATATTCGGCGACTACTCTCTTTATCCATACGTCGGACGGGAATGCCTCAGTCTTGTGGTATGCAAAGAGAAGCACACAGTCTGCGACCTTGTCACCCACACCTGTTATCGTCTTCAGGTAAGCTTTTCCGTCGTCATAGCTCATTCCGTATATCTTTTCAAGATCGACAGTGCCGCTGTTCACCTTGTTTGCCGCGTCGAGTATGTAGCGTGTGCGGAATCCCGCACGGAGCGGCGAAAGATCATCAGCCGAAAGTGACGCAAGCTTTTCCGCTGACGGGAATGAGTACATATCCCCGAACGGGCTTGTTACCTTTTCTCCGAAGTTCTCACAAAGCCTGTCTATTATCCCGATGATGCGCGGGATATTGTTGTTCTGTGAGATAATGAAGCTTATCAGCGTCTCAAACGGCTCCTGACGGAGTATCCTTATACCGCGGTTCTCCTCGGCTGCTTCTTTGAGCACCTTGTCGGCGGAGAACTGCCTTATCACGGAATCGTAGTCGGTCTCACAGTCGAAATACCGCAGCCAGAAGTCTGTCTCCGCCTCGTCATTCATTTCCATTACCGCACCGCCGTCGGTCTGGGTGATCTTAAGAATATGCTTTCCGGAAATGCCGATGTATGACTCGCCGTCCCCGCTTCTCTTCCAACGGAAGCACTGACCGCTTTCAAGTGTCTGTTTAAGATCGAGACAGCTTGTCTCAAAATAATACTGCAATTCTGTCCTCTCCATTCCGCCAATATCTCTATGATATTATTATACTACATTTCCCTGCGGATTTCAATGTAAATTATGTGAAAAAACTCCCGCAGCCGGAAATTCCGCCGCGGGAGTTCTGAACTCTTCTTATTCTCCGATAGTGATCGTATCCGGGAAGATGTTCTTGCTCTCATCTTTATTGAGGAAGGTGGTGCTGACATAACCCTGAATGATCGCACCGTCGTTGACCGTAATGGTAGAAGCGCTTATATCTCCGAATATCACCGCGTCGCTGCGAAGCTCCGCTTTTCCGGTGATCGCGACATTTCCCTTGATCTTGCCGTTGATATCCGCGAAGTTCGAGGAGAGATCGCCGATAAGAAGCGTGTCGCGCTCCATATATACGTTGCCTTTCAGCTGAACATTTCCCTGTATCTGCGAAACACGCATCTGTGCGTTGTTGCAGGCTATATTTCCTACGATCTTTCCGTTGAGGTCAATGTCCTTTGTTGTCTCGACATTTCCCTTGACATTTCCGTCGATGCTCATATTTGCGAAGGAACGGACATTACCGTCGATAACCGTGTTCTTCGAGATGACAGTGATCTCGTTGTCCTCGCCGCCCTGGTTCTGACGGTATCGTCCTACGCCGAAGATCTGCTCGCGGGAATTGTCGTTTGACATACCGGAGGGAGCATTCGGTCTCTGCTGCTGACCGCCGTACTGGTTTCCTGCATACTGACCGGCGCCGTAGGGATTAGCGGTGCGCTGTGTGCCGGCTGACTGGTTTCCGGCGGAGTATGGGCTTCCGGCATAGGGATCGGAAGCACTGCGCTGTGCCTGATTCTCATAGGGAACATCGTTCCGGGGAGGTCTTGCGGGCTCTGCGGCAGGATTACCTGCGACGCTTCTTCCGGCTGTATTGTTTTCAAATCCGGAGATGCGAAGCGGTTCTGTGGATTCGCTGCTTTCCGGAAGTCCCATGGTCATATCGCCCTGATTGCTGTCAGTTCCGGTTCTTCCTCCGTCGTCGGCATGATATGTAACGTCGAGGTACGCGCTCTGCTGACGCGTCATTTCGTCAGCTGCCGCAGCCGCTCTCTTCTGTATCTCATCATATGAGCTTCCGCCCACGGTATCATACTCGGAACCGTCGCCCGCGGAGACTGCATTCTTTATCGCGTCAACAGAACTGCCGCGCTTTGCGTCTTCTTTTTCGGTGCCGGTAAGCTCTCTTAAAGCCTGCTGAAAATTATCTTTTATTCCCATTTTTTTGACAGGGTATTGCCGTTACCCGTTCTCCTTTCAACTGTATGCCGGTCGGGCAGTCCGTCAGAACTGCACGGGTTTTACAAATTCCGTGAGCTTATCGAGCTTGTAGCCGCGCTCGTTGCTGATAAGCCATCTTATGATATCCTCAAGCACGAGGATCGTGTTATATCCGCCGTTGTAATCGTGCATCAGTATTACCGCGCGATTGCATGCCTTTGTCTGCGAAGTTACATTGTTGTACATCTCCGTCCATGTTGCACCGAGAGCATCGCTGCTGTCAACGTTCCAGTCGAAGTAGATGAATCCGCGCCTTGTCATTTCTGCGATAAGGTCATCGCGGATAGATTCGTTGTAGTCGTTTATGCTGCCGCCGGGGAATCTGAACAGCTTGCACTTGATGCCGGTAGCTTCATAAACTCTGTCATAAGCGAGCTTGAAATCGTCGAGGTATGCTTCCACACTTTCGTAGATCTTGTTGTACTCGTGTGAAGCGGTATGGATACCGATGGTGTGACCCGCATCTGCGATACGCTTGAGACGTGCATTGCTCTCGGCGCTTCCGTCCGGAACGACGAAGAATGTCGCCTTGAGATCGTACATCGTAAGATAGTTCAGAATGCTGTCGGTGTACTTTGAGGGACCGTCGTCAAATGTGAGATAAACGTAGTCCATATCGGAGTTGTACACGATATTCTCCGGAACATCGGCATAGAGATCCGGATACATCATCTCGTATGCGGCAGTCACTCCGGAAGTTCCGTCCGGCTCTACGGTATGGGTAAATTCCGGCTCCTGCTCCGGAGCTTCCGTAGTCCCGGCATCACCGGTACTTTCCGCTTCGCCGGAGTTCTCTGTCTCGTCTGCGCTCTCTGCCATTGTGGGCACTGCGTCCGGCTCCTCGGCTGTTTCCGAAGCTTGAGCAGCTGCACTCTCTTCTGCCTTCGCTTTCCCTTCATCAGCCGCAGCCGTATATCCGTCCGCATCGTCTTCATACACAAGTTTCAGAAAGCCCTGCTTATCGTCGAGGCTGTCCTTGTAAAGTCTGAAAAGTTCGTCAGCGTCACAGCTTGTCTCATATTCTTCTATTCTTCTGCTGCCGATCTCGGCTCTGAGTTTCTCGTTTTCTTCATCGGCAGTTTTCAGCTGTGACCCGAGGACGAAGCATATAACGCAAGGCACGACTATAAATATTATAGTAACAACAACTATAACGTGCTTAAAAAATCTTACACTTCCGAAATACAAAATACGGTCCCCCGGTTCTATCACATATATATTTAATAATACCTTAATATCTTCAAAATGTCAAGTGATTTTTGTTTCCATATTTCTGTTTTCGTCAAAAATCCGTCAAGGATATCCGACGGACTTTCGTCTGCTGTCGTTCGCCGGCATCACGTTTAAAATTTCGGGAATCTGAAAAAATTAACATCGACGCTTGCCGCACGGTTCGGAAAAATCAGAAAGCACTTTATTCTGCTTGTCGAATTTTGCATTTTTATACTCATCGGATATTCGAGTTTCCAAAAAATAACAATGTCTATATTTCCGGAAATTGCATGTCTGAAATCTGGCCGGTCAGACAAGCTGTTAAAGTCTTAACAATAAAATCGGATCATCTGATTTTTCGGCATTTCCGCATGCTGCTTTACCGAAATCGTACCGAGCCGGAAAAAGCACCTTTTTTCTGACAAAAACAGCCCGGAAAACGCTGTTTTTCGACAGATTTTTGCCGAAATCGGGTAAAATATACAATAATCAGGTCATCTGATTTTTGATTTTTCAGAAAATCTGATCGGAGAAATTGGCTTTTTGTCGCATTTATGATAATTTTGTCATCAGAACAGCTCTGTTAAGCTTTTTGAAGATAGCATTTTTGTGCGAAAATCCGGATCATCGTCAGAAAATTTCTTTCATCAGGGCTGCAAATGCCGGTTTTTAAAAAATCAGATGATCTGATTTTTCCGAAAAATAGCGTCATCTTCCTCAGTTCTGGCCGCTCCGGCAGTCAAAAATGCCCCGAAAATTCGTTAGTTCCGCTTACATTCGCTGTTAATATTGACGAAACCGGCATTTCACGCCGGAAAACTGCCGGAATAAAAAATCGCATCATCTGATTTTTCACAATCCGGGCTGTCGTAAGAACCCGGTCTGATCCCCGACGCCCTCCCCGAAGTCATACCCCGTGACCCGGAAATGCCCGGCAGGGTCCCAGGAGAAATCCCGAAAAATCGCATCATCGCATTTTCGGAAAATATTGGTCAAAATCACGAATAGAAATGTGAAAAATCAAGTGCCGCTCTTTATCACATAAAAACAGCCTGTTGAACGCAAATATCTGACGCGATTTATGCCAATGTGAAAAATCCGGCGATATTATTTTTCACATTAACGCCTGTTTTATGCTCGCTCAACGCACTGTTTTCCGTCATTTCAACAAGAACCGTGCTCTTTCTTCCAAATACGCGCTCTTAAAATATGAACATGGTATAAAGCACTGCGGTGAGCTGCTGCTGAAAATCGCTTCATCGCATTTTCAACAAATTTCAACCGCTTGGACATAATATTCGGTTAAAATCATAAAATTTTTTTAAAACAGTTGCAAATCATATTATAATAATGTATAATAGTTGTGCAAATATACATTAAAATGGAGACAGGGATGAAATTTACTGACCTCATTTTTGTCTATATCTTTATGGCGGCGCTGATCCCCATATATTTTATAGGCAGAAAGACAACTTACAGAAACGTTATTCTCGTTGCATTTTCACTTATCTTCTACGCGTGGAGCCGTCCCGAATGGCTCATACTTTTACTCGTCAGCATAACCGGCAACTACTTCTTCGGTCTTATGATCGACAAATACCGGGGCACAGGCAAAGCTAAACTCGGCGTGGCGCTGTCCCTCGTGCTAAGTCTCGGAATGCTCGCCGTATTCAAGTACACCGACTTCTTTATCGGCAACATCAACGGCATCTTCGGGACAAGCATTCCCCTTACCAACATCGCCCTCCCGATAGGAATAAGCTTCTATACCTTCCAGATAATCTCCTACATCATGGACGTTTACTGGGACAAGGTACCGGTTCAGAAAAACTACGGAAAGCTCCTCCTCTACATCTCCCTCTTCCCCCAGCTTGTCGCGGGTCCTATCGTAAGATACAACACTATCGTCAACGAGATAGACAAGCGCACCTCGTCCTACGACGACATCAGCACAGGCATCACCCGCTTCATCTACGGCTTCGGCAAGAAAACGATAATCGCCAATGCCCTTTACGAGATCGTGGACAAGTATTTCGGCAATGATGTCGGCTCACTTTCCGTTGCGGGAACATGGTACGCGGTTATCCTATACGCCCTCTACGTTTACTACGACTTCTCCGGCTACTCGGATATGGCTATCGGTCTCGGACGGATATTCGGATTCAGATTCGACGAGAACTTCCGCTACCCCTTCGTATCGAAAAGCATCACCGAATTCTGGCAGCGCTGGCATATCTCCCTCGGAACATTCTTCCGTGACTATCTGCTCTATGTGCCGATCTTCGGAAAGCGCAGAAAGTATGCAGGTCTCCTGCTCGTATGGTTCTGCACCGGATTCTGGCACGGCGCAAGCTGGAACTACATCATCTGGGGTCTTTACTTCGGACTTTTCGTGTTCATCGAACAGCTTATCGGCAAGAAGAGACTCAAAAAAGTGCCGGCTGTGATAATGCACATCTACGCAAAGCTTATCATAATCGTCGGCTTCGGCATCTTCTACTTCAACGACAAGTCCGGCGGAATATCGGCGCTCGGTACGTTCTTCGGAAACCTTGTGGGAGCAAACGGCAATATGCTGATAGATCTCGGCACACAGACGTCCTTCATGAACAACATCTTCCTCATAATCGCTGCAATAGTTTGCAGCACACCGGTAATCCCGGCGATAAGGAAGAAACTGCTGGAAACAGATGCAGGACAGAACGCTGTCGGCATCTCCACAGTCGTAAGCAATATCGCGATACTCGCAGTCGGAACACTCATGCTCGTAAGCAGCACAAACAATCCGTTCCTTTACTGGCAGTTCTGATAACTGCACAGCCAATGTAAATCTGCCGGCGGTATGCCGGTTCGTATATCCAACAAACCATGAAAGGCAAGGTATTCAGACATGATCGAAAAAGAAGTATTCGGAATGGCAGACGGTTACAAAGTCTTCCTTTTCACACTCAAGAACAGCAGCGGAATGACCGTTAAGCTTACAAACTACAGCGGCGCTATCGTAAGCATAATCGTTCCCGACAAAAACGGCGATATGGGAGACGTAGTCCTCGGCTATGACGATCTTCAGGGCTACCTCGAAGGCAGATCCACACAGGGCGCTCTCGTAGGAAGATATGCGAACCGTATCGCAAATGCAAAGTTCACTCTCAACGGCAGGGAGATACAGCTTCGTCCGAACGAAGGCGAGAACTCACTTCACGGCGGCATCATCGGATTCCACAAGAGAGTATGGACTGTTGACGCTATGGACGACACCAGCGTTACATTCGGATATTTCAGCCCCGACGAGGAAGAGAATTTCCCCGGCAATGTAAAGGTAAGCTGCAAGTACACGCTCACCGATGACAACGAGCTCAAGCTTGAATACAAGGGCAAGTCCGACGCGGACACGATACTCAACCTTACCAACCATTCCTATTTCAACCTCGGCGGTGTTCACTCCGGCTCCGTTCTCTCGCAGATCGTTCAGATCAACGCGGACAGCTACACCCCCGTTGACTCGAAGCTTATCCCCACAGGCGAGATAGCTCCCGTTGAAGGCACGGCATTCGACTTCCGCCAGCCCAAGCCGATATACAAGGATCTTGAAATGGGCGGAATAATCGGCTACGATCACAACTTCATGCTCGGCGAACCCCACGTTATGAGAACTGCCGCAATAGTTTTTGATCCCGAGACAGGACGCGAGATGACAGTCTCCACCGACAAGCCCGCTATCCAGTTCTATACCGCTATCGGTCTCCAGGGCGAGATCGGCAAGGACGGAATGATGATGAAGATACAGACCGCCCTCTGCCTTGAGAGCCAGTATGCTCCCGACTCCCCGAACCAGCCGAACTTCCCGAGCTGCGTTCTCAAAAAGGACGAAGAATACAACTTCACTACAATATATAAATTCGGAGTTAGAAAGTAAGAAGTTTTCAGACAGGATCTCCGAACAGACCGAAAGAAAGGACAAACAGTTGATGAAATACGATTTCAGAGAAACAGAACCCAAATGGCAAAAATACTGGGACGAACACGAGACATTCAAAGCCGTGACCGGAAGCAGCAAGCCGAAGTTCTATGCGCTCGTTGAATTCCCTTACCCCTCCGGAGCAGGAATGCACGTCGGACATATCAAGGCATATTCCGGACTTGAGGTAGTAAGCAGAAAGCGCAGGCTCGAAGGCTACAATGTACTTTTCCCGATAGGCTTCGACGCTTACGGACTTCCGACAGAGAATACCGCGATCAAGACCGGCGTCCACCCCCGTACAGTAACAGACAACAACATCAAGAAGTTCACAAGTCAGCTCCGCAAGGTCGGCTTCTCCTTCGACTGGTCAAGAGTGGTCGATACCACCGACGAGGATTACTACAAGTGGACTCAGTGGATATTCCTGAAAATGTTTGAGAACGGACTCGTTTTCCGCGACAGGACTCTCGTAAACTACTGTCCGAGCTGCAAAGTCGTTCTCTCCAACGAGGACTCGCAGGGAGGCAAGTGTGATATCTGCCACAGCGATATCATTCAGAAGGAAAAGGAAGTATGGTATCTGCGTATCACCGAATACGCGGACAAGCTTCTCCAGGGTCTCGACAGCGTTGACTTTCTCCCGAATATAAAGCTCCAGCAGGAAAACTGGATAGGCAAGTCCACCGGTGCTTTTGTGAAATTCAAAATCAAGGAGAACGGCGAAGAACTCAAGATCTATACGACACGTCCCGATACGCTCTACGGCGTAACATTCATGGTTATGGCTCCGGAGCACCCCATGATCGAGAAGTACAGAGACTCGATCGCAAATATAGCTGAGCTTGACGCTTACAAGGAAGAATGCGCTAAGAAGAGCGAGTTCGAGCGCACACAGCTCGTAAAGGACAAGACCGGTGTAAAGATCGAAGGTCTTACCGCGATCAACCCGATAAATGACACCGAAATACCGATCTACATTTCCGACTATGTTATGATGGGTTACGGAACCGGCGCTATCATGGCTGTTCCTGCTCACGACACGAGAGACTACGAGTTTGCGACAAAATTCGGTATCCCGATCATCGAAGTCATCAAGGGCGGTGATATCTCCAAGGAAGCCTACACCGGCGACGGCGAGATGGTGAACTCCGGCGAGCTCAACGGTATTACAAATAAGAAGGACGCTATTGCAAAGGTACTCAAAGTTCTCGAAGCAAAGGGCGTGGGTGAAGCCGGTGTTCAGTACAAGATGAAGGACTGGGCATTCAACCGCCAGAGATACTGGGGCGAGCCGATACCGATCGTACACTGCCCGAAGTGCGGAATGGTTGCTGTACCCTATGACGAGCTTCCGCTGAAACTTCCGCCGGTTGAGAACTTCCAGCCCGGTCAGGACGGCGAGAGCCCGCTTGCAAAGATAGAAAGCTTTGTAAAGTGCAAATGCCCGAAGTGCGGCGGCGACGCGAAGCGCGAGACGGACACAATGCCGCAGTGGGCGGGTTCGTCGTGGTATTTCCTGCGTTACTGCGATCCGAAGAACAACGAGGCGTTCGCTTCACAGGAAGCGCTGAAATACTGGCTGCCGGTTGACTGGTACAACGGCGGAATGGAGCATGTCACAAGACATCTTATCTACTCCCGCTTCTGGCACAGATTCCTGTACGATATCGGGGAAGTGCCGGTTGCCGAACCGTATGCAAAGAGAACTGCGCAGGGACTTATCCTCGGACCCGACGGAGTGAAGATGAGCAAATCCCGCGGAAATGTAGTTGACCCGAACGACGTGGTTGACGAGTACGGAGCAGATGTACTGCGCGTTTACGTTCTGTTCATGGGAGACTATGAGCAGGCTGCGCCGTGGAGCGAGAGCAGTCTTAAAGGCTGCAAGCGTTTCCTTGACCGTATCTGGTCTCTCCAGGACAGCATGACCGACGATGAGGGATACAGCAAGGAACTTTCTGCTGCATTCCACAGGACTATTAAGAAGGTATCCGCCGATATCGAACAGCTCAAGTTCAACACAGCTATCGCGGCTATGATGACACTCCTCAACCAGATCAGCGACAAGGGCTCGATCACAAAGGGCGAAATGCGTTCGCTGCTTATACTCCTCAATCCGTTCGCACCGCACATCACAGAAGAGATGTATCATAACATCTTCGGCGGTATCCTCTCCGAGCAGAGCTGGGTAACTTATGATGAAGCGCTCTGCGTTGACGAGACTATCGAGATCGTAGTCCAGATAAACGGAAAGGTTCGTGCAAAGCTCAATATCCCTGCCGACGCAGACCAGGACGCTATGATCGCAGCGGCTCTTGAAAACGAAAGCATCAAGCCTCTCGTTGACGGCAAGACTATCGTCAAGAAGATTGCCGTTCCAAAGAAGCTCGTCAATATCGTGGTCAAGTGAGAGATTTGAGGCATCTTTTGTTCTTAAACAATGAATACCGCACAGAGTGACATTCTGTGCGGTATTTATTATACTGATTTCACAACAATAAAGCTATTAGGTTTATTACACAATTTGGCTGTCAATTCTGTGAAAAACTGCCCCTTCCGATGTATCGGAAGGGGCAGAATATAGTTTTTATCTGTTATTACTGTTTTTTATAGAATACAATACGGCAAGTATGTCTTCTGCTTTTCTTCTTGCGGCTTGATATTGCCATGAACCTTTTTCTGTTTTACCACAAATAAATATTTCAGACTTAGATCCGTTGGATAAATATATATTAATATATATGCCATCTATGGTAGTTGTTGATTTTGTTGACGCTGTTGCAGCTCCGACAACAGCGCCGACTGCGCCAAATAAAACACCACCGATTATCGCTCGTCCTGTAGCACCTTGTTGTTCTGTTTTTATTGTTTCTCCATTCTCAACGTATTCAAATTCAACTAAATCACTGTAGTTATATACATATTTATTATAAAAACAAAATTTCTTATGTACTTGATCAATTGAAAAAGACTTATCAAGTTCTTTTGTTTTCACAAAACCTTTAGCCTTTAATGCTTCCGTTTCTTCCATTTGTGTTTTTTTAATTTTTTCATTATATTCTTTATCACTGGGTAAGGTAACGAATAGGTATATATTATATATTAACGCTGGAATACCAATAATTAACATCAAAACTCCCAAAAAGTTCAAATGAACTGCAAAACACATCAGTCCAAAAAGACACCAAAGTATAGCATATATAAGCATATTTAACAATTCTCCTTTTTATCTTTCGTATATAGCTTCAATCGACTGCGTTTTTTCGTCATAATATCCGTAAATCATTTTCCCGTTGTCGTTTATAGGCTTAACATCATTAAACCAATATCCTATGCCTTTGCAAACTTTAGTTTCGGTTTCCCAAGGAAAAACAATACACTTTTCATATAAACCGCTGCCATTATTCAGCCGTTTTGATACAACGCCGGTCTCTTTTTTCAGAATTATCTGCCGTCCCGCCTCAAGATCAATTTCTGTTTTACCTATATGTAGCTTTGCGTTACAAATAAGATAATACTGATAGAAATCGGACGAAATTACCAAATAATCATATTTCGACAAATCCTCATTTCTCAGAACCACTTTCAATTGACCTCTTGTTTTCAAAAACAAAAGTCTTTTTGTCGGTATCAAGTGTCTGAAAATCTCTTTTTGATCATCTGTCCACTTCATATTTTTAATAACTCCAAAAAATTTGCAAAATTCCTCACTTTATGCTATAATATAAAATTAGGTGTATTTTGCCTGCGGAGAATATTCCTATCCCATTCTCCATAATATATTATACTCAATTTTTAGAGCTTGTCAATATTATTTGCTCGAATTGTTGAGATTTGTTCCTTTTGCTGTTTTTACGAGGTGATTTTTGTGATTTTTTATGACAGATTGCACTTGCTGTGTAAAGAAAAACATACAACTCTTTCAGCTGTGCTGAAAGATCTCGGATTAAGCACCGGAAATACCGGAAGCTGGAAAAAAGGGCAGCTTCCAAAAGGAGATGCGCTTGCCGCTATAGCCGACTACCTCGACACCTCTATAGACTATATAATATTCGGAGAATATCGGGATAATCTCACCGATGACGAAAAGAAGTTCCTCAACCTTTACAGACAGACTCCCGAACGCGCAAAATACAAAGTCCTCTGTGACGTTGAAAAGATCGTTGATGAAGAAATAGAAAAACTTGCCAAAGAAAAAGGCGCTGTATAAAGATGTTATAGACCGGCAGGACTCACTCCTGCCGTTTTTTATTAATCAAAAAATTTTTTTCAAAAACCTATTGACAAACTACAAACTTTGTGATAATATTTCTTTAAACCGGTGATGCGGAGATAAAGATGATCAATGACTCAACAGAGAGTCCGGGCAGGTGAGAGCCGGACGTGATACAGTTCATCAAATGGCCCGCGGAGGGCGCAGTCGGAAGATGCGGCGCAGATATTTCTGCCCTGCATTACAGCGAAAGCTGCCGGATAAACTGCGACGCGTAGATATGCGTTAGTTATCGGGGATATGCTTGTATCCCGCAAAGGGCATAGCTGTATAAATAATGCAGCTGTGAATCAAGGTGGCACCGCGAGTAATTGTAATTATACTCGTCCTTGACTTTGTTTAAGTCATGGACGGGTTTTTGTTTTTATAAACCGCCGTTCTGACACAAGCACGGGAATCCAATCAGTTATTCAATCATTCAACAGAAAGGCAGGAAAAAATATGCACACATTCTACCCCGACCGCGAAACCGCAAAGAAATATGCGGAAGAAGGCAAGTACAGCGTTATGCCGGTATGCTGCGAGATGCTCTCCGATATGTTCACGCCCCTGCGCGTGCTGAGCATTCTCAAAAATGTATCATCACACTGCTATATGCTCGAATCCGTTTCGGAGCAGGCAACATGGGGACGCTACACTTTCCTCGGCTATGAGCCGAAAACCGAGCTTACCTGCGTTGACGGAGTTCTCCGTTACGGCGACCTTACCGTTGAGACAGACGACCCCTCCGGATTTATCCGCCAGGTGCTCGGACGGTACAAAAGTCCGAAGATAGACGGGCTTCCGGCATTCACAGGCGGACTTGTCGGTTACTTCTCATACGACTTTCTCGGCTACACCGAGCCTTCGATACGCACCGACACCGAGGACAGCGAGCATTTCAAAGATGTCGATCTGATGCTGTTCGACAAGGTGATCGCATTCGACAACAGCCTGCAGAAGATAATCCTCATCGTGAACATCGGCATCGGCAAAGATGATGATGTGGACACCGAGTATAACAGGGCAATGCGCGAGATCGGTAATATGATCGATCTGCTGAAAAACGGCGAGAGAAAGCGCGAGCCTGCCGGACGGATAACCGGCGAGATAACCCCGCTCTTTGATAAGGAGCAGTACTGTGCAATGGTAGAGAAAGCGAAAGAGCATATCCGGGAAGGCGACATCTTCCAGATCGTGCTGTCAAACCGACTTAGCGCACCGTTCGAGGGAAGCCTGCTGAACACATACAGAATGCTCCGGACGATAAACCCGTCGCCGTATATGTTCTACTTCTCCGGCACAGATGTCGAAGTAGCGGGTGCATCTCCGGAAACGCTGGTAAAGCTGGAAAACGGGGTGCTGCACACATTCCCGCTTGCCGGGACGCGCCCGAGAGGAAAGACGCCGGAAGAGGACAAGGCGCTGGAGGAAGAACTGCTCCGGGACGAGAAGGAGCTTGCCGAGCACAATATGCTGGTAGATCTCGGAAGAAACGATCTCGGCAGGATAAGCAGATTTGGTACAGTGGAAGTTGAGAAGCTGCATACCATAGAGCGCTACTCGCACGTTATGCACATAGGTTCTACGGTTCGCGGGATAATAAGGGAGGACAAGGACGCTGCCGATGCGGTAAATGCGGTTCTGCCGGCGGGAACGCTTTCCGGAGCGCCGAAGATAAGAGCTTGCAGGCTGATAAACGAGCTTGAGAACAACAAGCGCGGGATCTACGGCGGAGCGATAGGATATATGGCGTTCAACGGCGATCTCGATACCTGCATAGCAATACGGATAGCATACAAGAAGAACGGAAAGGTGTTCGTGAGAAGCGGAGCGGGAATAGTCGCGGACTCGGTCCCGGAGAAGGAATACGAGGAATGCATAAACAAGGCGAAAGCGGTAATGAATGCACTGAAGGAAGCGGGTGAACTTGAAGAATGATACTTCTTATCGACAACTACGACAGCTTTTCATACAACCTGTACCAGTACATCGGCGAGATAAACCCGGATATCCGGGTGATACGCAATGACGAGATGACAGCGGAGGAGATAACAGCGCTTGCACCCTCCCATATAATCATTTCGCCCGGACCCGGAAGACCGGAAGACGCGGGAGTGATAACCGACGTAGTGAAAACGGCAGGCAAGGATATACCGATACTCGGCGTTTGTCTCGGACATCAGGCGATATGTGCGGCATTCGGAGCAAGAATAACATACGCGAAACGGCTGATGCACGGCAAGCAGTCGGAGGTGGCATTCGACAGGAATTGCCGGATATTTGCGGATATGCCGGAACATGCTCCTGTAGCGCGGTATCATTCCCTTGCCGCGGACGAAGAAACGATGCCGGATCGCCTTACAGTGACAGCAAGAACGGACGACGGCGAGATAATGGCAGTCGCACATAAAGAGTACCCGATCTACGGCGTACAGTTTCACCCGGAGTCCATTATGACACCGGACGGAAAGAAGATGCTGAAGAGTTTTTTGAGAGACTTTTGAGAGATTTGGAGACCGGGCGCTGCCCCTATATTTAATGACCGATAATAAATTAATATCTATCTGTGGACAAAATCAAGTAATTTCGTCACGATTCAGATATGCGCGCAGAGCGCGCTCCACAATTGTGAATTGTGAATTGTGAATTGTGAATTTGTCATAAGGAGGACAAGAAAATGATTAAGGAAGCAATTGTAAAGATAGTTCAGAAGCAAGATCTTACCTACGATGAAGCATATTCGGTAATGAACGAGATAATGAGCGGTGAGACAACGCCTACACAGAATGCGGCATTTTTAGCTGCACTTTCCACAAAGAGCGCAAAAGCAGAAACGACTGCCGAGATATCCGGCTGTGCGGCTGCAATGAGAGATCACGCGACAAAGGTAGAGCACGGATTCGATGTGCTTGAGATAGTGGGAACAGGCGGTGACAACGCAGGAAGCTTCAACATCTCCACAACCTCCGCAATGGTCATAGCCGCCGCGGGAGTAAAGGTAGCAAAGCACGGCAACCGTGCGGCATCGTCAAAGTGCGGAGCTGCGGACTGTCTTGAAGCGCTGGGAGTAAATATAGACCTTTCCCCGGATAAGTGCAGGGAGCTTCTTGACAAAGTAGGTCTATGTTTCCTCTTCGCGCAGAAGTATCACACATCTATGAAATATGTGGGCGCGATAAGAAAGGAACTCGGATTCCGCACAGTGTTCAATATATTAGGGCCGCTCACAAATCCTGCAAGCCCGCAGTACATCGTTCTCGGCGTTTACGATGAATACCTCGTCCAGCCCATAGCGCAGGTTCTTACCACACTCGGAATGAAGCGCGGCATGGTGGTTTACGGACAGGATAAGCTGGACGAGATATCCCTCAGCTCCCCGACTACAATCTGCGAGTTCCGCGACGGCTGGTACAAGACATACACCATACAGCCGGAGGATTTCGGGTTTGCGAAATGTGACAAGTCCGAGCTTGTGGGCGGCACTCCGGAAGAGAATGCCGAGATCACAAGGGCAATACTCAAAGGCGAGGACAGGGGAAGCAAGCGGAATGCGGTGCTTATGAATGCCGGAGCCGCTATATATGTGGGCGGAAAGGCCGAGTCGTTCGCAGAGGGTATAAAGAAAGCGACAGAACTTATCGACAGCGGAGCCGCACTTGAAATACTCAACAACTTTGTGAAGATGTCGAATGAGTGAGAATATGGAAAATATACTTTATAAGATAGCGGACAGCACCCGTAAGCGTGTGGCAGAAGCAAAGAAAACAATACCGGCGGAGAAGATGAAAGCAGACGCGCTTGCGATGCCGAAGCTCGGATTTGAATTTGAGAATGCGCTGAAAAAAACGGGTATATCGTTTATATGCGAATGCAAGAAAGCTTCGCCGTCAAAAGGACTGATCGCGGAGGATTTCCCGTATCTCGATATTGCGAGGGAATACGAAAAAGCCGGTGCCGACTGCATAAGCGTGCTCACCGAACCGGAATACTTCCTCGGAAGCACGGAATATCTGCGCGAGATAGCGGCGGCAGTGAAGATACCGTGTATCCGCAAGGATTTCGTCGTGGACGAGTATATGATATATGAAGCGAGGACGCTGGGAGCATCGGCAGTTCTGCTGATCTGCTCGATACTCGGTGCGGAAAAGCTCCGGGAATATATCGGGATATGTGATACTCTCGGACTTTCGGCGCTGGTGGAAGCACACGACGAGGAAGAAGTGAAAATGGCGCTTGAAGCGGGCGCACGGGTCATAGGCGTAAACAACAGGAACCTTAAAGATTTCTCGGTAAGCACCGGAAATGCCGTGAAGCTGCGGGAACTGGTGCCGGAGAACGTGGTTTTTGTTGCCGAAAGCGGGATAAAGACCGCGGAGGATATAAAAATGCTGCGTGATGCGAAAATTGACGCGGTGCTGATAGGCGAGACGCTGATGCGGGCAAAAGATAAGCGGAAAAAGCTGCGTGAACTGAGAGGTGATAAGATGCCGAAGATAAAGATATGCGGGATAATGAGGGAGCAGGACTGCGACTGTCTCAACGAGACGCTGCCGGATCTTGCGGGGTTCATTTTCTGGAAAAAGAGCCGGCGCTGCATAACTCCCGACACCGCACTTAAATTCCGGGAAAGGCTTGACAGGCGGATAAAGACAGTCGGCGTTTTCGTGGACGAGGATATAGATACGATATGCAATATAGCCCGTTCCGGCGCGATCGATGTGATACAGCTCCACGGCACAGAAACGGACGAGACAGTGGAGCGGATAAAAGCACTGACCGGGCTGCCGGTAATGAAAGCCTTCACAGTGAAAGGCGCAGCGGACATTGATCCGGCAATGAGAACTCCGGCGGATATGCTGCTTCTCGACAACGGGCGCGGCACTGGAGAAAGCTTCGACTGGGACAACCTCGAAGATGTGGACAGGCTTTACTATCTTGCGGGAGGACTTGACCCGGACAATGTGGCGGAAGCGGTTGAAAGGTACTGCCCGTATGGAGTGGACGTAAGCTCCGGCGTGGAGACCGACGGACAGAAGGACAGCGACAAGATCAGACGATTTATAAACACGGTAAGGACTGTGGGATTATTTTGAATATAGAAAGGAACAGGCCATTATGAGCAAAGGAAGATTTGGACAGCACGGCGGGCAGTATATCCCCGAAACGCTTATGAACGCGGTGACCGAACTGGAAGAAGCATATAACAGATACAAGGACGACCCGGATTTCAACCGGGAACTCACAGCGCTTTTCAACGATTATGCCGGAAGACCGTCGAGACTTTATTACGCGGAGAAGATGACAAAAACTCTCGGCGGCGCGAAGATCTACCTGAAGCGCGAGGATCTTAACCATACCGGCGCACACAAGATAAACAACGTGCTCGGTCAGGCGCTTCTTGCGAAGAAAATGGGAAAGACGCGCCTTATAGCAGAGACCGGTGCAGGTCAGCACGGAGTTGCAACCGCCACCGCCGCCGCACTTATGGGAATGGAGTGCGTAGTATTCATGGGCGAGGAGGATACCAAGCGCCAGGCTCTCAACGTTTACCGCATGAAGCTGCTCGGAGCTGATGTGGTTTCAGTCACCGAAGGGACAGCGACCTTGAAGGACGCTGTATCAGCCACATTCCGCGAGTGGACGAACCGTATCGCGGACACGCACTACTGCCTCGGTTCGGTAATGGGTCCTCACCCGTTCCCGACAATTGTCCGTGATTTCCAGGCTGTTATCTCACGCGAGATAAAGCAGCAGATGCTTGAAAAGGAAGGCAGGCTGCCCGATGTTGTAATGGCTTGCGTGGGCGGCGGATCGAACGCTATCGGTACATTCTACAATTTCATAGAGGATAAGGACGTACGGCTTATCGGCTGTGAAGCTGCAGGACGAGGGATAGATACGTTTGAGACAGCAGCGACGATAAATACCGGAAAACTCGGCATCTTCCACGGAATGAAGTCCTACTTCTGCCAGGACGAATACGGTCAGATCGCGCCGGTATATTCGATATCCGCCGGACTTGACTACCCCGGAATAGGACCGGAGCACGCTTACCTGCACGACACCGGCAGAGCGGAATATGTTGCGGTGACCGACGACGAAGCCGTAAACGCATTCGAGTTTCTCGCAAGAACAGAGGGCATTATCCCGGCTATCGAATCCGCGCATGCTGTTGCGCACGCGATAAAGATAGCTCCGGAAATGGACAAGGACAAGATAATAGTTATCACGATCTCCGGACGCGGAGACAAGGACTGCGCAGCTATCGCGCGTTACAGAGGGGAGAATATCTATGAGTAATATAAAGGAAGCATTCAGAAACGGAAAGGCGTTTATCCCGTTTGTGACCTGCGGCGATCCCGATCTCGAAACGACAGGCAGGATAGTGCGGGAAATGGTAAAGAACGGGGCGGACCTTATAGAACTCGGAATACCGTTCTCGGATCCGACAGCGGAAGGTCCCGTGATACAGGCGGCAAATATCCGCGCCTTGTCGGGAAATGTCACAACCGACAAGATCTTTGACTTTGTAAGAGATCTGCGCAAAGATGTTCATATCCCGCTGGTATTCATGACATACGCGAATGTGGTTTTCTCCTACGGCACGGAGAGGTTCGCAAAGACCTGCGCCGAGATCGGGATAGACGGAATGATCCTCCCGGATGTTCCTTTCGAGGAAAAGGAGGAATTCGCGCCGACATGCAGAAAGTACGGCATTGATCTGATATCGCTCATCGCGCCGACATCTGATGCGCGTATCGAAAAGATCGCCCGCGGCGCCGAAGGATTTCTGTACATCGTGTCGAGTCTCGGAGTCACAGGTGTTCGCAGCGAGATAAAGACGGATATAGCATCGATCACGGACGCTGTGCGCAGATACACGGATATCCCCTGCGCAGTAGGCTTCGGCATATCCTCGCCGGAACAGGCACAGAAGATGTCCGCGGTGTCGGACGGGGTTATCGTCGGTTCCGCTATCGTGAGAATGATCGGCGAACACGGCAGAGATTCCGCACCGTTCGTCGGAGAGTATGTTAAGTCCATGAAAGATGCGGTAAGCGAAGCATGACTGTGTGAATGCTTATATATAATAGTATATACATTCGTCCGAATACAGCAAAAATCCCGATAAGATGACGTTCTTATCGGGATTTTCTATTTGTCAGAAACACATTTACTCCGCGTGCTGCTTCCGCCAGTCGGCGTTGGAAACGAATTCCTCTATGAACTGCTCGGTCTCTTTCTGCTCGGCAGCCTTGTAATCATCAAGCTGATGCTCTTCAAGCCTTTCGAGCTTCGACAATTCCTGTGTCGCGTCTATGACTGCCTGGAGCTGCTGCTCTATCTTGCGGTTCTGCATGAGTATCTGATGCCTCATCTGGTGCAGCTCCTGCTGCTTGGCGTTGATATATCGCTTATGTACGGAGATGTCATTCGCCGTGGTGCCTTTGGCATAAAGCTCCAGCAGATCACGGTTGAGTTTCGCAAGTTCCTCAAGGATATGCTCAAGCTGCGCTTCCATCTCCACAAGTTCCGCACGCATCTCGGCAAGCGTACCCTTTTCCGTATCAAGAGTCTGCTCACGGAATTCTTTCAGGTTCTGAAGCGTGAATACAAATTTCTTCACCCGGCATATCCCTCCTTCCGCGGACGCTTATCTTATCAGCCGTCATATCCCATGACTATTCTGTGTACAACATCAGGCGGCTGGAATTCTTCCTTTTTCGCAAGATCGTATCTGTCTCCGGTATAGTAATATCCCCACAGCATATCGACTTTATCGGGGTTGTTATAACCGTAGGCGTTGGGGTCTCCTGTTATTTCATACTGCTCACGCTGGAAAACAAGACGTTCTCGCTCCTCGTCTTCTCCGATATCAAATATAGATCTGCCGAACATTTCCTCGTCGCCCTCTTTTTCAAGTCCGAGCAGATCAAGACAGGTAGCCTGGAAATCGAGAAGCTGGATCGGGGCATGAGATATCTGCATAGCGTCGTGACTTTCGCCGGCACGCTTTATATAAAAGATCGGCATATCGTCCGGCTCGGCATGTACACCGTGATCAGCGGTAATTATAATTACAGAGTCATCGTACTTGCCAAGTTCCTTGAATTGCTGTATATAATTGTTTACAATGCTCTTTGTCTGGTCCATCGAGCCTTCCTTGCCGTTCGCCCACCAGCCGTGCCAGTGCATGCCAAGTATATGCTCAATGATAAAATAATTACTGTCATTGTCGGACAGCTTAAGTCTGAGATTGTTCAGAATTTCAGAATTGCTGTGATAACACTGTTTCTGAATGACAACACCGTGATTGATCATGCTCCAGTCCGGCTCAACGAATTGCTTTATAAGCAGAGGCATATATCTGAACCCGGACATATTATCTATACTGTTGAAAAGAAGCCTGTTGATATTGAACTGTCCCTCTGCTTTTATAACATTATCTGCTTTTCCGGTAAGATCAAGATAATCGTACTGGAAATCGCCGAACATATTTACCCTATAATTGTTCTCGTGCAGTCTTGAATAGAACGTCTCCGCTCTTTCGGAAGACCAGACCTCATCATGCCACTGATCCAATGTCTCTGTATCATATACCTCACCGCCGGTAAGCATGGAAGGCAATGATATATTCGTGGAGTCACAGGTCATGGAGCAGTTGTCATAGAAAGTGAAGTCCTTAAGGCACTCAAAAGATGCAGGATCATTCTTCATCTCTACTTCAAACATATTGACATCGCCCATGTCGATTACGAGAGTGAAGATATTTTGGTTTTTTGATATCGTGAACTGCTCCTCGTTGGAAAGTATGCCGACAAAATTATAATGAAGAAGATCAGCCTCAGTTGTCAGCATCAGCACAATAACAGATATAAACTCCACAGCGCCTATAAAACCGCTTAAATAGTACGGTGCGCGTCCGACCGGTTTCTTCGCACTGCCTTTTAACTTCACCGATATCAGGTATGCCGCAAACGGGAGAAACAGCAGCACCGCCCAGATGACCATATTCACAATGCCGCTTCCGGTAAGGCTTTCCCAGTCGATCGGGTCTCCCGCGACAGTCCTTATGCCAGAATTCATAAACATATACTGCGCGTAAACTCCGAACATGAGACCCGAGAGGACACGCATAAATATACCTGCCCGCTTTTCCGCAAAAGTGGAGAGAACGCTTGCGGCAACTACAGTAAATACCACTGTCCTTACAGCAAGATAAGGCGCAAAATCAATATACCTGTAATAGAAATCCTTGTAGTTTTCAATATATGTTTCCGAAGGAAGATAAAAATTCACTGTAAAGAAAAGCGGAAAACTGCTCAGCAGCGCCCACTTGAAATTTTCCGGGTGATCCCCGGTCTTGTCGGAAAGCAGCATCAGCAGTCTGAAAACTACTTCCAGAAGCATAAACAGCAGCACGGTACGCGATACATATACCATCACCATTCCGATATCCGTCTCGTACTCGTTCGGGGTGAGCAGATGCGACGAAATGATATTGGCATACAGCAGCGCTCCGATATGCACAGGAAGGATATTTCCGAAATAGAGCCTGTACAGCTTGAAATATCCGAACAGCACTGTCATAAGTGCAATTACCACGCCGGATATCAGCAGATTCTTGTCAAAGCCCGAGGTATATGAGATCACACCGCCGGCAAGTCCGTTTATCAGCGCGATCACCCAGCCGATAACAGCAGCCTTGCGCCCCTCAGGTCTGAAACGTTTCAGAAGGAATTTCATCAATTTATCTCCTATTATAATAGTATATCAGTTCACTGCTTCTTTCAGCAGCCTTATAGTCTCGTCAAGCGAGAAGCTCTCGTCTGTGCGCTGACAGAGGAAGCCGTTTATCTTGTCTATCTTCGATACCGCCTCGTCAAGCTTCGGGTTGGTTCCCGCCTTGTACGCGCCTATCGAGATAAGGTCAAGATTCGAGTTGTAGAGTGCCTGGAGATTTCGCAGCTTGCTCGCTGCCGCCTTGTGATCCTCGGTGCATATCATGGACATAAGTCGGGAAACGCTCACGGATATGTCAATAGCCGGATAGTGGTTCTGTGCGGCGATCTTTCTTGAAAGCACGATATGCCCGTCTATAATACCGCGGACAGTATCGGCGATCGGCTCGTTGGTATCGTCACCCTCTACAAGAACCGCGTAAATACCGGTGATGCTCCCCTTCTCAAAGCAGCCCGCACGTTCGAGCAGCTTCGGCATCTGTGCGTATATTGACGGTGTATAACCTCTTGCGATAGGCGGTTCTCCGATAGAAAGACCTACCTCACGGTTCGCCATTGCGAAACGGGTAAGGTTATCCATCATCAGCAGCACGTCCTTGCCCTGCGACATAAAGTATTCTGCGACAGCGGTTGCTGTCATCGGGCATTTATAGCGCATCATTGCCGGCTGATCGGAAGTTGCGACCACTACCACCGAGCGCGCCATACCCTCCGGACCCAGGTCATTCTCTATGAACTCGCGGACCTCTCTTCCACGCTCTCCGACGAGGGCAATCACGTTGATATCGGCTTTTACCTTACGCGCGATCATACCCATAAGCGTGGATTTTCCGACGCCGGAACCCGCGAAAATGCCGATACGCTGACCCTTGCCGAGTGTGAGGATCCCGTCTATCGCCTTTACGCCAAGCTCGATCGGTTCTGCGATCTTCGGGCGGGTCAGTGGGTTTGTAGGTTCGCCGGAAATGGAGACGCTTCCGGTGTAGTTTATCTCGCCGCCTCCGTCTATCGGCTCGCCGATAGCATTGATGATGCGCCCGATCATAGCCTCGCCGGTCTTTACGCGGAGCTTGTCGCCGGTGTTATCAACGATACTTCCGGGGCCTATGCCCTCGATATCGGTGTACGGCATCAGCAGTACCTTTTCCGACTGGAAGCCTACCACCTCGGCGTATATGAAATTTTCCCTGTCCTCTTTCGAGTATATGCGGCAGATATCACCGATACTGCATTCGGGACCGGAAGATTCGATTGTCATACCTACGATCTTTTCTATCTTGCCCATATATCGGTACATATCGAAGCTTCCGATTTCCGCTCTGAAACCGCGAAGATCCATATTCCTGCAACCTCCGTCAATACTGCAATATCCCGCCGGAATGCGCTTTCACGCTTAACGGCGGGAGTTCTTTGTCTGTTATGATCTTATGTTCCGGACGGCGCATCTTCTGCGTCTCCGTCCTTATATACCACGTCCGGCAGTTCTCCCTCATCTGCGGGAGACCCGTTCTCTTCGGGAGCCGGAGCTTCTTCCTCACTTGCTGCTTTCTTTTTTGTGCCTGTCTTTTTCGATCGTGAAGTCCGTGTCTCGCGGAGCATATCGGTGATGTTCTTGTCGCGGTATTTGCCCTTGCCGAGCTGTTCGACCATTTTTAGCTGTGTCATAACACTGGCATCGGTTATCTCCGCGCCGTCATCTATCATCAGCGTACCTGCGGGAGCGTCCTCAAGTATCTCGATATCCACGTTCTCGCAGTTTCGGAAAACGTCTTTGAGCAGCTGCTCATCTATCTCCGCTTCGTCGCTCACATCAAGCTTGGAGAGTGTGATCTTTACGGTCTTGCTTGCCTTGTACTTCTTTCCGGCTTCCTGTATCATACGGGTGATGACACCCTTGTCCTTCTGTCCCAGCGCACCGAGAGTCACGCGCTGCGCGATATCAAAGATAGTGTCGAAAAGCTGGCGTTCATACTGCATAAGCAGCTCGGTTTTGTCCTCCGTCACCTTTTCGGCAAGCTCCTTGAGCTCCACGAGGCTGTCCTTGCACTTTTTCAGCGCCTTCATATACCCCTCGTCGTAGCCCTGCTTGACGCCTTCATCGTAGCCTCGCTGCTTTGAGTTCTCGCCGAGCTTCACCGCTTCTTCCCGTGCATTTTTCAGTATCCCGTCAGCTTCTTCGCGGGCTTCCTGCACAGTCTTCTGCGCTATTTCCTTTGTCTGCTCGTATATCTCGGTAGCCTTTGCTCTTGCGCGGAGAACGAACTCCTCGGACTCCTTCTCATACTTTATGCGGATAGACTCGTACTCGGCGATCAGCTTCTCGCGCTCTATACGGGCTTCTTCCAGTGCGACAGTGTCCTTCTCGGTTCCTTCGCTGCTTCCGGACAGACCGCTTTCGTTATCCGTTCCGGCGAGCATTCTCTCGACCGCGGCTATCGCCTTTTCCTGTCGGCTGTTGAGCTTTGAGATCTCGGCGAGCTTATCCGAAGCGGGGCTCTTGCCATAGACGGTCTTCATCACAGGCTCGTCGGTATCGAAATTATTAACATAAACATAGCCGGTACCGATACCGCCCTTGATAACTCCGCCTGCCATTTATACGGCTCACCTCCGTGTACGCTCTGCGTTAAAACTGCTCAGGCGATGATCTCGTCGTCGCCGCCCTTGGAAATAGTAAGCTTTCCTTCGTCCTCAAGACGCCGGATTATCGCAACGATACGCTGCTGTGCTTCTTCAACGTCACGCATACGAACGTTATGCAGGTATTCGACATCGGTCTGTGTGGACTCCTTGTTTCTGGTGGACATATTCGCGTAGATAACGTCCGCAACTTCCGCCGTAGAACCCTTGATCGCAACAGCAAGGTCTTTCGGATCGACTTCGGAGATGAACGCCTGTATGGACATGGAATCGAGGTTGACGATATCCTCGAAAACGAACATTTTCGAACGGATCTCGTCCGCGAGTTTGGGATCGCGCAGGTTCAGTTCGTCGAATATGTATTTTTCCGTGGAACGATCCACCTTGTTGAGAACGTCGGCAATGTAGTTCATACCGCCGACTTCCATATTCTCTGTGGTGACTATGTTTGCGAACTTCTTTTCGAGGGTATTTTCGAGGCTCTTTACAACGTCCGGGGAAGCGGACTCCATTTTCGCTATACGCTCAACTACCTCGATGCGCATCTCCTTGGGAAGTTCCGCAAGTATCGCGGAAGCCTGATCGCTTCTTGCATACGAAAGGATAAGCGCAATGGTCTGGGGGTGTTCGTTCTGAACGATAGCGAGGAGGTTCTTATAATCTGCCTTTCGTATAAAAGCGAAGGACTTGGATTTGAGCTGTTTTGTGATCTTGTCGAAAAGAGAAGCCGCAGCCTGGGGTCCGAAAGCCTTTTCGAGTATCTCTTTCGCATACTCGATACCGCCCTCGGATATGACCTTCTGGGTAAGGCAGACCTCGTAGAAGTCGTTGAGGACATCGGTCACTACTTCGACGGGCCAGTAGTCCATCTTCGCGACTTCAAGGGTTATCTTCTCGATCTCATCATCTGTGAAATATTTGAATACTTTTGAAGCGTTTTCGGAACCTATTGCGGAAATGACCATTGCCACCTTCTGCATCATAGTCAGTTCCGCCGTAGAGCCCGGTGCTGCCTGAGGCGCATCAGCCATTTAAAAGTTCCCCTTTCATCAATATTCCGCTGAGGTACGGCATTATTCCTCGCCCCTTATCCATGTTCGGATAAGCTGGGCAACGATCTCCGGATTGGAAGTCGAGAAATCGCGTATTTCCTTCTTGAGGAGCGCGTCTCTTGAGGTCTCGTCCTCATCGCCGGAAAGGCTCTGTATCTCGAACTCGAATCCGTCCTGCGAGTTTTCGGGTCTTCCTGTTCTTCTTCCCATTTCGTCCTCTTCATAGTTCGTAAGGTTTACGCTTGAAATGCTCGATCCGCCGGACGATGCCGCAACTGCGGCAGCACGTCTTGCCTTGATGCGCTTCTTGTTGGAGCCTGCTGCGACGAGAGCCGTTACAAGCAGGACTATCAGCATTATTCCGAGCGCGATTATAATGAATACCAGCGTATTGTTGCCGCCCTGGACGATAACTCCGCCGTCGCCTGCGCTCTCACCTGTCCTGTCAAGGGTAAAGCTGGTGGGTATGAAGGATACCTTGTCAGTGGTGGTACCGATGCAGTCCGCGATAAGGTTCTGCCACTGTTCGATATTTGCCTGTGTGAAGTTCTCCGGGTCATCGTCAACGATCACGGAAGCGGAGATATTATCGAAGCTGTAGCCGTCCTTCTCTATCTGTGTAATCTCTTCATTTACGAGATAGTTGATCTCGCGCTGTGTCTCGTAGTAGAACTCATCGCCCTCTCCGATACGGAGTGTCGGGTAGTCCGGCGAGATATCCGCGTTCACAGTGGTTCCGACAAGTCCTCCCTCGTCGGCATTTCCTCCGCCTGCGGAAACATACTTTTCATTCTGCACCATACCGCCGCGGTTTCCTTCGGAATCGACGGAAGGCGTATATTCCTTGATCTGCTTTACTGTCGGGTCATAGTTGAGACGCACATCAACGCCTATGCGGTAATCCGGGAACACCTTCTTCAGCAGGTTTCCGAGCTTGTCGTCAAGAATGCTGATTATGGAGTTCTGGAATTCAAGGCGCTTGTAGTAGAGCACCGTCTCGTCCTCGTCGGCGAGTGCGCTTGCCACTTTATCGGTCGTGAGCAGTTCGCCGCTTCCGTCTGTAACGGTGATATTTTCCTCCTTGAGTCCCTTTACCGCGGTCCTTACGAGGTTGTAGATGCCCTCAACGGTGTTTACGCTGAGCGTATGGCTGGTATTGAGCACTACCGATGCACTCGGCTCATCGCGGGTCACGGTGAAAACGTAGTTGTTGTCCTCCGGGATATTAAGTATTACTATCGCTGAGTCAACTCCGTCGAACATCGCGAGTGTAGCGCGCAGATTTTCCTGAAGCTGCTGTTTTTCCTTGACGCGCTTATCCGACTCGGTGGAGAACATTCCGATGCCGTTATCCCAGATATCGTAGTTGAATGTGGTCTTTGGGTAGCCCTTAACGCTGAGCTGGGCGCGGAGGGTCTCGAGCTCATTTGCCGGGACTAGGATATCTCCGTTGTTGTCAACGCGCACATCTGTCTGTCCGAGCTCACCCTGGAGCACGCCGATGATCTCTGCGGTCTCTTCCGGGGAAGCGCCGCTGTAAAGCACGGCGTAGTGGGTTATGGAGTTGATGATGATAAGGACTATCAGCGATACCACCAGCACGGAAGCTACCGAGATGATGATGATCCTTATTGTCTTGTTGAGGGCTTCCCACCGGGTCTTTATCGCACCGGTGATCTTCCCGAGTATTTCTTTAACTTTATCCATTTATGTATATGCCCTTCCGGGCGTCACTCCTCACTTTGCAAAAGCCTTTATATGCTCATTCTCATGATCTCGTTGTAAGCGTCAACTGCCGCGTTCTTGATGTTGACGAGAAGCTCCGTGGAGATCTCCGCCTTTGCTATGTTCATCTGAATGGTTTCAAGCCCCTCGGTGTTGCCGAGCATGATATTCATCATATCCTCGCTCTTCTGCGCCTGAGCCTCGGCTGCCTGATCCCAGAGTCCCGTGAGCGCATCGAGGAATGTGCCGGTCTTTGGCATTCCGTTCTCATCTGCCGCACCGGTCACGCTGTTAAGGGACGCAGCTTCGTTTCCGAAAGCCTTGTCTGCTGCCGCAATAGTATGTATCGTCGGAGACATCGGTATTATCTGCATAGGTCATTTCCTTTCAGAAGAGATTTGAGAGATTTTAAGAGACGGGGCTCTGCCCCGGACCCCGCAAGCCCTTTAAAAAGGGCTTGATCCTAAATTCAGTCCCGTAAAACGGAACTTTGAAAGCAGGCGAACACTTTCCCGCTTACTGCTTGCCGATAGTAAGTGCTTTGTTCGCAATGGATTTAAGACTGTTGAATATCGTGAGATTTGCGGAATAGGACTGGGTAGCCGCGAGCATGTCTATCTCCTCTTCCGCAACGTCAACGTTCGGAAGATAGTAGTAGCCGTCCTCATCTGCGTCCGGGTGCGTCGGGTCATAAACAGGCGTGGGAGGCGTCGGGTCTTCAACTACCTCGGTCATAAGCACGCCCTCAAAGGTCTGAGTTCTTCCGCGTCCCGCAAGCCCGCGCAGCTCTTCGAGCCTCTTTCCGAGCACCGTTGAGAACTCTATCGAGCTTAAGCTGACATCGGGAGCACGGCGGTATGTCTTGTTTTCGGTGAAAACCACGTTCTGCCTTACATAAGGTCCGCCGTTCGCAGTTCTCGTTGTGTCCGCGTTCGCAACGTTCTGTGCGATAACGTCCATTCTCGCGCGTTCCGCGATCATTCCGGAAACGGCTATGTCAAGATTGCTGAGAAATGCCATTTACTGCTCCTTTCGCCTTACGATCTTCTCATCGCCGTTCTCATCATCGTAAACTCGGAGTTTATCTGATTGATGAGGGCTTCGTACTGTATCGCGTTCTTTGCGAAAAGCGCTTCCTGCGTATCCGCATCAACATTGTTCCCGTCGGGCTGATCGGCTGTCGTCTCGTCGGTATGTATCACCGAAGCAAGCTCCAGCCGCTTTGTACCGGTCTTCTGTCCGGCTTCATCGAGCTTGTCCCTGAGCACGCCGGCAAAATACAGATACTTTGCCTTATAGTCGGGAGTATCCTGATTGGCGATATTTTGGGCAATGACTGCCTGCTGCTGTGATAAGAGCTTGAGTCCCTGTTCCGCTATATGGAACGAGTTGGTGTCGAACAGTGCCATTTTTACCTCCGTGGTGCTGCATGCCGATGCGGTTCCGGAACACAGCCGGTTGTACCGCATATATGTTTATTATACTACATATCGTGATGTTTTTCAACACATTTTGCGTAAATTTTCGCCTTTTCCGCTTATTTCCAGCTTCTGCTGTAATCGAGATCCTCCGGCATCACGCGCTTTTTCGGTCTGCGGCGGATAAAGTCTGCTTCCTTAAAGACGTATTTGCGCGGGGCGGGAATTTCATCGAAACGTTCTTTTGCCTCCGCAAGCGCCTTGCAAAGCCTTTCCGGCTTGCCGAAAACAGCCGGTATCACCGCTTCTCCTATCTCCTCGAAACCGCCGACGTTCAGCCACATCTTGTCGAACTCCACATCACCGCCCCGGACATGATAGCCGAGAAAATCGCTGTCCATAGAGTATTTCCGGATTTTCCCGCGGATCACGATCTTTCTGCCGTCCTCGGTGGGGACTGCCGAATCAAAGGTACTGAACGGTATGATATAGAGGTCCCGGAATATGGTATTGCTGCCGTTTATGCGCATCTCGCCCTCATATCGGCTCACCGCGGCGAACTTCAGCTGAATGTCCGCGTAGGTGTATCTGCTGTGCCGCAGGGTCTTCTTATCCGCCGAGTGCGCCGCAAGCAGGCATACCGCAAGCCCGACAGTCACGAATGCCGCGGAAGCTATTATAAGCTCCGGCGCAGGCGTCGGGTTTTCCGAGCCGAACATGCCGAAGAAGAGGATTATGAACGAGATCACGGCAGCTTCGGCGCAAACGGAGCCCACAAGTGTGAGCCACACCGCCTTCCGTCTGGCATAACGCGAGGTGTGGCAGTGAAAGTATGAGCGCACGCTGCACCTCCGTTCCGGCATATACCTATATTTAATATATTATACAATTTTTTCGCCTGTTTGTACAGCGATTTTTAAAACTTTTTATTTCTTTGAGCAATTTAACCAAATTTTTCTGCAAATTCAAGATGCATAAAGGGGAAATTTTGTTTACATTGACGAATATTCTGTCACTTATGACGGTTTTTGCATTCCGACTCAAAAAAATCGCGCTCCGCTATTGACTTTTTTGTGCATTTTAATGTATAATTAATAATAAGCGATTGTGCCCGCAAGTATTTGTGGGTGCATCTTGAGTGCGCGGAAGGAGGGGTGCTCATGCTGGATACGAGCGGGATCGTAAGTGTCCGCGTGACTGGACTTGACGGCAGGCTGATGCTCGAAACAGACAGTGAGCATTTCTCGTTTCCGAGAGTTTTCGTGAACAATATACCCGTAAACAACATCATAATGATAAAAGGCAGGGACATGACCGAATATCCGGCTGACCTCGGCGTGTACGTTATTGCGTCCATGAAGAACGGCGACCGGATAAGATACATGGGCCGTGTCAAGATGTCGCTGGATAATCAGCTAAATATCCAGATCCGGGACGATACGAGCACGATAATGGAGGAACGGCGCAAATACTTCAAGGTGCAGTCAGATCTTCGGTGCGTGATCAGCGGCTACGAGCGTGACAATATGACGTTTGAGCTCGAGTCGCCTGTGCTTGCAAAGATCAAGAATGTCAGCATCGGCGGAGTTTTCATAGAAGGGACCGATCCGCCCTTCCGGAAGGACGATATCCTTCTCCTTAACTTCAAGGTTGACAGCGAGATCGTAAGCGCAGTGGTCAAAGTGCTGCGGCTCCAGCTGTTCTTCGACGGACAGCTTGAGGGATACGGCTGCGAATTCACAAACGTCGATAAAAAAATGGAGGGGCTCCTCGCAAAGCTCGTCTATAATATTCAGCTTCAGCAGCGTCAGGAAAAGCTGGAAAGAGATTTCCGGCGCGAAGAGGCGCAGAAGCGGATAAAAGGCTCTTAGCAAAAGCTGAAAGCCGTCCGGCGTGAGCCGGGATACAGCATGCACGGAAGTACATGCAAAATACACACGATAGGAATGGTATGGGTATGAATATCAAAGTAAAAACCGCCCTCAGGGCAATACTTATCGGTTCTACTGTTTTGCCGCTCGTCATTCTGGCGATCGTCTCCGCAGTTCAGATCTTCGGATTCTCGAAGACCGTGATAAGCGATGAGGCTGCAACAGCCGGTGCCGCACAGAGCGCAGCGATAGCAAACATCGCAGACGCTTACATGAGCGATGCGGCGGGTTATGCCGGAATGGATCTATTCGTTTCCTCGGTCAAGGACGTGAACAGCGCAAAGGCAGACCTCGACACGATCAGCACTGCCGCAAAGGCAGGCGGCTCCGTGCTCGACATCGTTGTAAGCGGTTCGGACGGCGGAGTTCTCTACAGCTCGGCAGGTGTGGCAGTCGGAACACATTTCTTCGGAATAGACGACAGCTCTTCTTCCAAGACTTCCGCTTTCGTTTCCAAGTTCGCAATGAATGAGGCTTCCTACAAGAAGAACGTATTTGCCGCAACAGCTCCCCTTTCCGGCGGAGAGGGCTATGTTTCCGTAGTAGTTGACGCTGCGAAGATCACAGATATCCTCAGCGCGTCCTCTTTCCTCGGACACGGCTACCTCGTTGTGGCTGACAGCGACACCGCTTTCAACTTCAACGGCAGCGTTTCTTCCCCCAGCGCAGACCTCTCTTCCTCGGTAGAGCCCGCAGTTTCTTCCATGATCTCCACTAATGTGGGTGATGCAGGCGAAAAGCTCACAAGCGGTCAGTACCTCGGTGCATTCGGTCACATCAACGGAACATCCTGGGTATGGATCTCCCTTTATCCTGCTTCCGAAGCTTCAAGCTCGGTAATGCTGGTATTCATCGTAGGTATGGTTATAATCGCTGCGCTTATCCTTATCTGCGTACTCGTAATGGTTATAGCAACACAGAAGGTTATCGACCCGATGCTCGGAATGCTCTCCACAATGAAGGAGATCAATGCCGGCAACCACAAGGAGCGTATCAATACCGACGGTATGGGCAAGGAATTTGCCGGAATGTCCAACATCTTCAACGAGATGATGGACGAGTCGATGATGAGTGAAGAGCTCCACAGAACAGTATCGGATATCTCCGACAACATGCTGTTTGAATGGGATTTCGCAAAGGAATCCATGTTCGTTTCCGATAACTTCAAGGAAAAGATCGGTCTTAACGTAAGCGGCGCAACGCTCAACAACGGCAAGTTCCTCGACTCCCTCATGGACGAGAACGATTCCGAGAAGTACAAGAGAGATATGACAAACCTCTTCAAGGACAAGGGCGATATCGGCGGCGAGTACAAGATCAAGAATGCCGCAGGTCAGGATATGTGGGTATCCATGAGAGCACGCTGCATCACCGACCGTCTCGGCGAAGTCCTCAGAGTTATCGGCGTCCTCACGGATATCACGAGCGAAAAGAACGCAACACTCAAACTTGCGGAGCGCGCAAGCTTCGACTTCCTTTCACAGCTGTACAACAGAAATACATTCGAGCGCGAATTTGCTTCCGAGCTTGAAAGAAGCACCGGCAAGAAGATCGCTGCGCTGTTCATAGACGTCGATGACTTCAAGTTCATCAACGACCGTTACAGCCATGCAGTCGGCGATGAGGTCATCAGATTCGTTGCTGACGTAATCAAGAGCAAGACCGGCGAGTCCGGATTTGCAGGACGTTTCGGAGGAGACGAATTCGTTCTCTGCGTACCCGACCAGAATATGGTAGAGAATGTCGAAGTCCTTTCAATGGATATCATCGACGACCTTTACAGCGGATATTATTCCAAGTCTGTTGATACCACCCTCAACATCAAGGCTTCTATCGGTATTGCTATCTATCCCGAGCACAGCCAGGATCCTAAGGAGCTCGTAGGCTGCGCTGATGCGGCGATGTACTTCGTTAAGAAGAATGGTAAGGCGAACTACCATATTTACCAGCCTGAGGACAGCAACCTTGAAGGCAACTACACATCTTCGATCTGATCGCATTAAACACGTTATGCGGCTGTGTGAGAGCGCAGCCGCTTATGTTTTAGAAGGGTATTGAGAGTAATTATGGCTAAAGTCATCACGTTCACAAATCAGAAGGGCGGAGTCGGCAAGACTACCACCTGCGCAGGGCTTTGCGGCTGTCTTTCGAGAATGGGGAAGAAGGTGCTTGCCCTCGACCTTGACCCGCAGGGGAACTTAAGTTTCAGCCTCGGTGCCGATACCGATTCGTCGTACACGATATATGATGTGTTCAAGAGCCGTGCGGATATCTACGATACGGTTCAGCACTGCAACTGCTGTGATGTTGTACCCGCAAATATCCTGCTGTCCGGCGTTGAGCTTGAGCTTACATCGGTAGGACGCGAATACATACTGAAAGAGCATCTATCGACGATCTCCGACGAATATGATTATGTACTTGTTGACACGCCTCCGGCTCTCTCGATACTGACTATAAACGCGTATGCAGTCTCAAACCAGCTTGTTATACCAATGGTGCCGGAGATCCTTTCGCTGCAGGGAATAGCGCAGCTTAAAGAGACGATCTTCGCGGTAAAGAAGTATTACAATCCGTCGCTTGAAATACGCGGTATCCTGCTTAACAAGTACTCACCGAGACTTGTGCTCACGAAGGAAGTCGAGGAGCTTGCGAACATCATTGCCGAGCAGCTTGACACAGACGTGTTCGAGCAGAAGATAAGCGGAAGCGTAATTATAGCGGAAGCCCCTGCGCACGCAAAGACTATCATCGAGTATGCGCCGCGTTCAAAGTCCGCGCGTGAATTTATGGATCTGACATACGAGATACTTGGCATGGAGAAGCCGAAGCGCACGGAGCAGAAGCTCGGACGCGGACGTCCTCCGAAGAACAGACCGGTGGAGTTGTAAGGTATGGCACATACAGCAAAGACAGGCAAAGTACTCGGACTTTTTGACGGCTCACAGGAGCAGCCGGTACTTACAAATCCGGCATTCAAGGCTCCGGAAAAGGAAGCTGTTCCCGCAGTTTTCATGAAGTCGGACAACGGGACGCAGTTTGTCAATGTAGGTTTTCTGCTGATAAACGAGCAACTCGGAGGCATAATGGAGCGGTTTCACTGCTGCACCTGTGATATCTGCATATCTGCGGTGACTGCGGAAATCCTTAAAAACCTGCCGGAGCGCATCGTGCGTGTAAAGCGAAAGTCCGATGCCGACGAGGTGAACCGAGCTGCGGCTGAAATGCGCAGCGAAGCTATCCGCGTCATCACTAAAGCCGTCATGTTCGTCAAGTCCAACCCGAGACATTGATGAGAGAGTTTTGAGAGACTTTGAGAGACTTTGAGAGAAGGGGCTCCGCTTCGGCTGCTCTATATGCACGCATCGTGCGTGCCTTTTGGCAGCCTACTCACGGCTTCCTGCCGTAACCCTGTGACCCCGCCAGCCCCCTTTAAAAAAGGGAGCGGCGGACGCGCCGCGGCGGAATGCGTAGCGACATTCTTCTATTGACGAGTGCGCCACCTCGGTTAGTTATTCTCTTCCAAATACAAAAACAGCTTGCAGAAAATTCTCTGTAAGCTGTTTTCTTTGTTATTTTCTGAATGGAGTCTTCACCGACAACACTGCATTTCGGCTGTCAGCTGTCCATAGCTGTGCGCTCTGAAATACTGCATTGGTTTAGGGTGTCCAGCCCCCTTTTTAAAGGGGGCTGGCGGGGTCACAGGGGCAGAGCCCCTTTCTCTCAAAATCTCTAAAAGTCTCTCAAAACCTCTCAGCGGATCTCAGCGCCGGGGTAGTAGAAAGCGAGGATCTGATCGTAGGTGTATCCGTACTGCGAAGCGAGAATATTGGCACCGTGCTGGCTCAGTCCGACGCAGTGACCGTAACCGTAAGTCGTGATCGTGAACTCGTCCGTGCCAGCATCGTAGCTTATCTCGAAGCAGGAGGAGCGGATATCAAAGTTCATTATCGTTTCGCGGAATACTCGTCCCGTGATCTTCACATCGCGCGTTCCGTTATTAAACGTGCTTTGTCCGCCTACCGTCATCTGCCCGACAAAGATCTCGTCAACATAGGATTCGATCGTGAACCATTGTGAAGGATCGCCGGACAGCTCAATTCCCGTGCTGTTCCTTACATACTCCTTCATCTCGTCGGAAGTGAATGTCACCTTTCTGCCGTAGTTGATATCGTATTCCTTGTCGATAAATCCGGTGTCTATGCTCTTGAGATACGGATAATCCATGCCCCAGACGCTCTTCGATGAAGCTGTTCTTCCCGCTGTTGAAGCAGTGTAAACCGCTTGTATCAGCGTTCCGTTGTAGTATAACCCCTTGCCGATGACCTGGCTTACGAGATCCTTGACCTTCTGGCTCGGCGTTGCCTTTGCAATATACGCTCTCTGGTTGTTGAGGTTGTAGTACTTGATATAAGTGTATGCGGCTATCGCCTGCGCCTTTATTGCTTCATCATCGAACACATCGCTTATCTCAGCCATTACCGCAGCCGAAACTATATTAAGCGCCGTGTCGGTGATTATCGTACCGCCTGCATTTACCGTGAAGATCTCGTTGTTGCCGGAAACATCGGAAGCCGTAGTTTCTTCGGCAGCCGTAGTCTGTGATGTCTCTGTTTCCGATTCGGGAGCGGAAGTCGTTACTATCGTGACATTTCCGCCGTCAATATCGTCCTCTGCGTCTTCACGGAGATTGAGCGGAGCATCGTCTTCGTCAATCTCTTCCGCATCTTCGATATCATCTTCGTCATCAGCTTCCGTTACAGGCGTGACCGTAGTCGTCTCGGAAGAGATATCTGGAGCAGCAGTCGTGGGCGCCGGAGTAGTCGTAGTCTCGGGAACCGTCGTAGTCGCTTCTGTTGTCGTTTCTGTTTCCGGTGCGGCAGTCGTGGTGGTTACCGGTACGGTGTAGTTCAGATCGTCGCCGCTCATCACGAAATCTGCGCTTTCGGTGGCGGCAGTGGTTACCGCCGATGTGGTATCGTCCTCCGACGGTATGAGCAGCATAGTCTCGGTTCTCGTGTAGTCGGCAAGCATGGGCTTGTGGGCATTGTACACGTTGAGCCGTGTCGCGTATGTATAGACTGCCATTCCGTCCTCATTGACGGCAGATGTGACTGCGGGAGCGGCTATCTTTATCTCAGCCGGCTCGGCTTCTTCTTCCGCACCGATGCTTACGTCGATGCTGTCGATAGTCCCCATGATCCCGAACAGGAACACATAAAGGGATATGATCATAAGCGCTATCGTGATCTTTATGACAGAACCTTTTTCCGTAGTCTCACCTCCTGTTGTTTTGTCGTAAAACAGCGCAAAGCGGCAGTCAGCCGCCTTGCAGCATATTCAGTTATTCTTCCTTGAAATCCTTGATGTAGGAGCGGTCCCACTGTCTTCCTGCCCATTCGCAGGCATAGTTCTTGTAGTACGCATCGAACATCTTGCGCTTGACATTTCCGTTGTCGTCAAATCCGGTATTGTCGATAAACTTCGATGTATCGAGGGTAAGTCCCTCATTGTCGCGCACCTTTCTTGCCATTACGACAAGGCGCATATCGTTGAACATCGAGAAATCGCAGGTGGAAAGAGTGATTATCTCGTCGCCGTATTCGAGGTCAACTCCCGTGTAGAAGTAGCTTCTGTCGAGGCATTCCGCGACGTAGTTGTCAAAGTCGGATTTTGACGAGAAGTTTACCTTGTTCCAGTATTTGAACACCTCACCGTGCTGCTCATTCGTGTTGGTAAGGAATACCGAGAAAACGAAGTAGCGGTTGCGGTTGTAGAGCGTGTCGAACTGGATAAGGTAGTTGTGCTTCAGAAAGTCCATACCCTCTTTGCGGTAATGGGAAAGAGGCTGGAAGAAGTTGTTGGTTATGAGATTGTGACCGTAAAGCAGAAGATTTCCGGGCATCTTATCCGCGGTGATCTTGCCCTGGTAATCCGCGAAGATCGTTCCGTTCTCGTTGGGACCGCCGTCGAAGTTGTGGTGCAGGTAATACTCGTTGTCGGAGTACTGGACTACCGGCATCTGTATGTACGGATACAGTTCTATCCAGCCCACGAAGTCATTGTTGCGCTCATAGAAGGATTTGTATTCCGCGAGTATCTCGACTTCCTTCTTTTCGGTGCTGCCGCTGCTGTTTGCATCATCATCGTCGTCCGTATCCATGAGAACGGTTATGACATCATCGGAGGCATTCTCCTCCTTCTGCTCGGCATAGCTCTGGACTTCCTGATTGTTCCTGCTGTCGCGGAGAACATAGAAGTCGAGCATTATGAACCCTGCCGCAAAGAGAACAATGATAGAAACAAGAAGTACGATCTTTCTTATCGCCTCGCCCGTCGAATCGCCCTTCCACGGGAGTATTCCGCTGAAAAACATCTCTACGGGGCCCATCTGCTTCCGCTTTTTGGGCGGGCGGCGCTTTACGGGGGTCTTTTTGTTTTGTGACAGATCAAGTTCAGGCATTCAGTTCATCAACCCTCTGTGCTCGCAGTTGTCTCATGCGATTTGTAATATTCGTCAAAGCCCTTTATCTTCAGATGTGTCTTGGTGGTATCGGTGCTGTTGGGATCTGTATCCCAGTTTCTGCCCTTCCACGAACCGCCGTTCACCTGGTAGTAGTAGTCGAAGTAAAGCGGGTTCGGATTCTCGATAGCCTTGGAAGTATCAACTTCCGCGCTCTCGCCCTCTCTTACGCGTCTTGCGAATACAACGAAACGGGTATCCGCAGCCTGCTTGGTGAGCGGGTAGTAGCAGGTGGAGAGGGTGAGCAGCTCATCGCCGTACTCAAGGTCAACATCGGTGAAGAAGAGGCTCCTGTCCATGATCTTGCCGATATAGTCGTAGAACTCACCCTCGCTGGTAATCGTTCTCTGCTTGTAGTACTTGAACACTTCGCCGTTCTTTTCCTCGGTGTTGACGAAGATAGCCGCGAATACCTTGTATGTGCCCTTTTCCCAGACCGTATCGAATGTAACGGTAGGAGCTGCTATGTACTGGCTTATGCCGAGTCTCTGACCGGTGATCTTGCTGGTATTCCATGTGCAGTATCTGGTGAGCTTTGCGAAGCTCTTGCCGGAAGCCATATTGTGACCGTAGAGTATAGTGTTTGCAGGTCTTGTTCTGGTGGTGAAAGCGCACTTGAAGTCTGCGAATATAGCGCCTTCCTTTACCTCGGTGCCGAGGAAGTCATGGGTAAGGTAGTAGGTGTTGTCCTCGCCCTGTACCACAGGCTCATTGATATCGTTCTCATTGGGGATATAGATATTGATCCAGCCGATCATATCCTCATTGACCGCGTAATCTTCCTCGTAAGTCTCCATTACCGGGAGCGGGGGAAGGGTGGTAGTCGTTGTTGTAGTCACCTTTGGAGCGGTTGTAGTCTTTGTTGTGGTGCTGCTCCTGGAAGTGCTGTACGAGTATTTATACTTATGAAATGAACAGTAACGGCTGTCTGCAGCGGGCTCGTTATTGCAGCCGGGCTCTTCACACTTGGGAGAAGAGAAAATGCCGATGAGGGTTA
>JAFVBZ010000071.1 GCA_017479645.1 Ruminiclostridium sp. | reverse complement strand
TCGTTTGAGTATCCTACAAGCAAATCGCGCTATAATGCACTTTCCGACACTTTGCTATATTATGCGAAAAGTGTTGGTTTTAGAGCCAAACAAGAGCCAAAACGCAATTTCAGCTAAAAACCAAATGGACTTGAATCCGCTTATAATGCGAGTTCAAGTCCACTAAGGGCTGGCTCCTGTTACTGGACTTGAACCAGTGACATCTTGATTAACAGTCAAGCGCTCTACCGACTAACTCCCATTACCTACCAAATTTGAAAGCCTCAAAAAAATCCTTAACCTATTAAATTTTAAAGTTTTCAAATTTGGCAGGGTATATAAAACCCTTTAAGCGCCGAAGCCCCACAAGGAGACTCCGGCATCTTTTTTTAGACCAAATTCATACAGCAACAGCGTTCCAACTATCACAGAACTGCTCATAGTCGATATTCAGCGTGATGTTGATCTCATAACCCTTGCCGACCTCGATACGACTGATAAGCTCTGAGATGACAGCTCTTTTCTCTAACACGGACATCTCATCAAAGGTATTCGCCCACGAAACAAACCTGTTATACATAGGGATTACTGCTTCTGCTGCCTGCTTGCCCTTTTCAACGACCTGATTGGCTTCTTCGAGCTTCATTTCAGCTTCGATCATCTTGCTCTTTAAGGTTCTGAGGGCGATTGCAAGGTCATCTGCGGTGTAGATACTGTCTCCGGTCAGGCTGCTCGCAATCTCAAGCTGTAATTTCTCCTGCTGTCTGCCCAGCTTTTCAAGCTGCATTGCCTGTTTCTTCTGCACAGCCTTTGCTTCGCTCAACTGCGTTTTCAGCTTTGTTTCGACAGCCGTTGTTTCGGGAACATCGGTAATACGGGAAAATACATCTTTTACTACCGCAAGCACCACCTCATCGACCCTATCAGCTTTATAGGAGGCGCTTCCGCTGCATTCGCCACGTTTCCAAGTCCTGCTGGCGCACTGATAACGTCTGATCCGGTAAGGAGTGATTCCCCCGTCTTTTCTTTCGTAGTTCTTATCAAACGAAGTATAAACGAGCCGTCTGCCGCAATGGGCACAGAAGATATTGCCCGACAAAAGGCTCTCGCTCTGCGTTCTGATACTTATCGTCCGGCGGTCTGCATAATTACGCTCGCGCTGATGTACAATTTCCTGAGCACGATTCCACAATTCTTCACTGATTATGCTGAGTTCCTCAAGTTTAGGCGAACTAACGCCGCCAGCCTCGATATATCCGCAGTAAATCTTTCTTGTGAGAATACCCTTAATGTACGTTACATACAGCGGCTTGCCGTTATGCGTTCTCACGCCCTCATCGTTGAGCAGTTGTGCTATGACGTGTGTTCCCATATTCTTAAACACCGTCATATCAAATATCCGTCTTACATACAGCGCTTCTTCCTCGTTAATAACGAGATCGCGGACTTCAAAGCCTTTCTTGTTGAGCCTGCCGCGCTTTACGAGCTTATACCCGAAAGGAACTACTCCTTTTGCGAAAATCCCTTCCTCAACAAGCTGGCGCATTCTCGTCCTTATACGTTCCGAAGTCTTTGCGCTTTCTCCGGCAGCCTGCCAGAACCGTATGTAATTCATCAGCTTATCAACGTGATTGTCAAAACGCTGTTCGCCCTCCTGAACGCTCCAAACCTCGATACCCTGCTCAACGAACCATTCGACCACAAACGGCGTTTCATCATCTATACGCCCGATACGGTCAAACATAAAGACGAGAAGAATGTCGAACTCCTTATTGAGAGCGTTCTGTTTGAGCTGCTGAATAGCATCTCTCTTGTCGGCGTGAACCTTTGAGCCTGACACACCCTTTTCAGTATATTCCTCGGTTATCACCCAGCCCTGCCTCTCGGCAAACTCGTGACACGCGATCTTCTGCATAGGTATGTCGTCTTTGGTAACATCGACCTGTCCTAATGTTGAAACTCTGTATAAACAATTGACTCTTTTCATAGCACTAACTCACTTTCCGTTCGTAAGCGCTTCACTCACCGCCAATTGTTTATACTTCGTATTATACCACAAATCTGACGGTTTGTAAAGCACTATTATAAATATTATTCCGCATTTTCCGCTGTCGGCAACATCGACTTCTCAAAACTCTCCGTAAGGAGAAACAAGACTGCTTCTTTGCAGTCGTTAGTCTTTTCCGTCGGGCAAAACACATTGACCTTGCACCCGTTGACTTCCTTTTTCATTACAAGCACTTTATTCATAGTCTTGCTCCTTTCATCGTGTAAATGCAGCATCTTCACGCCGCATATATCAGGTCGAAAACCTCGTTAAAAAGTGCGTTCGACATTAACTCTCCGTGATGCTTGAAGTAAATCTTTTCTATGCAGCAAGTTATCCTTAATGCTTCATCGTAGTCAAAGACTGCGCCCGCCTCGTCACTTGCATATTTTCTTACTAAATATCTTGCTTTTTTCATCTTATGTATTCCTTTCTGAATAACTGTGCCGCAAGCGTTGGTGTTCGCCTGCGGCACTTGTCATATTGCTTACTTTGTTATTATCTCCACTATCTGCTCGAAAAGATCGTCCGGCATAAATGCACCGAAGCGGTGGTAAAATGCCTGTTCGATCTCGCAGGCTTTGTTGAGTTGTTCGCTGTATTCCTTCAATGCCTTTTCGGCAGCCGCCGAAGGATTAAGCGGAGTTACCGTGATCTCATAAATATCTGTTTTCATAAGGTGTATGTCCTTTCTTTATATAGTATCTGTTTCTCTTTCTGTTACTGGCACGATTCCGCGCTCCTTCAGGAAACGGTAAAGGAACTCTCTGCCGGCGTGCGTCCAGTACATCACGAGTATCGGATTTTCATAATCGTAGCGCGGAAATATCGTTACTGTCTGCGTGTAACCCAAGTCCTGATAATCAGCGTAAAGAACCCAAGTTCCGCAGTTCATTCTGTACTGTACTCTGAAAGCATAAAGCATCGAGTTCATACGAGTAGCTGACATACCGTAGTCTTTCGCTATCAGCGTCATCGGAATTAAATCCTGCGCCTGCAAGACATTGTCATAAAACACACACTTAGGTTCGTCAGCTTCGCGCTTCTCGTTCAGTTCGTTGATCTTATCATTCAGTTCACTGTTCTTTTTCTTTTCGGCTTTTAGATCACGGAACAACTTCTCGGCTGCCTCCTTATGGGCGGCTATCTCTTCGAGAAGTTCATCTGTGATGTAGGCTCCGTGTTTTCTGATCGACGGCAAAACCTCAGAAGTGACCCATTTCTTAAACCGA
>JAFVBZ010000013.1 GCA_017479645.1 Ruminiclostridium sp. | reverse complement strand
CTGCGGCGGTATATTTGCGGCTCTTTCTTTGGTGTCAGCTCCGAAAACACTGAATCCGAGCGTCTTGCGCAATGCTTCCGAGTCTTCGTCTCCGAGCACTGCCGCTATCTGGAGACAGGACTGGGCGGTGCTGTACACCGGATTGACTTCTTCCCTTAATTTTTCAATGCTGAGTTCTTCTGACATAGTGACCTCCTTGAAAGTAAGTGTGGGGGTATGTAAATAGATTACTTTTATATTATACACTTTTTTGCCTTTTTGTGCAATACAATTTCGTGAAATTTCACAAATTTCACACAATCCGTTCTCCGGTTATGGTATAAGCTTCACATAGTAAAAATTGTGATAATCGCCCATATTTGATTTATCGGGACATCTTGCAGTTGTACGATATGCACAACAAGGCACCGGTACAATTGTAGTTACTCAATAAAATTGTCCGAAAAAGTCGAAAAAGCATTAAAGATTTGTTAAAATCTGCCGATATATTATTTATGAAGAAAAAAAGGTGGACTTTATCCGGAGGCTTGATTCGCCGCGCGGATAATTCTCACCCTTGTCTTTCAGAAATCTATAATATGCTTCTTAAAACGAAGCAGTCATTTGAATCGAGAGAGGAGTCATTATGGAAGAGAAAAACACATCTCTTACACAGCATTTTTCAATGGGAAAGCTGTTCCTGTACGTTCTGCCTACGATCTTTGCGGTACTTCTTGCATCGCTCTATACGATCGTTGACGGTATCTTCGTATCCAACTTCGGCGGAACAACAGCTTTCGCAGCACTTAACCAGGTCGGACCTATCTTTATGATCGTTGCGGCAGTCGGCGTTATGTTCGGTACCGGAGGAAGCGCACTTGTCGGCAAGATCCTCGGTGAAGGCGACAAAGAGCGTGCAAACGGCACATTCTCATTCATCGCTTACTGCATGATAGCAGTCGGCATTATCATCTCGGTGATACTGTGGTTCACCATTGAGCCGATACTTCAGGCACTCGGCGTAACAGAAACGATGATGCCCTTCTGTCTCGCTTACAGCCGTATCATTATCCCGGCTATAACGCTTTTCATGCTCCAGTTCTATTGCCAGAGCTTTCTTGCAACAGCAAAGAAGCCCGGTCTCGGACTTGTTTTCACGATCTGCGCAGGTGTTACCAATACCGTAGGCGACGCAGTCCTTGTCGGTCTTCTGTCCGGCGGCGATCCTATCAAAGCAGTACAGGGTGCAGCAGCAGCGACAGCAGCCGGTCTTTTCGTCGGCGGTCTCCTTCCCATTATATATTTTGCAAGCAAGAATTCAAGCCTTCTCCGTCTCGGAAAACCTCTGAAGGATTTTTCGGCGATACTCAAGACCTGCGGAAACGGCGTTTCCGAGTTCTTCACCAACATATCCGGTTCCCTCATCAACGTCGTTTACAACAGCCTGTTCCTCTACATGATCGGTGATGTCGGCGTTGCCGCATACGGTACGGTCGGTTATGTCAACTCGATCTTTACCGCTATCGCTTCCGGATTCGTGCTCGGCGTATCACCGCTTATCTCATACAACTACGGTGCCGATGATACGGAAAATATGAAGGATCTGCATAAAAAGAGTATCTGGCTCGTTATCATCTTCAGCGTTGTTTCCACTGTCGCGATCGAGCTTCTGTCCCACCCGCTTGCAAGTGCGTTCTCCCACGGAGACGAGATGCTCATGCAGATCACGATCGACGGTCTTTCGATCTTTACGCTGTCCTTCCTGTTCAAGGGAATCCCGACTTACGCTTCCGGTCTTTTTACCGCCCTCAACAACGGTAAGGTCTCCGGCGTCATTTCAGTCGTAAGAACGCTTGTATTCAACCTCGCAACCATCGTTGCAGTACCGGTCATCTTCTTCCACGTATTCGGTTCAAGCTACGAAGCTGCATTCTACGGCGTATGGTATTCCGTAGTATTCTCCGAGCTTCTCGCGACATTAATGTCGTTCCTGTTCTTCCGCGGATATAAGAAGAGATATAAGTACGCGTAAGCGGGGGATGCCCCGCGGCGAAATGCGTAGCGACATTCTTCAATGGGCGGGTGCAGCTCCACGGTTAGCTATATTCATCTGAATACAAGAAAAGACTGCTGAGATTTATAAGTTTCAGCAGTCTTTCATTCTGTTGTGATAACCCTCTCCCTTAAATGCGGAGCAATCAAAAGTCTTTGGAAAGGGGTTTGGGGAATAACCTTTCCACCGCAGGAAGCGGTGCAGAAGTTTTCCAAAGGCGCGCAAGGACGCGCGCCATAAGAAAAACTTCGATTCAGCAAAAGGTTTTCCCCAAGTCTCTAAAAATCTCTTAAAAAAACGCGTCCACGGATCCAAGGCGGAGCCTTTCCTTACAGCTCAACGCCGTTCTTTTTAAGCAGCTCTCTTGCGCTTTCAACGGAATCTATGCCCGTAGGGTTCTTGATAGGCGCAAACTCCTTCTCCCTTATGACCTCGTATGGGAGACAGGTGGAAAGCTGATGTATCATATCGAGGACCAGCTGCTCGAATTTGAAGCCGTTGGGCTCCGCGGGCTTTATCAGAGTGCCGCTTTCGTCGATATACGGTATCTTCTTCTTTACAACGTGGAGCGGCATATTTTCGTCCGCTACGCCTGAAAGTTCGCTCGTGCGGAACAGGTAGTTCAGAATCACGCCGTAATTGTATGCGGGATCTCCGTCCGCGTTCTTCGCATTCATCATCTCGTCGGAAAGCTCGTAATACTCCACAATGGACGGTCTTCCGTCCTCAAGGCACATCACTCCCACTTTCTCGTCCGGTGCCGCCTTGCGCACTACTTTTGCGCCGACGGAAACGCCCGCAAGGACTGTCGCGCCCACGAAACAGGGATCGCAGATGCGCTGGAGAACGTTGTCAACAGCGAAAATGTCTATCCACTCTATTCCCTCATCGGCAAGTATCTTGTCAAGACCCGCCCGGCACATCGACGAATACCAGCCCGCATTGCCGTTGGGAGAAGTGGAGATGCGGTCTTTTGCTTCCATATAAAGCTTACCGTCAAAATCACAGGCGGGAGCCATATCCTGCTTAAAAAACACGACCCGGTCTTCCTTATAGCCGAAGTAATCGTGCTCTTTGAGGAATGACACGGTCTTGTCGTGGTTCTTCTCGCTCGTCATTATGAAAAGCCTTATCCAGGTGTCCGTCTCTCTTACCACATCAAGAAGATCGCTGATTATGCGCTCGAAGATATAGACCGGCTTTGTAAGCCCGATATCGTACATTCCCTTCGGATCGTCGGAGCCGAGACGCGTTCCCATTCCTCCCGCAAGCAGAAGCGCAGCTGTCTTCCCCTCTTTTATCGTCTTTACGCCGACATCGTGAAGCTCCTGCTCACGCGCCTCGATCTCGCTTCTCTGCATCGCGGCAAGCGGAGCGAATACCCCGCGTTCATCGCCGGCACCGTGGTTTATCCTGCGGAGCACGGAAAAATCGGTTTCCGCGATCTGCTTTATCAAAGATTCCTTCTGTATATCCGAAAGCTCGTCAAAGAACCGGAAAACATGCTCCTGACCGATATCGGACATCTTTTTTCTTGCTTCTTCGTAATTCATCATCGTTCCCTCCGGTCGATCCCGGCACCGCTGTATATGCTTCATACTGAATCGGTATCTGTCCGCAGACAAAACCAGGTGATTTCGTCACGATTCAGATATGCGCGCAGAGCGCGCTCCATACATAAGCGCGATTAGTCTGAGTAATATTTTTTTCATCCATAGGATAGAACCCTAATGCAACTGACATTATTTTCAGCACATCAGAATTCACTTTTTGTGCTTTAAATATGGCTGCATAGGTGTCAACCAACTCAATTGTGATCTCTTGCCCGTCCTTCAGCCTTCATCCGCCCGCGGCACTTTCCAGTTCGTCCGGGGTGAGTTCTCTTTCCTCGCCGAGTCCTGCAGCGGCTTTTTCTTCCGCTTTGCGGAGTGCATCGTCAACTATCGCCTTTACCTCTTCATCGGTGTACTTCTTTTCACTGCTCATTGTTAAGACCTTCCTTTCGTTATTCTTCTATTGCCGCTGTTTTATTAAAGATATTTTATCAAAAAATATACTTCCTGTCAACAAATAACGGCAAATTATACCGCATTGGTCTCATTCACGCTATATAGAGATCGATGAATGTAACGACAAGGGAGACCGCGATGCAGACGAGCAGGAGCGGATTCGAGAAAACTATCGCAAGCTGCTTCGATGCGGGAATACCGCTCCGGTTCTTTAAGCGCAGCAGGTGCGTGAGTATAACGATTATTATCAGCAGTATGCCGCCAAGGACAAAAATGCCGTTCGCCGCCGTGAATATTTCCGCCATTGACTTCAATACACCTTCAAGTTCCGCGTTCCCCAGCGATTCCGGCTGATATGTCTGCACTCCGGCAGCGAGATTGTTCAGCATGTGGCATATCACCGCCGGGATCACCGTCCCCGAACGCAGGGTGATAACTGCAAGGAAAAAGCCGAACGAGAAGGTGTAGAGGAACTGATCGAAGTTGAAATGCGAAAGCCCGAAAAACAGCGCTGTAACGAGCGCCGCGGTCATATCTCCGTATCTGCGCAGCGGGCGCAGGAGAATATGCCGGTAGATGATCTCCTCACAGACCGGACCCACGATGCACAGCACGATCCCGAACGCGGTGTAGGTCACAAGGTCACGGGGCATCATGGAATTAAATGCCACTTTCGTTTCCGGTATGCCGAGCACCGTGTTCAGAAAGGACGAAATAAAGCTTGTAGCGATGCTGAGTGCAGTCGATACGCCGAGCCCTGTCACGAAAAGCAGCGCTGTCTCGCCGAAAAAGCGGTCATACCGCATCTCCGACTCATATATGGTTTTCTCAAATTTAAGTTCGCGGTAAAAGAGCGCATACATCGTTATCATCGGAACGGTATAAGCCGCGATCTCATTCAGCGCCAGCTTGAAAATAAATCCGATGTCCGTCTTTGTGTCTAAAAGCTCCAGACCGCCGGGTATCAGACCGAAGATCGTGCCTATGATCACCATGATCGTCACCTGTACGACCGTGGTGTTGGCAAGCATTATCGCCGCGGCACCGCCGTATTTCACCGCAAGCTTCTGCAGTCCGCGCTCCGGCGTTCCTTCGGTATAAGTAGTCATCACGCTCCGCCTTTCGCTATGAGATCATGTATGAGCGACACGGAGAAACCGCCGTAAACGTCGATCATCATAATTATCGAGATGATCGCGGGAACGGAGAGAAGAAGAATGCCCACTTTTTTTCCGTTGCTGACTTCTCCCCAGACTTTCGGCGCTCTGAAACGCTTTATCTGCTTTATCTTCATGATCGCCGCTATGAAGCCCACGAGTATGAAGATGAGCACGCTGACCATGAAGATGCCGTACATCGCCACCCAGAACATCTCGCTGTCGGGTATCGCATTCTCGTTCCCGTTCATGATGTATTCCTGCACGCCGCTCGTGTTCATCAGCAGTATCATCACTCCGCCCACCGAGTTCATGATCGCGTGTATCACAGTCGTGGGGAATATGGAGCCGGTGACGTTGGCGATATACGCGAGGGCGATTCCCGCAGCCGCGGTATAGAAGCATTGCTGGAAGTTGCCGTGGTAGATGCCGAAAAGGATACCGGACACGAAGATCGACAGTCCGCTTCCGTAGGGCTTGAGGGCATGGAGTATAACGCCGCGGAACATAAATTCCTCGAATACCGGAGCGATCACCACCAGCATGAAGAACATGAAGAACGCGCCTGCCATTCCTCCCTGCTGCTGTTCGGCAACGGTATTGAGCTTTTTCGTGAGATCGGCCTGTGACGTGAACATGTAGGTGACGATCATCGTTATCACGTTCACCATCTGAGCAAGTCCGTAAACCGCGCTGAAATTGCCGATAGCGCGGGTATTGCTCTTCGGTATGCTGTAAAGCCGTTTCAGCTTTCCCCGGCTGTTCTTTCCGATATAGCCGAACATGAACGCTCCGATGACGGAGGGGAGTATCTGGAGGAAAAAGCCGGATATCGAAAGCTGGATAATGTACATGGTCTGGTATTCCATAGTGTCCTGCACCGACGAAACGAACAGGTTTATAACGATAACGGCTATATAGCGCAGAACGAATAACAGCATAAGATATGTGCTGACGAGCAGCGCAGTTTTCCTGTATTCCGGCAGGATCTCATCTTCCGCAGCCGCCGGCGCGATGTTTACTTCCGGCATAATTCTTCTCCTTTTCAGGCTTTTTTCTTTCTCTTGAAATTCTTCTCCCAGTGATCTATTATCTTGGTCTGGGCGCGCTCGACGGCAAGGCTGTCCGGGGGAACGCTCTTTGTTATGGTCGAGCCGGCGGCGGTAGTTGCATTCTCGCCTATCTCAACGGGAGCAATAAGGTTGGTGTTGCAGCCGATAAAGGCGTAGTCGCCGATCTTTGTGCGGTATTTGTTGATGCCGTCGTAGTTGGCGGTAACGCAGCCGCAGCCGAAGTTTACGCCCTTTCCGACATCGCTGTCACCGACGTATGTAAGGTGCGCGATCGCGGTATTTATGCCGATCTCGGAGTTCTTGACCTCAACGAAGTCGCCGATCTTAACGCCGTCGTGGAGCACGGTGCCGGGGCGGAGCTGTACGAAAGGACCCGCCTTGACATGATCGCATACGCGGGAATCGTAAGCCTGGACGGAGTTGAGGATAACGCCGTTTCCGATCTTACAGTTCTCGATAAGCGTATTCGGACCGAGAACACAGCCCTCGCCTATGACCGTATTTCCGCGGAGGATTGTGCCGGGGAGAATGCGGGTATCCCTGCCGATCTCAACGTTCCTGCCGATTATGATACCGTCTGTGGAAACGAACTCAACGCCGTTGTCGAGGTGCATTCCTATAACGCGCATCTTTGCGATGATATTGAGCTGCAAAAGGTCTGCGCGGCTGTTTGCGCCGAGAACGATATCCGCGTCGGGGGCGGTGAAGATGCCGGCTTTTCCGCCGTCATCACGGATAATTGCGACGGTGTCGGTGAGGTAGTATTCGCCTGCCGCGTTCTCTGCCGCGAGTTTCGGGAGCGCCTTTGCGAGCGCGTCCGCGTTGAACCAGTAAACGCCGGAGTTTATCTCTGTTACCGCAAGCTGTTCGGGTGTGCAGTCCTTCTTCTCCACGATAGAATCGAAGCTTCCGTCCTCTGCGCGGATTATCCTGCCGTAGCCGGCGGGATCGGGAAGCTCTGCCGCAACCACAGTCACTGCGTTTCCGGAAGTCTCGTGCTCTTTGAGCGCGGCGGATATGGTCTCACCGTTCACGAAAGGCGCATCGCCGCAGAGAACCAGCACATTCCCGCCGTTCTTCAGCATCTCCTCCGCCTGCATCACCGCATGACCCGTGCCTTTGCGTTCGGTCTGCATGAATGTGCGGTACGCGGGGCATTTCTCCGCAATATGGGCGGAGACGATCTCTGCGCCGTTTCCTACGACGATGCCGGTGTTTTCCGCGGGAATGCCGGCTTCCGCAGCAGCGTCAAGCACCCAGTCTATCATGGGGTCACCGAGGACTTCGCACATCACTTTCGGGTTGTTTGATCTCATACGTTTGCCGTCGCCTGCGGCAAGAACAATTGCACTCTTTTCCATCAATATCTCTCCTTCTGTTGTTGTCTGAAAACAATCATACTTTAACATTATCGCATATTTTCAAAAAATAATCAATAGGTTTTGTTGATTTTGTTCAATAATTGTGATATACTTTAAATATATGCACCGGAAGGAAAGATATTATGATAAAAAACTACGAAAAAAAGCCCCGTGAATTTGCGGCGGCAGTAATAGAAAAAGCGAACAGCCGGACGCAGAGCGTAAAGGCGCTTGCGGACGAAGCAAGAAAGACAAAGGACGCTGTGACGGAGTATGCCGCGGTATATCTTGCGGTAAAGCAGGGGCTCGGACTTACCCCCTTTGAGTCCCAGATCATCGCGGGTATGTACCTTGACGGCGAGAACGCGGTTGAACTTGCGACCGGCGAGGGAAAGACGATAGCCGCGGTGTTTGCCGCATTCCGCGCTGTATGCGAAGGTAAGCACGTCCATATTCTCACTTTCAACGACTATCTCGCAAACCGCGACAGGGAATGGATGAAGCCGGCGTATGACCTGCTGGAGGTAAAGACCGCCTGCATCACCGAAAAGACGGATAAAGAGGACAGAAAAGCCGCTTACCGCGCGGACGTGCTCTACTCGACGGTAAAGGAATGCGGATTCGACTTTCTGCGGGATTTCCTTGTATTCTCGCCGGAAGATGCTGTGGGACGCGGATTTGAGCATACCCGCGCTATCGTGGACGAAGCGGACTCCCTGCTTATAGACGAAGCGCGCATACCGCTTATCGCCGCGGGAGTAATGGACGTTGAGCGGGACGCGGAGCTTCCGGAGATCTTCGCATTCGCAAAAACACTGGAAGAGGGCGACTACGACACCGATGAGGGAAGCGCGTCCGCATTCCTTGTGCGCTCCGGCGAACAGAAAGCGGAAGCGCATTTCGGCATTGACAACATCTACGACGAGGAGAACAACGGACTTCTGGTGCGGATTAACGATTCGCTGAACGCGCTTCACGTTCTCACCGAGGACAAAGACTACATCATCAAGGACGGAAAGGTGCAGATAATCGACGCGTTCACGGGACGCGCCGCCGAGAACCGCTGCTTCCCCGGATTCTTACAGAGCGCCGTGGAACTGAAACACGGGCTTGAGATAACCGAACGCGGCGTTATCATGGGCAGTATTCCTATCCAGTACTATATGCGTCAGTACGAACGCGTGTCCGGAATGACCGGAACGGCGGTGAGCGCGGCAGAGGAATTCGACGAGCTGTACGGGCTTGTGGTGAAGCACGTTGACCCGAATACCCCGTCGGTGCGTACTGACCTGCCCATGGCGGTGTACTATGACGAGGAAAGCAAGCTCGCGGCTGTGGTAAAGGAAGTAAAGACGGCTCACGAAAAGCGTCAGCCGGTGCTTATCGGAACGGCGGATATCGCCCAGAGCGAACGGCTTTCGGCGCTCCTTGACGCTGCGGGGATAGAACACAATGTGCTGAACGCGAAGAACGACGAGCTTGAAGCCGGGATAATCAGGGACGCGGGAATGCCCGGCGCAGTCACAGTCTCCACAAATATGGCAGGACGCGGCGTTGATATAAAGCTGGGCGGCGCGGACGAGAAGCTGCGGGACGAGGCAGTGAACGCGGGCGGACTGTACGCGATAGGCACGTTCCTTGCAGAAAGCGCCCGCATAAACGACCAGCTCCGCGGACGTGCCGCAAGGCAGGGCGACCCCGGACAGAGCCGGCTGTTCGTATCGCTGGACGAGAAGATAATGACGATATACCGGCTGAAAACGCTGATACCGCACCACAGATACCCGGAGCCCACCGCGGACGAGATAACCGACAGGACTGTGGTGAAAGAAGTAGCCCGCATACAGAAGATATCCCAGGGCAAGACGCTGGACGAGCGCATAAGGCTGATGAAATTCACCGCTATATGCGACAAGCACCGGGATCTCGTGTTCTCGGCAAGAGACAAGTTCCTGCGTGGCGAGCGGGTACCTGTGATGTGGCAGGAAACGGCTCCGGAACTGTACGAAGAAGCCGCCGCGAAATACGGCAGGGACGCTCTCGACAGCAAGCAGACCGAGTATATGCTGGCGATGATAAACTCCACATGGATAAACTATCTCGGATTTTCGTCCTGGCTCCGCGACAGCATTCACCTTACTGCGATCTCCGGAGCAGACCCTGCGGAGGAGTACAATATCCGCTGCGAGGAGTACTACGAGAATATGAACCGGGAGCTGTCCGAGGATATGGCGGCAGGAATAGAGGAAATAGCCGAAAACGGCATAGACAGCCTTAAAATACCAAAGCCGAAGCGCATCTACACCTACCTGCTGGAGGACACGGGAGACGAGCTGCACAGACGCTCGCTGAGCGAAGCGCTGAATGATGTGCTGAGCGACGAGGATTACGAGGAATACTACGGCGAAGATGACAGCGAAAGCGTTGAAGCCGCGGAAGAGCCGGAAGAGAACGAAGATGCAGGGAAAAAGGAAAAGAAAGGCTTTTTCGCAAAGCTGTTCAGAAAATAAAGGAATGATGATATGAAAACGATAGCCGCAATTGCAACCCCCCCGGCTGAGGGCGGGATAGCGGTGATACGCATTTCCGGCGATGATGCCGTAAATATCGCCGGACGGGTATTCAGACCCGCTTCAGACAGGAATATCGGGGAAATGCGCGGATATACGGCATGCTACGGCGAGATATACGACGGGGAAAAGCGGCTGGACGACGGAGTGCTGCTGATATACCGCGCTCCCCACAGCTACACGGGCGAGGACGCGGCGGAGATATCCTGCCACGGCGGTATCTATACCGCAAAGCGCGTGCTGTCGGCGTGCTTCACGGCAGGCGCTGTACCGGCACAGGCAGGCGAGTTCACGAAACGCGCCCTGCTCAACGGGAAGATGTCGCTGACACAGGCGGAAGCGGTAGCAGATGTGATAAGCGCCCAGAACGAGCAGTTCCTCCTCTGCGCGAAATCCCAGCAGGAAGGCGCTCTCTACCGCAGGATAAGAGCGGTATCGGAGGAGCTTCTGACGATAATAACGCTGATACAGGCATGGATAGATTACCCGGACGAAATGGAGGACGAGTTCGACGGAGAGCTTGAAGCGGGAAAGCTCAGGCATATCGTGTCCGAGCTTGAAGAACTGCTTGCGAGCCACGGTGAGGGTCAGCTGATAAGAGACGGCATTCCCTGCGCGATAGTCGGACGTCCGAATGCGGGAAAATCCACGCTTATGAACCTGCTGACAGGCACGGAAAAGAGCATTGTCACCGATATCGAGGGAACTACCCGCGATATCGTGGAGGAGACGGTGATGCTGGGCGGGCTTATGCTGCGGCTTGCGGACTGCGCGGGGATACGCGAGACGGAAGACGTCGTTGAGAGCATAGGAGTCGAGCGAATGCTCAAAAAGCTCGGCGAAGCATCGGTGGTGCTTGCGGTATTTGATTCGAGCCGTCCGCTGAACGAGGACGATGAGCGGCTTATAGAGAAGCTTGACGGGAAGCGGACGCTGTGCATAGTCAACAAGACCGATCTTGAGGAGAGAGCGGATATCGCGGCGCTTGAACAGCGGTTCGTGAATATCGTCCGCATAAGCGCGAAAGACCCGGCGAGCGCGAAAGTTCTTGAAAAGGCAGTGTCCGGTATCGCCGGTATCGGCACGCTCGATCTTACGGCGGGATTTATTGCGAACGAGCGCCAGAGGATATGTGCAGCCGAGGCTCTCGGTCACGCGCAGAAAGCTCTTGAAGCGTTGGAGACAGGCGTGACGCTGGACGCGGTGGGCATCATGTGCGAGAACGCGCTTGACAGGCTCTACGAGCTTTCCGGCGAGCAGGTCAGCGAGGCCGTCGTAGATCAGGTGTTCCGCCGCTTCTGCGTCGGAAAGTGAGCGGCGAACGCGCCGCTCCGAATCCGTAGCTACATTCTTCTACGGGCGGGTGCAGCACCTCGGTTAGCTATACTCTTCTATTTTAACAACGGAATCTTTGCAAGCCCCAATGCGTTTCAGTCTGCACCTGCCCATAGCACTGCACTCTGAAATACTGCATTGGTTTAGGGTGTCCAGCACCCTTTTTTAAAGGGGGCTGGCGGGGTCCGGGGCAGCGCCCCGTCTATGAAATCTCTTAAAGAAAAGGCGCAAACGGATCCAAGGCGGAGCCTTGGTCTGGTCTGGGGCGAAGCCGCCAGCGGGGCTTGGGGCGGCGCCCCATCAGCCGAAGGCAGAAGCCGATAGCAGAGACCCGTCCTGTCAGCAAAAGCTGCAAAAAAGATAAGGAGGAAGTAACATCAATGAACATCAGCGCAAATACGGCAAGGCTCGGAGCGCAGGCAGCCGGAAATGCCATTCACAAGGCTGAAGAGCAGAAAAAATACCTGAATGCAGGCGGAGAAACGTCGGAAGTCCATGCTGTCGGCAGTTCCAATGACGCATTCTCCAAAAAACTCTCGGACGTGTTCAAGCGGGGTAATTCCGATCTTATCCACGGGCTGAGCGAGCTTTCCGATGCCGATAAAACAGAGATCGCCGCCAACGCATATTTCCAGATGCAGGGACGCGTTTACCAGGCGATACAGCGCGAGGAAGCCGACATAAAGACATTCACCGCGCTTGCCGACGAAAAATCAAAGCTTACCGGTATGCTTGACGGACAAACCGGTGCAGATGCAGGCGATACCGAGAAAAAGCTTGCCAATGTACAGTCGCGCATCGACAAATTCCTGTCGCCTGCCGGAGCCGACGGAAAGGACACTGCCGTTTTCGACGCGGTAAACTCTTCGTCGCAGAAAAGTTTTGCCGCATATTCCGCAGTTTTCGAGGAGATCACCGGCATAAAGAGCGATGCGCTCGAAGCCGGAGACAGCCTTCTTCTCCGCAAGACCGACCGCACCGAAAGCAGCTTTCTGAACAAGGCGAACGAAACGATAGACTCCCTTAAAAAGCAGTCGGAAGGACTGCACGACGTCAAAAAGCTCTTCTTCGGACAGGAAAACGGCGAGGACGGGACCCGCCTCAGCGAGGAAGCAATGGTGAAAATGGCAGTGTTCGAGTTCTTCCGGGAGAAATTCGCGTACGGCGGTACCGCCGACGAGCTTTACGACAGCCTAAAGGGAGTAACTCTTCTCGATACAAACGCGTAACAAAATATAACGGAGAGCAATAGATGCTTAGATTGATTTGCGGAGAAGCCGGAACAGGAAAATCCACGCTTCTCCGGGAAAGAATAAAAGAAACTGCCGTAAGCGGCAGAAAAGCGGTGCTGTTCGTACCGGATCAGTTCTCATTCGAGACCGAAAAGCTGATCTACCGGACAGTCCCCCACGAATATGCGCGCAACTGCCGGGTAACGATGTTCTCCCGCGAAGCGCAGAGAATACTGCACCTCCACGGCGAAACGAAAGAATACGCGGACGATATCGCAAAACGCATCGCAATGAAGCGGGCGCTGGACGAGTCCGCGGCTAACGGCGCACTCGTCTATTACCGGAGCCAGACAAGGCGTGAGGGATTTCCGGTATTCGCGCTTGGAATGGTGAGCGAGATGCGGAATGCCGGCATCTCCCCCTCTGCGCTGCGGGGAAGGCTTGCGGAGGAATCGTCGCTTTCCGGAGCGCTTTCCGACAAGCTCAGCGATATCTCGGTGATCTATTCGGCATACGACCGCATACTGACCGAGAACTTTGATGACAGGCTTGACGATATCCGGCGCGCAGGCGAGATCGTCACAGAGACCGATTTCTTCAGCGGCTGTGACGTGTTCTTTGACGAATTCGACAGCTTCTCCGGAAGCCAGCTCGGATTTATCCGCACGCTTCTCGACAAGGCGGCAAGCGTCACCATTGCCTTCACCTGCGACTATCCGGTATGCAGGGAACGCAGATTTGAGGCAGTGAACCGGCTCATTTACCGTATCTCCGCCGACAGCGAAAAGGAAGTCACCGTGCTTAAAGAAAGGTTCCGCAAACCGGAAAGCCTTGAAGTTACGGAAGCGCGGGATATGTGGCAGGAATGCGACTGGATAGCGGCGCGGATAAGGTCACTGACCGACAGCGGCGTAAGATGCAGGAACATAGCCGTGCTGGTGCCGGACAGCTCCTACACCGGCATTCTCGGAAGCGCGCTGAAAAAATACGGGATCCCGGCATTCGCGGATATCCCGGAACCGCTGATAACCAAGTCTTTTGTCCGGTTCGCGATATACACGCTCAGAGCGCTGACATTCTCCACAGACGACATTCTCCGCTATGTCAAGAGCGGGTTTGTCCGCAACCCCAACGGCAAGGTCATAAGCGACATTCAGTGCGACAGTCTCGAACGTCTTTGCAGGACCTATGACCTGCGCAAACGTGACTGGCTGCGCCCATTCCCGGAGGGAACGGACGAGAACGGCGAGCTGGAGGAACTGCGGAAGAGCATAACCGAGCCGCTGAAAGCGTTGAAAAAGTCGATCGTTGGAGCTGACGGAGCAGACATCACCGAACAGCTCTGCGACTTTATCTGCAACAGAATGGACATCTACAAGACCGTTTACGGAAAGTGCATCACAGAACGCGGCGAGAACGGCAGGGCTATGGCTGACAGGCGGCTGCTTGACGAGTACAGCGAACTCTGGGACGACACGGTGACGGTGTTTGAATCGGCGCACAAGGCGCTTAAAGGGTACAGAATGCCGCTGGAAGAATACACCGGCATACTCACGGATATATTCACTTCGACAACAGTCGCAAAACCCCCGCAGACCCTCGATGCGGTGACCGTCGGCGATACGGAGAGAAGCCGCTTCACGCAGGCGGACTATGTGTTCATCTGCGGGTATTCGCAGGGCGTTATGCCGCCCCCGCCGAAGCTCTCCGAGGTATTCACGCCCGCAGAAAGCGAACAGCTCACGCTTCTCGGCATTCCGGTCACATCGGACAGGCTTTCCCGCTATTCCCAGGAGCTTTTCACGGTTTACCGCTGCACCGGTCTTCCGGCAAAGGGGCTGTTCATCACCTACCCGCTGACAGCCGAGAACGGCGGATATCTCGAACCCGCCCCGTCCCTCAAAGCTCTTGCCGAGCAGTACGGCGCGCAGATAAACGGCGCGGACAACTACGGCGCGGAGTATTACTGCCGGACTCCGGATTCCGCACAGCGCTATCTTGCGAAGATCTACCGCGACAGGTCACATTCCGCGGAACGCACAGCACTGCTGCGCTCGGTGGATCCGGTATTTTCGGCGATGCTGCGCAGCGCGTCGGGCGAGAAACCGGACAAGGAACGGCATAGGATAGCAAAGGAGCGCTCGTCGAAACTGCTGGTTCTCGATTCGTGGTCACCGACTGCGATAACGCAGATGAACCACTGCAAATTCGCGTTTTTCTGCAAATACGGGCTCGGACTGCGGGAGGACGGCGAACGGCGCATAGACGCGCTTCTTGTGGGAAATGTGATACACTTCTGCCTGTACCGTCTGCTGACCGGGTATGAGGGCAGGCGCGAGGAATTCACGGCGCTTACCGATGCACAGATCTCCGCGCACGTCACGGAGAGCGTGAAGATATATGAGGAGACTAACTATTTCGGCGGATTCGGAGGTGCGGAACGCTTTTCATATCTGCTGAAACGGCTCGGGCTGTACGCGGTGCGGGCTGCGGCAAGGATAAGGGACGAGTCGGCGCTGAGCGGATTTTATCCGGAAGCGCTTGAAAAACGGCTCAGCTTCAGCTTCGGTGATGTGAAGATCTCGGGTATCTGCGACAGGATAGATTCGCTTGAAGCGGACGGAAAGAAGTATATCCGCGTTGTTGACTACAAGCGCGGGACCCGCGATCTGACGCTCGATGCGATATACAAGGGCGAGAACCTGCAGATGCTGCTGTATCTGTTCGGGATATGCGAAAATGAGAGCCGCGCGCTGCCCTCGTCGGTGATGTATATGCCGGTAGGAAAGATGTCCTACGAAGCGTCGGACGGCGGCGATATCGAGGACAAGGCGCTGAAAAGCATGCAGAAATATATGAAGGAGCATTCCCCTTCCGGCATTATTTTAAGTGATTCGCCGGAGAATTCTGACCTTGCCGCGCTCAATGACGCGCTGTCGGAGCGGTTCGGCAAGACACGCGGCGGATATGTGACGCCGACGGTCATAACTCCGGAGGTTTACGGCGCTATGAAGTCCTACTGCGCATCGTACATAAGCGCAAAATCGAGCGAGACAGCCGCGGGAATGGCAGGAGCCTGCCCCTCTGAACCGTCCGTCTGCGAGCATTGCGAGTATTCCCTCTTCTGCGGAGCAAAGGTCTGAAAGAGGCTATGTGCAGCTTTGAAACCGAGCGCCCCGTATGAAGCCCTGACCCATTCAGGGTATGAGGTCATGATCTTTCCGACACAAAAAGAAACCTGCATTGTTTCAAGATCCAATGCAGGTTTTATTCATTATCTTCCGGACTTTGAAAAGTCACGCGAACCGTCCGCATGCTCTTCCCCGTTATTCATAGCAATCGGCAGGACGCCCGGAAAAGAAAAAGACGCAGAGCCGAAACTCTGCGTCTTTGTTATAAGTATTGTCTTACTTGACCTTTACGCTTACGATATCCTTGCTTGTGACCTTAGTCCATTTGCCGTCAACATAAGCCTTGACAGCGTACTTGTAAGTCTTGCCTGTTGTAACGTTCTTAAGGCGAACTGCGTTAGCTTCTGTATCTGCGATCTTAACGAGCTTACCGCCTGTGTACTTGTAAACTCTGTACTTCTCGGCGCCCTCTACCTTCTTCCATTTGAGGACAACTTTTCCGTCCTTGGAGGAAGCCTTTACTGCCGGCTTGTAGTAAACCTTTATGGAAGCCTTGTATGTGCTGTTTTCTGCGGATTCAACTCCGCCGATCGTGTACTTGAGCACATATTCGAGGGTGGTGTTGTTTTCGGGGTTATTTATGCGGACCTTTGTCTTCTTGGTATCAACGACTTTTTTGAGTTCGCCGTCTTTCCTTACATAAAGGCTGTAGAGAGAAGCGCCGTTTATCTTTTCCCAGCCGACAGTGATACTGCTCTTGTCGTCGTTCTGAACTGCCCACATCTTCGCCTTTGAGCTTGCGCTGTCAACGGAAGAAGAAGTTGTTGTGGTGGTTGTCGTTGTGTTCGACGGAGAATAGGACGGAACATAAGGTGTTATGCCTTCAAACGAAGCGGTTATCGTGACATCACTTATGGGCATAACGAACGTTGTTTCAGCCGAATCTGCGTCTGCGAATTCAACGCCTTCGGTTGTTGTAGTCCAGCCGTTGAATCTTGCGGG
>JAFVBZ010000070.1 GCA_017479645.1 Ruminiclostridium sp. | reverse complement strand
GGTCGCGGACGAAAAGGGCGGTCAACTCGATAAGCGGGTTATGTTCTACATGGACGAGATAGGCACTTTGCCGAAGATAGAGGGCTTGGAAATGGTGTTCTCGGCGGCGCGTTCCCGAAAGATATCCATAGTTGCAATAATCCAATCACTCGCGCAGTTTGAGAAAACATACGGCAAAGAGGGCGCGGAGATCATCGTGGATAACTGCCAATGTACCCTGTTCGGCTCCTTTGCTCCCAATAGCAAGACCGCAGAGGCTATGTCCGCGAACCTCGGAAAACAGACTGTTCTCTCGGGTACGCTCACCCGGACGGCGGGACGCGATGGCAATAACCGCCAGCTGCAAATGATCGAACGCCCGCTTATGACCGTGGACGAACTGAAATCCATGCCGAAAGGTCATTTCGTGGTCATGAAAACCGGCTGTCACCCGATGCAGACGGTGTTGAAACTGTTTTTCAAGTGGGGTATAAAGTTCGAGAACAAATACTCTATTCCCGAGAAATCCGAGCGAAAGGTGTACTACAGCGACGCAGCCGAGGTCGAGAATGCTATAATCGGGAAATATGGGATATTGATGCAGGAACAGCAACAGCTCCCTCCACAGGTTCGTCAGCAACAGTCGGGAAAAGTGAAAACACGAAAAGAAACATATATAATCAAAGATGATAAATGATATACTCGCGGGCAGTGCTTTATAAGGCTGCCCGTTTTTACTTAGAAAATCAAAACGAGATAGGTTGCCCTGTCTCGTTTTTTCGTTAAATAGTCCATTTTACGGCAATGCAAATCTGCAATAATTATATCAGATAAAAGCAGAAATGTCAATCAGCAATATGAACGGAGGAAAAGATATTGGCAAATAACATATATCAGCGTAAGGACGGGCGGTATGAAGCCCGTGTGTCACTCGGTAAGGACGAGAACGGGAAACGACGTTACCGCTCTTTTTACGGGAATACAGCGGAAGAAGCGGAGTTCAAGATGCTTGCTGCACGGGAGCCTGACATTGTTCCGACGGATTTAACGGAAATGACCGTCAAAGAGCTTACAATGGAATATATAACAGCAATAAAGCCTCGCCTGAAAGAATCAAGCGAGGCGAATTACAGGCTGAAAGCGGAAAAGCACATAATTCCGACGTTTGGAAACATGAAGTGCTGTCTCTTGAAAGCACAAAATGTTTATGAATTTATAGAAAACAAGCTGAAAAGCGGCTTATCTGCGCGTTATGTTGCAGATATTATTGTTCTGCTGAAATCCGTGTATCGGTATGCCAGCCGCGTTTATGGTATAAATAACTGTCTTGAAGGTATCGTTATGCCGAAACGTACTAAGCCGGAGATCGTGCTGTTGTCGAAGTCCGAGCAATCGCAGCTTTTGGCATATCTGAACGAAGATTTTGATCTGAACGCGCTCGGTATTGCGTTGTCCTTGCATACCGGGATTCGTATCGGAGAGCTGTGTGCGATGCAATGGAAAGATATAGACCTCACAAACCGCACTATAACCGTCAAAAAGACTGTTCAGCGCATAAAGAGCTTTGGTGGTAAAACTGCAACAAAACTTGTTATAACTGAGCCAAAAAGCGCAAGCTCAATGCGCGTTATCCCTATTCCCGATTGTCTTATTGCTATGCTCGAAAAGTTCAAGAATAATGCCGACAAATATGTTTTATCCGGCAGATACAGCCCTGTCGAGCCACGCACGGTGCAGTATAGATTCGCGTCCGTACTGAAAAAAGCAAATTTACCGTCAGTTCACTACCACAGCCTTCGCCATGCCTTTGCAACCAACTGTATTGCGCTCGGTTTCGATGTCAAGACACTTTCTGAAATACTCGGTCACAGCAGCGTCGAGATCACGCTTAATCGCTATGTGCATAGTTCTCTTGACCGCAAGCGCGCCTGCATGGATATGGTCAAGTGGGCTGCATGATTGTCATGGGTTCGTCTTGTTGCCGTAAACGGACTCATGATAAATGCCACTGTTATCACTTTTTTAGGCGATTTTGCAGTAAATGGACTTTTTTACGAAAAATCGCGGTCATCAGAAAAAGCTGTGATTATTATACCACACAGCGCAAGTGATAATCTATCGGAGCGGAGGAAAAAACTTTGAAAAGCTGCTGCTTCACGGGACATAGGGTTTTGAAGGTAACTCCGGAGCTTGTTTCAAGGCTACGGAATACGATCATTGATTTACATGAGCAAGGAGTGACCGAGTTCATCAATGGGGCAGCCCTTGGTTTCGACCAATTAAGCTCCAAAGCAGTAATAGACCTGAGATCAGAGTATGGCGATATACATCTGCATTTATTACTGCCATGCCCTACCGATGAACAGGTCAAGGGGTGGCACAAGGCGCAGATATGGGAGTACATGAAGATTCTGGACGAGGCAGACAGTGTGACAGTTCTTTCTGAGCATTATACAGATGACTGTATGAAGCGCAGGAATGAACAGCTTGTCGAGCTTGCGGACTGCTGTGTTTGCTACTGTAACAATCCCAGGAGCGGAACGGGTCAGACTGTGAGAATGGCAGAGAATAAAGGCATTAAAGTCATAAATCTTGCAAAATAAAATGATCCGATGCGGGCTTTGCTGCCGACGTCGGATTTTCGCAAAATTAAATATTTTGTGACTGAATCCGAACTAATGGCGATATTACCGAAATAGAATATTATTAGAATGACGGTATAAAGACGTTGAACACCGTCATGCAGCCCATGTCAGTT
>JAFVBZ010000069.1 GCA_017479645.1 Ruminiclostridium sp. | reverse complement strand
TGATCTCCGCCTTGTGTTCTGCGGGCTTCAGCTTTTCGGGAGCCGTAAAGTCGTTGTACGCTCTTACATCGCCGGTAAGTATGCGTGCTTCGGCAGTCTTCGGCTGTGCGCCGACGATCGAGCAGTCTATCTCAAAGTCCTCGCCGAGAGAAGCGTTCGAGAATGTCATCGTGATCTTTCCGTCCTTACTCATGGAAACCGACTGTGATACTGCGGGTATGCCGTTTGTCTCGGTGTTGTCGGTGTAGCTGTAGAGAAGTTCTGCGTCCTGATGAGTCTTGAACATATCGAAAACGTGGTAAGTCGGGGTCTTGAGAAGCCTGTCTCCCTCGGTCATGATAAGGCACTGGAGCACGTTCACCGCCTGCGCGAGATTTGCCATGCACACGATGTTGGAGCGCTGATTGAAGATATTGAGGTTTACGGCTGCGACGATCGCGTCTCTCATGGTATTCTGCTGGAACAGAAATCCGGGGTTGGTGCCTTCCTCAACGTCGAACCAGCAGCCCCACTCGTCAACAACGAGCTTCATATTGTCGCTGTACTTCTTCATAACAGCGCTGTGCTTTTCGATGAGAGTATCAATTCGGAGCGCCTGTGCTATGGTCTTGTAGTATTCGTCGTCGGTGAACTTTGTGGCGCTGCCCTTTGCCTCGAAATTGCCGGTGGGGATAGTGTAGTAGTGCAGGGAGATTGCCTTTGCGTGCCAGTCGTTTATGATGCTCATAAGAACATCTGTCCAGTGGTAGTCGTCCACATTCGGACCGCCGGCGATCTTGAACAGTTCGTTTCCGCTGAAATTGCGGCAGTAGGTCTGGAAGCGGCGGTAGAGGTCAGCGTAGTATTCGGGGCGCATATTTCCTCCGCAGCCCCAGTTCTCGTTGCCGATACCGAGATATTTCAGCTTCCAGGGCTTTTCTCTGCCGTTTTTGCGGCGAAGGTCAGCCATAGGGGAAATGCCGTCAAAGGTTATGTATTCTATCCAGTCGGCAAGCTCTTCAACTGTGCCGCTGCCGACATTTCCGCAGAGATAAGGCTCACAGCCTATCTTTTCACACATATTGAAAAACTCGTTGGTGCCGAAGGAGTTATCTTCTGTAACGCCGCCCCAGTGTGTATTTACCATTTTCTTGCGGGTTGACTTATCACCGATACCGTCGCGCCAGTGGTATTCGTCTGCGAAACAGCCGCCCGGCCAGCGCAGTACAGGCATTCTGATCTCTTTGAACGCCTCGATGATGTCATTTCTTACGCCGTCGGTGTTAGGGATAGGGGAGTTCTCGCCTACGAAGATTCCGTCATAGATGCATCTGCCGAGATGTTCGGAGAAGTGTCCGTAGATCTCGCGGTTGATATGCGATCTTTTGTCCAGAGTGTTTACTGCTGCAAGTAGTGTTTTCATTGTTATCCTCCTGTATATATAATTGTTTATTGCCGGTAAGATCAGAACATTTTCCGCGGATGTTGAACGTACTTTTCCGAGGAAGCTGTACTTTACGGGATATTTGTCTATATATTTCAAGGATAATCCCGGATATTATGATATTTGTATGTTGACTTGTGATATGACAAATATCATTCTTAATTGCAAATATGTATTGACAAATGCGGCTGATTTTATTATAATTGTATTATACCACAAAAATCAATGGATAATATTCTTGCAAATATGGAGGATAGTCTTGAACGAAATAATTTTATCTACGGCAAGTCAGCCTGTTGTCTGCGCCTGTGATTTTCTCGCCGCGTATGAGCCTTTCTGCCATATTGACCGGGTGCTTGAATTCAACGATCTGCTCTATGTTGTCGAAGGCGTGATGTACGTTTCCGAGGAAGGGACGGACTATGAGATAAACGAGGGCGAGATGCTCTTTCTGAAGCACCACAAGCGGCATTACGGAGTAAAGGAGACGCCGCGCGGAACGAAGTGGTATTATGCGCATTTCTACCTTGATGAACCGGACGAAAGTGTGCCGCCGTTCGTGCCGGACGCCGAACCGCTTGTGTTGAACCAGCCCCTTGTTTCATACGAGGTACTGCCGAAGAAACTGAGCGGTCTGAAGGACGGACATATCGAGCGCAGATTTTCCGAGCTTGTGGATTATTGCCATAACGGCGACGAGCTGAAACGAATGAGGATAAACGGTATGTTTTACTCTTTCCTTGCGGATATCGCCCTTGCGAAGTATATGGATAAAAATGACTATTCGCTTTCAAGGCGCATACGCTCATGGCTTGAAAAGCACTATGCGGAGCCTTTCAGCGCGGAAAAGCTGGAGAAGGAGTTCTTCCTGAGCTATAAACGCATGGCTGCCGTGTTCAAGCAGGAGTACAATGTTACGATGCAGCAGTATCATAATGCCCAGCGCATGAAGGCTGCGGCGAATCTTCTGAGATCCACGCTGCTGCCGGTAGGGGATATAGCCGGGAGGCTCGGATTTGATGACAGGCTTTATTTCAGCAGATGCTTTCATGCATTCAGCGGCGTTTCTCCGAAAGAATACCGCTTTTCCGCAAAATCAGATTATTGATACCATACATTTGTAATTGATCCGGAATGATGTTTGTGGCAGGGCAAATTTGTCCGTACATTATTCCGGATTTTATTCTTTGTTAAAAACGTAACATTGTACAAGATGATTATCCATATATTTTGGAGTATTATCCATTGCAACAGAACGGAAAAAAGGTTTATAATAAATACAGTGTAAATACGTTGTATAAATTATTTGTCCTTACCCGGCAAAGGAGCAGTGATATGAAGAGCGGAAAAACCAGACTATTTGCTGCTTTCTCGGCAGTTGTACTTACAATTTCCGGCTGCGGTGTGCAGCCTCAGACAGCAGCAACCGAACAGACGCAGGCGGAGGCAGATGTGGCAGACAGAAACTATGATTTTACCGTTGATTACAGCGGGGTAAAAAAAGGAAATGTTACATCGGGCGCATCTGTGCATGACCCCTCGGTCTTAAAGGCGGACGGGAAATACTATATATATGGTTCCCACATGTCCTGCGCTTCCTGCGACGATCTCAAGACCTGGAGATTCGTTGCGGACGGTTACCGCCAGAGCAACACTGTTTACGGTCAGATATATGATGTCTATGACGAAGCCTTTGCTTATGCCGGAAGTCCGAAGAGCACGATACCTACCGACAATGCCAAGCAGGGCGGAGAGCATGTATGGGCGCCGGACGTCATATACAACAAGGCTATGGGCAAGTATGTGATGTATTACTGCACCACATCGACATGGAACGCTTCCAACCTCTGCTACGGCATCTCCGACAGCCCGGAGGGACCTTTTGAATGGCAGGGCGCGCTCATCTACTCCGGATATGACAAGGAAACGATAAAGGCGACAGATGTTCTCGATTATGTAAGCGAGGACTACGCCTTTGAAACATATTTCAAAGGTAACGAATACCGCTTCGAGGATTTCCCGAACGCGATCGACCCGGCGGTGTTCTATGACGCGGACGGCAGGCTCTGGATGGTCTATGGCTCCTGGAGCGGCGGCATCTTCCTGCTGGAGCTGGACGAAAAGACAGGAAAGGTGATCCACCCGGAAGCCAATCCCGAAAACAGCGTGGATCCTTATTACGGCAAGCGACTGCTTGGCGGCGGACACAATTCCATTGAAGGACCCTACATACTTTGGGACGAGGAAAGCGGATATTATTACCTCTTCGTATCCTACGGCGGGCTTACCCGCACCGGCGGCTATCAGATACGCGTGTTCCGCAGCGACAAGCCGGACGGCGAATATCTGGATATGTTCGGAAAGAAGCCGGAAAAGGGATTCAACCATGCGTACTTCGGATTGAAGCTTTCCGGAAACTATATGCTTCCGAGCCTGTCAAAGGCGTACATGGCGACCGGACACAATTCCGCGCTTGTCGATGATGACGTAAGAAAGTACATTGTCTATCACACCCGGTTTGATGACGGAAGCGAGAGACATTCCCCCCGCGTGCATCAATTCATTGTGAATGAGGAAGGCTGGCCCTGCATGCTCCCGTATCAGACTCAGGGCGAGAAAGCTTCGGAAACAGGTTACACTGTTGAAGAAACGGCAGGCCGCTACTACTTCATAGACCAGGGAATGAAGATCGACGCGAAGATCGCGGAGCCGGTGATACTGTACCTTAACGATGACGGTACAGCGGCAACCGAAAAAATGACAGGGACCTGGAAGATCACCGACGGCACCTGCTATATGACGCTGACTCTCGGTGACAATACATACAGCGGCGTGTTCTGCGCAATGGACGACGAGGGCGGCAAACCCGTAATGGCACTGTCCGCGGTAGGAAATGACGTAAGCGTATGGGGAGTAAAATACATTGGAGAAGCAGAGTAAGAAAAGACCTCCGCGGGAGGGCTTCCGCAGAAGGAAGAATTCATACTATGCGGGCATGACGAAAAAGCAGATAGCAGCCGATACGGCAAAAACCGCGGCGAAATGGGTGGTTATCTCAGCGTTCCTGTTTGCGTACTGGTTAGTTATGCTGCTGCTCGTTTCGATGATACTTGTGAATGTGTGGAAAGTCACGATCACCGAGCTTATCATATTCGCCTGCATTCTCGGCAGCGTAAGCTCGCTGGTATATGCGTATATGCTGGTACACAGAAAATTCTATTATTAAGCTGCTCTGCGCGGCAAGGAGTAAGGATATGTGCAGAAAGAAAACGATAGACCGCCTTTCAAAGGCATTGACAATATTGTTTTTGTTATCGTTTGCAAATACGGCTGTTCCTGTGAGCGCAGCACCTGCTGCATCGGGTGCTGCCGGCATTTCCTTGTCCGCCGATGACAAGCAGTTCGTAAGCGAGCGCATTTCCAACAACTACTCAAAGGTGAGCGCAGGCTACACTGCCAAAACATATTCCGGTGGTGATCTGGAATTTCCCGTCTATGCCGGTATGGTGAACGGCGGACGCGCGAAAATGGTCGATGAGGATATCCTTATAACCAAAGACGGCGTGCCGGTGCCTGACCGCACAGCCGACGTTCACGAGGGTGATAAGGCGGAGGTCGTGATATCTGTCCCGGAAAAAGCCTTGTATGCGGTGCGCTTTGAGTATAATTCATACGACGATTCTGTCTTGCCCGTAGAGTTCTCAATGGCTCTTGACGCCGAGGGAAATTTCCCGTTCTATGAGTGCAGGAACGTTAAGCTGCGCTCGACATGGCTCCCGAAAGCCGAAAAGTCCTATGACCGCTACAATGACGAAGTTGTTACCGTTCCCGAAAAGGCAAAGCAGTGGGAAAGCGCATATTTCACAGACAGCAGTTACCGCCGTTCGGAGCCACTGCTCATAGAGATACCCGAGGGCGAGCACGCGCTGTATTTTGAGGTCAAGAGCGGAAACTTTCTGCTCGGGAATGTAACCCTGTGCGCACCCGAGACCGTTGCTGAACACACCGGGACAAAGACTGCTGAGGGAACGGCTCTTATCACCATAGAGGCTGAAAACTACAGCTCCGCAAACGAGTCCTCGATACATGCAACCGCGGATTTTGACGCGTCGGTATCTCCGTACAAAGTAACGGATTCCGAACTGAATGTGATCGACCCGGATTCCTTTGATACTGCCGGTCAGTCGGTCACATACAGCTTCAACGCCGAGACTGCGGGATACTATTATATAGCAATGAACTACAGCCAGTCGGACAAAACCGACTTCCCGGTATTTGTGGACGTGAGGGTGGACGGAAAGATCCCGGATTCCGCATTCTCCGCCTATGAAATGGCATATACCACGAATTACAGGATAAGCACCATGACGGGAAATGACGGAGAAAGGCTTGCCGTTTATCTTGAGCCCGGCGAGCATACGATCTCCTATACCATAACCCTTGACCCGATCTGCAATATCATTGAATCGGTGGAAGAGATAATGGCGGGAGTCAATGATCTTGCGCTTGAAATTACAAAGGTCGCGGGAACGAATTCCGACAAATACAGAGATCTGAGCCTGTCGCGCTACATACCGGGTCTTGAGGACAAGCTGAGGGGATATGCCGACGAGCTTGTGAGCCTTGAAGCCGGAGCGCGCCGTTTCACCGAGGGCAATAAGAATGTGGCGGTAATGTCATCTATGCTTATCGCCGCGAATCAGCTCAATTCACTTGCCAACAATCCCGACGAGATACCGTACCGTATTGCCGAACTTTCTTCCAGCACGAACTCGGTAAACCAGTACCTCGCTAACACCATAGATTCGCTGCTTAAGAACGGTCTTGCGATAGACCGTATATGGCTCTATCAGGAGGGTGCGAAGCTTCCCGATCCGCCCGGATTTTTCGAGTCGGTATGGAAGGCGGTAGAGCGCTTCATAGCTTCATTCTTTGACCAGTCCTACTCCGCTTCCAACATTGACCCCGAGCACTTGCAGGTCTGGGTGAACCGTTCGAGCCAGTATGTGCAGATAATGCAGAAAATGATCGACGAGTATTTTACGTCGGAGACCGGGATAGATGTGGACATAAGCATAATGCCCGATCAGTACAAGCTGGTGCTTGCCAATTCTTCCGGCAATGCTCCCGATGTGGCGACAGGCATAAACTACACCGTACCCTATGAGCTGGCGATACGCGGAGCTCTGGCGGATATGGCGAAATACAGCGACTTTAAGGAGACCGCGTCGGTTTATGAGCCGGGCTTCTTCCTTACGGGAACTATCGGTGAGTCGGTATATTCGATGCCGGAGACGATGAACTTCTGGGTGCTGGTTTACCGGACGGACGTTCTCGACAAGCTGGGACTTGAAGTGCCGGACACCATGCAGGACGTTATAGATATGCTTCCGGAGCTTCAGATGCGCGGACTCAACTTCTACTATCCGACTGCCGGAATGAGGGCGATGCGAAACTTTCACGGCACCACTCCTCTCATAGTCCAGAGCGGCGGAGCACTTTACTCCGGACTTGCGCAGGACGGAACAACACTCGGCAGCGAGGCTTCCGTAAAGGGCTTCACGACTCTTACTGACCTGTTCACAGTGTATGATATGCCGGTGGATATCGACAACTTCTATCAGCATTTCCGCAACGGCGATATACCGATCGGAATATGCGACTACGGCACATACAATCTTATAAGCAACGCGGCTCCGGAGCTTGCGGGTTCCTGGGACATCTCGATAGTACCCGGACTTGAGCAGGAGGACGGTACCATAGCAAGAAACACCTGCGGGTGCGCGGAATCGACTGTCATTTTCAAGAGCAGCGAAGAGCGCGAGGCGAAGGCGTGGGAGTTCATCAAGTGGTGGGTATCTACTCCGGTACAGTCCGAATTCGGTCAGACGATGCAGATAACCTACGGCGATGAGTATCTTTGGACGACAGCGAATGTGGAGGCATTTGAACAGCTTCCTCTTGACAGCGGACACAAGAAAGTGATACTTGAGTTTGCGAAGAACGTCATAGACGTTGCGCGCGTACCGGGAACCTACATGCTCGAACGTGAGATAAGCAACGCGTTCAATTCCGTGGTAGTTGACGGAAAGAGCGCACAGACCCGTATTGACGAAGCGGTCAAGGTCATAGACCGCGAAATGAAGCGCAAGCTTGAGGAATTCGGTTATATCGACAGCGAAGGGAACACTCTGAAAGAATACAGGATCCCCGATATAGACAGCATCATGCCGATACTCGGCAGATAAAAACAAGGAGGTGCTTGTTCAATGGAAACACAGGCGAACGCCGCGCAGACCGCGGTAAAGCCCGCGAAAAAACGCAGAAAAAACAAGATCTCCCGCCGCGAGAACAACTGGCGCGGCTGGCTGTTTATCGGTCCTTACGCGCTTATCTTCTCCGTATTCATTCTTGTTCCCGTAGTGCTGGCAGTTATACTTTCATTTACCAATTTCAACGCGATAGAGTTTCCTGAGTTCGTGGGAGCGCTTAACTACATAACCCTCCTAACGAACGACGCGGAATTTATGAAATATGTCCTGCCGAATACCATCATTTATGCAGTTGTCGTTGGTATCGGCGGTTATATTCTTTCCTTCATTCTCGCATGGGCTTTGTGTAATCTCACAAAGCCTGTGCGGACCGTTTTCGCACTGATACTCTACTCTCCGAGCATGACGACAGGCGTAGCGATGACGGTGCTCTGGAAGGTCATCTTCTCCGGCGATCAGTCCGGACTTCTCAACAGCTGGCTAATGGAACTCGGCATCATAACCGAGCCTGTACTTTGGCTCACCGATGCAAGGTTCCTGCTCCCGATAGTAATAATCATCGGTCTGTGGTCATCAATGGGAATAGGATTCTTAAGCATGATCGCGGGTATCCTGAATACTGACGCATCGCTCTATGAAGCCGCTTCGATAGACGGCATCACGAACCGTTTCCAGGAAATGATCTATATAACGATACCGCAGATGAAGCCCCAGATGCTCTTTGCGGCGGTAATGGCGATAGTAGGCGCGTTCCAGAACGGAATGATAAGCTCGATGCTTGTCGGCAACCCCTCGCCGGGCTATGCTTCACAGCTCCTCGTAAACCACATCGAGGACTACGGCTTCTTACGCTATGAAATGGGATATGCCGCGGCGATCTCGGTAGTGCTGCTGCTGATAGTGCAGCTCTTCAGCAAGGGTGCTAACGCGCTTCTCACCGAAAAAGATCCTTACGGACTTGCAAAAGCGCCGAAAACAGCCAAGACCTCAGCAGAAGGGAGCGTGATAAAATGAAAGGCAGGAAGATCAATCCCAAGCGCTTTGAGATAGGTCAGCTCAAGATAATCCTTCTTATACTCCCGCTCGTAATCTTTATGGGAATGCCTATCATTTTCATAATCAATCACGCTTTCAAGCCTATGGAAGAACTGTTCGCGTTCCCGCCCACATTCTTTGTGAAGAACGCGACGCTTGAGAACTTCACCAAGCTCATTAAGTTTTCGGACAGCAGCGGCATACCGCTGAGCCGTTACCTTTTCAACAGCCTTGTGGTCACGGTGATAACCGTGGGACTTGCGCTGCTCCTTACAACGATGTCCGCGTTCGCCCTTGCGAAGATAAAGTTCAAGGGACGCAGTATGCTGACAAGGATAAACCAGGTAGCGATCATGTTTGTGAGCACGGCTGTGCTTATACCGAGATATCTTGTTATCTGTAAGCTCGGTCTGATCGACAACCTGCTTGCGCACATACTTCCGCTTGTGGCAATGCCGGTGGCGCTGTTTCTCGTTAAGCAGTTCGTGGAGCAGGTGCCGGATTCGCTTCTTGAAGCGGCATATATGGACGGCGCGACGGATCTTGACATATATCTCAAGGTCATAATGCCGATGATAAGACCGGCTGTTGCGACGGCGGCGATACTTGTTTTCCAGCAGGTCTGGACAAATATGGAAACGTCGAGCTACTTCTTCAGCGATGACAGTATGAAAACGCTGACGTTTTATATGAACACTCTTGTGAATGCGAACAATACCGTCGCCGGACAGGGTATGGCGGCTGCCGCGTCACTTATAATGTTCCTGCCTAACCTTATACTGTTCATAATCCTTCAGAACAAGGTAATGAATACTATGGCGAACTCGGGCATCAAGTAAGAATTGGGGGAAAGAATATGCAGAAGCTTAAACGCCTTGCAGCGGCTTTGCTTACAGCGGTGATCTTATGTGCAGCTCTTTCTGTCTCCGCGTTTGCCGACACCCCCTATGTCACATACACGATAAACGGCTACGGACAGATCCGCCAGACACAGACCGCGTATCTTGCCCATTCAACTGTGACCAAGTTCGGAGATGAGTCACTTGCTTCCCCGAGCGATATATGCATAGCCGATGACGGTATCATATATGTGGCGGATTCCGGCAACAAGAGGATAGTTGCGGGTACAGCGGACGGCGAACTTGTCCGGATCGTCGGCGAGGGTATCCTGAAAAACCCCAGAGGCGTGTTCGTGACCCATGACGGCGATATATATGTCGCCGACCGTGACGCAGGGAAGATCTTCGTCTTTTCCCCGGACGGCGAGCTTGCAAAGGAATACTCAAAGCCCGACAGCCCGCTTTACGGTGACGAGGTATCGTTCCTTCCGATAAAGATCGTTGTCAATGACGCAGGCATAATGTTCGTTGTCTGTGAGTCCAACACCAACGGTATCGTCGAGATATCGCCCACGGAAGGCGGTACATTCCTCGGTTACTTCGGTACAAACTACGCGGCTGTGGATCTCACGACAGTGATCTACCGCGCGATACTTACCGATGAGCAGAGAGCGAAAATGGTAAGCAATATCCCTGCCACTCCTACAAATCTTACCATAGACGAAAAGGGACTTATCTATACAGTCACCCGCGGCAACAAGGACGATACGCTGAAACGTCTGAATATTGCGGGAACCAATATGATCCACAACACCGACGGCACCTACGCCGATACGCCTACAGCAGTCGCAGCAGGCACTCATGACAACGTATATGTGGCGGATCAGCAGGGCTACATCTTTGAATACAACAACGAAGGCGAGATGATCTTCGTTTTCGTCGGTCCGGACGACGGTTCCCAGCGTGTGGGTCTTTCCACAATGGTAAGCGGCATCGCCCTTGACTCACAGGACAGGATATATGTCCTCGACTCCGACAAGGCGCAGATACAGATATACCAGCCCACCGAGTTCACTGATCTCCTGCACAGCGCGCTGTACCTTTACTCAAAGGGACGCTATACAGAAGCAAAAGCACCGCTTACCGAGATACTTAAAATGAACTCGATGTTCGATTACGCGAACAAGGCAATGGGGCGCTGCTTCTTCCGGGAAGAGAACTATACCGAGGCGATGCGCTACGCGAGACTTGCAAAGGATCGTTCCGGCTACTCTGACGCGTACTGGGAGATACGCAACGTCTGGCTCAAGAACAACATCATAACCGTGATAATAGTCCTTGTTCTGCTGTTTGCAGTCATCAAGGCGATAAAGATACTCGATAAGAAAAAACATATCCTCGGCAAACCGCGGGCATTCTTCTCCGGTCTGCGGGAGAACCGCTTCATATACGATGTGTGCTACTCATTCAGATTTATGAAGAAGCCTTCCGATACGGCATACGGAATTGCCGCAGAGGGCAGGGAAGGCTGGCTCGTGCCGTCGCTCCTGCTTCTCGTATTCATTGTCGAGTTTGTTGTGAGCAAGTACACCTGCGGTTTTCTGATGAAGACCGTAATGGACGGCAGATATGAGATACTGAGCGATATTGGAGCGATACTTGCAGTCGTGATCGCAGTCACAGCCTGCACATATCTCGTCTGCACCATAAACGAGGGCGAGG
>JAFVBZ010000068.1 GCA_017479645.1 Ruminiclostridium sp. | reverse complement strand
GGAAAGAACACAATGGACGAGTTTATCGCCCAGCTTTCGGACGAAGATCTTGCATGCATAATACGCGGAGAGGGAATGGGCAGTCCTAAGGTAACTCCCGGAACAACTTCCGCCTTCGCCGGTGTTTCAAAGTCACTTATCGCATACGGGATACCGAGCTGCTGCACTTCGGGCGGACCTTCCGGTATGAGACTTGACTGCGGTACAAAGGCGTTCAGTCTCCCGAACGGCACACTTATTGCATCGACATTCAACACCGAGCTTGTTAAGAATCTTTTCTCACTTGCGGGACTTGAGATCGCGGCAAACAAGGTTGATTGCCTGCTGGGACCGGGAATGAACATACATCGCCACCCTCTGAACGGGCGCAATTTCGAGTATTTCTCGGAAGACCCATATCTTTGCGGAGAAATGGCTGCTGCTGAACTGCGGGGATTGCAGACTGCCGGTGTCACAGGTACCGTCAAGCATTTCTGTGCCAACAATCAGGAACTTAACCGTCACTTCCTCGATTCGATCGTATCGGAGAGAGCGCTGCGCGAGATCTATCTTGAAGGATTCCGTATCGCTGTTCAGAAAGGAAATGCCAAAACAATAATGACTACATACGGTTCGCTGAACGGTGTGTGGACAGCCGGCAACTACGAGCTGAACACAATGCTCCTGCGTGACGACTGGGGTTATGACGGACTTACAATGACCGACTGGTGGGCAAATATAAACCGCCGCGGAGAGAAGCCGAATAAGTCCGATTTTGCAGCTATGGCAAGAGCGCAGAATGATACCTATATGGTCTGCTCCGACGCGGAGAATAACAAGGATAATACGCTGGAAATGCTTGCTGCCGGAAAACTTACACGCGGTGAATTGCAGCGTAATGCAGCAAACATCTGCACTTTTGCGATGAACACCCGTGCTATGGACAGACTTCTCGGACAGGAAGAAGAAATTGAGATCATCAACCGCCCGGCGGAAGAGCAGGAGGGGGATTCCGGGAATATCGAAGTATTCCGGCTTGACGGGGAAGTTACCATACCGCTTGAAGGATTTGAAGCCCGAAAGGGTTCAAACTTTGTATTCGTTCTTGATATCGACAAGTTCGGTGATTACGAGACTTCGATAACCGCAAGTTCGGAGAGCAGTGAGCTCGCACAGATACCGGTAACAATGTTCCTTACCGGTATCGCATGGGGCAATTTCACATTCAACGGAACAGGCGGAAAAGATGTAACGATAACGCGTCCAAATCAGCTCTATTCTCGTTTTACAACGGTGAGACTGTATTTTGCGCAGAACGGACTCAAACCTAAGAGCATTACATTCAGACTTGTCAGGGAAGGAAAGACCTTCGCGGACGGAATATAAAACAAAGGCTTTACCGGAAACGGTAAAGCCTTTTTCATTATGTACCGAAGATATCAGTAGTTTTCTTTTCTTACCTCGAAGAAGCTCTGGGGGTGACCGCATACGGGACATACGCCGGGAGCCTTCTTGCCGATAACGAGGTGACCGCAGTTGCGGCATTCCCACATTGTCTCTTCGCTCTTCTCGAATACCTTCTGCATTTCGATGTTGTTGAGAAGTGCACGGTATCTCTCTTCGTGGTGCTTTTCGATCTCGCCTACCATTCTGAACTGTGCGGCAAGCTTTGTGAAACCTTCTTCTTCAGCGTCCTTAGCGAACTGAGCGTACATATCGGTCCACTCATAGTTCTCGCCTTCTGCTGCTGCAGCAAGGTTCTTTGCTGTATCGCCGAGTTCACCGAGAGCCTTGAACCAGATCTTTGCGTGCTCCTTTTCGTTGTTTGCGGTAGCCTCAAAAATAGCAGCTATCTGCTCATATCCTTCCTTCTTTGCTACGGAAGCAAAGTAAGTGTACTTGTTGCGTGCCTGTGATTCACCTGCAAATGCGGTAAGCAGGTTCTTTTCGGTCTTTGAGCCCTTTAATTCCATGATGTTATACCTCCGATTGGATAATTCTGACAAAATGCCAGTAACTAATTATAACATTTTTGTATATACTTGTCAATATTATTTTTACTTTTTTCTTCTTTTATTTTTAATATCCCGGAAGAACATAAACCAGATTATGACCTGACCTGCAGCAAGCATGAGCAGCACGATAAGAACAACTACCGTAGCCGGATTCCACAATCCGTGCGCCGAAAAATACCATATCAGATAAATGCTGACAGCGGCAAGAATAATGCCGTTTATCAGCGGTGTGCCGCTGTTTTTCATTTGCTCTGTAAGCGTTTAGCCATAAGTGTGTTCTTCATCAGCATTGCGATAGTCATAGGTCCTACGCCTCCGGGAACAGGGGTGATGTAAGAAGCCTTCGGCTCTACTTCGTCGAATTTAACATCTCCGCAGAGTTTATTCTCTGCGTTTCTGTTCATACCTACGTCAATAACGACTGCACCTTCCTTGACCATATCGGCTGTAACAAAATCGGCTTTTCCGACAGCGCTTACGAGAATGTCCGCGCGTCTGCATACTTCCGCAAGATTCTTTGTATGGGAATGACAGATAGTGACCGTAGCGTTCTCATGCAGAAGGAGCATCGCCATAGGCTTGCCGACGATATTTGATCGTCCTATGACTACACATTCCTTGCCCTCAACATCCGTGCCGGTGCTGTGGATAAGCTCCATAACGCCTGCGGGAGTGCAGGGAAGAAAAGCGTAATTCCCGATAACGATTCTACCGACATTCTCCGCGTGGAAAGCGTCAACGTCCTTTTTGGGAGATATCGTCTTGATGATCTTCTTCTCGGTGATATGTTTCGGAAGCGGAAGCTGTACAAGTATTCCGTTTACATTCGGGTCATCGTTCAGCGTCCTTACCAGATCACGCAGTTCTTTCTCTGTTGTCTCTTCCGGCAGCGCGTATTCGTATGACTGAATACCGCATGCTTCACAAGCCTTTTTCTTATTGTTGACATAGACACGGCTTGCCTGATTGTTACCTACTATAACAACTGCGAGTCCGACTTTAAGACCGTCGCGCTCTATCTCTGCGCGGACTTCTTCCTTGATTTTCTGTGATACTGCTTTTCCGTCGATGATCTTTGCCATTATGTGGTTCCTCCTTATTTATCGCTGTCATCAAAAATACTCGAAGCCGCCGTTTTGACATGCTCCTTTTCGGCTTTCTTAAAGGCTTTCATAGCCTTTTCAGTTTCTTTTTCATTCTTCATATCGGTATAGAATCTATCCATACGCTCTTTGCATTCCGCCGTGTCTTTCCAGCGTACATAAGACGGTGTTTTTTTGATCTTTATCTTAAAATACACAAGCAGAACAAGACAGAACAGAGCAGTGGAAAAACCTATAAGCTGTGATACACGGATTCCGGTCCCTCCGACATAAAGGCTGTCTGTGCGCAAACCTTCGATAAATCCGCGTCCGGTTCCGTACCATATCAAATACCACAGGAACTGCTCTCCGTCGAAAGTCTGAAGCTTTGCAACAACAAAGTGTATGAACGCAAGTCCCAATGCGCACCAAAGGCTTTCATAAAGGAAGCAGGGGTGTACAAGCGCATATTCTCCTGCGGGTAGGGAAGCCTGTGCCGCTTCTACGATAGGGTCTATCTTAATCACATTTCCGGTCATTCCCCACGGGAGATTTCCCGCTGTGGGAGCGCCGTAAGCCTCCTGGTTGACAAAGTTGCCCCAGCGTCCTATCGCCTGTCCGATAAGAAATCCGCAGCCTCCCATATCACATAGAGGGAGTATCGGTGCCTTGCGGATCTTTGTGGTGAGTATTCCCACGACAGAACCGCAGATAATACCGCCGTAGATCGCAAGTCCGCCGTCATGGATAGTTGTGAAAGTGGTTATAAAATCGTATTTGTACACATTTTCCGGATTGATATTCCAGAAGATAACATAGAATATTCTCGCACCGAGAAATCCTGCAAGTCCTCCGAAAAGTGCGACATCAAATATGTCGTCGCTTGTAAGTCCGAACTTCTTTCCGCGCTTTGTGCAGTAAACGACTGCAAGTATAAGCCCAAGCGCGATTATGATCGCATACCAGAATACCTTGAATCCGAATAAGTCGAATGCGACACGGTTTATGTCTATCTCTCCGGAGAACAGGTTAGGAAACTCCGTTCGTCTTTCATAAATGTCGTTCATCTGAATTCCTTTCTTTTGCTGTCAGTTATTTATCTGTCCAACGGCTCTATGATCGAAAGATTGCTGTTCTCAAGATCGAGAGCCTCAAGAGCCGTCATAATGTCATCATAAGTCACATCTGCCGCGTAATCAAGATTTTCATAAACGCTGATGCCGTTGAAATCGGCATTCATAGCATATTTTGCAACAGTACCGACATTATTGAACCCGCCCACGAGATCGCCGTATGTCATTTTCTTTACTACCTCAAAATCGTCACGCGGTATGCCGTCTTTTTTAAGACGGGTGAGTTCTTTTTTGACTTCCTCCGCAACTTTATCCGGATCGCGGGAATCTCCGCTTATCATCGGAAGGAAGAAACCTCTGCCCTTGAATACGCCTGCCGAAAAGGTGTCATTTATCAGACCGTTATCGTACCATTTGCTGTAGAACGGCGAAAAGCTTCCGAGTGCGGAATCAAGCATAACATTCTGAATATAGTAGTTCCGCACACATTCCCTGCCGGACAGATTCGGCATCTTGAATCCGAGCTGGAAGAGGGGAAGTGCGCAGTAAAGCTTCTGCACAACACGCTTTTCCTTTACCTCATACGGTTCTTCCGGAACTATAGCCTGCAGCCCTATATTCTTTGATGTTTTCAGCATCTCATCGCATATTTTCAGTGCCTCCTCCGGGTCAAAGTTTCCGGCAATGGAAAGGGTCATATTATTTAGATTGTAGAATGTGTTGTAGCAGCGGTAAAGCAGTTCCTTGTTGATCTGCGCTATGCTCTCAACGGTTCCGGCTATGTCTATCCGGACGGGATTGTTGTGATATATGCCGCCGAGTCCGTTGAAGAACACCCTCCAGCCCGGATCATCAAGATATATCTTTATCTCTTGGGCGATTATACCTTGTTCTTTCCGGACGTTCTCATCTGTAAAGTAGGGATTCTGTACAAAATCGAGAAGAGTGCGCAGGTTTTCTCCGAAATGTTCGGCACAGCTGAAATGGTAAGCTGTGGTATCAAATGAAGTAAAGGCATTGGAGTATGCACCGGTTTTGGCAAAATTCTCGAATGCGTTGCATTCCTCGCCCTCGAAAAGCTTGTGTTCAAGATAATGCGCTATACCCTCCGGAACGGTGATAAAGTCATCATCGGCATCGGTCTTGAAAGTCGTATCCACCGAGCCGTATCTTGTTCCGAAAATAGCGAAAGCAGTGCTGAAATCTCTCATCGGGTAAAGGCAGATATTAAGCCCGCTGTCATGCTTGATCCTTATATAGCTTTCACCGAGACGGATGCTCGAAACAGTTTTCTTTTTCATTCCGCGGAACCCTCCTTATCCGATCTCAGTATATATACAGTGTCAAGCCGAAGTGACTTTGCGGCTTCAATAATCTGTTCACGGGTAACCGCATTGAGGCGTGCGATATGCTCGTCCACAGAGGCTGCCCATTCCGGGCTCAGGATATCGTTGAGGCAGACGCTTGCGATACCATAGAGTGTATCTCTTGACGAACGGATATTGTTTATCATATAAAGTCTTACTTTTTCGATATCTTCATCGGTGAAATTGCCGTTTGCAATATCGCTCAGCTGGTTAAGACACTCGGCTTCCGTCTTTTCGAGGTTCTTTTCTTCAACGCCGCATTCTGCGCTTATAAAGCCTTTTTCATACCCGAGACGGGAATAGCAGTAATAGCAGAGCGACATCTTCTCGCGGACATTGCTGAACAGCTTTGAGGACTCGGTTCCGCCGTATAAGCACTGCATAAGGAACAGGGGATATCTTTCGCGGTATCCGTCGGCGGATTTGAAGAACATTACAAGCTTGCTCTGTTCTATATCAAGTGTTTCCGTAATGCGTGCAGTCTCGGTTTGGGGGGCGCTCACGATGACAGGAGAAAGCTTTTCGGGGTGTCTGTCTATCTTTGAGAAAGCTTCTGCGAAGATCTTGTCAACTCCGGTAAAATCGCTTTCACCTACACAGATTATCTCGGCACGCATGGTGCTTATCATGCGCTTATAAGCTTGAACCGCGTCTGCGTCGCTTACTGCATCTACCTGTTCATTGGTACCGCCCCACCGGATAGCAGCAGGTTCGCCTTTGAATGCCTGTTCGTATGCTTTGATGTAAGCGTACCTTGTCTTGTCGTTTATTTCAGCGTCGTTGTCGTCTTTCTGATTTTGCTTTTCTATCTCAAAGCTTTTCTCCGGGAACAGACCATTCTCGAAATACGGTCTGAACAGGCAGTCGAGCAGAATGTCAAGCGTTTCACGCAGCAGATCTTCCTTTTCAAGAGCATACCTGTTGTCGAGAACATTTGCGCCGAGCTGGAGTAGCTGGTAGTCGCCCCACGGGTTCACAGACCATGTGAGTCCCGCAGAATAAAGCTCCGACAGACGCCGGTTGAGCTTTGCCATGGTTTCAAGATTTTCGTTGCATTTCACAAGCATTCTCGGTATGATCGCATTTTCCGATACTTTATCGGAGAGGCCTGTGATAAAGGTGATGATAATCTTGTTGACCTTGAATTTCTTGTCGGTCACTGATGTAAAATAGACTTCGTCGGCGATCTTGCGTCGGTTGTAAAGATTGTTCAATTTGTCACTTTCCTTTCGTTTTCAGAAATCTATGATCATATGACGTGCGTTGATATTTCCGTTCGCGTCAATACTGATTTTTCCGTAAGTAGGCGGGTTCCCGCCGCGGGGTAAAGAGGCGCTTCCGGGGTTGAACAGGAGCACGCCGTTTACCGTTTCATTCAGCGGAACATGTGTATGACCGAACAGTGCTGTATCACAGCCGTTTGTAACAGCCGTTGCCGAAAGAAACTCTTTCAGCCGGGAACGATCGAATCTGTGGCCGTGGCAGAGGTAAAATTTCTTTCCGCCGAGTTCAGTCACAAGGTTCTGCGGGTAGTCGCCCCAGTCATTGTTGCCTTTTATAAAAATGAAAGCTTTACTGAAAAAAGCGGATTGGACATCATAGAATTCATGCTCACCGTCGCCGAGGTGAATAAAGAGATCAGAGCTTTCATTGCGTCTTACGATCTCATAAAGCGTTTCAAAATCTCCGTGGGTGTCAGAAACTACGGTTATGTCCATTTTTCAGATCTTCCTGTCCGTTTTTCATATCAATTATATTATTATATCACAATAACGAAAAAAAATCAACTTTTTAATTGACATTACCGGAAGAAAATAGTAAAATGATAAAAGAATAATTAGTTATGGGTGATCTGAATGAATTATATACTTATGTCACTCGGTGATAAACCGGCAGCCGAAGGGTTCGGCGGAGTGATCTCCTCCGCTTTGCTTGCGGCAGGAACACTTGCGCTTATATACTGTGTTCTTGTTCTTATAGACAAATACCATAAAAAACACAGCACCGATGATCAGGACAAGCCTGTACCTCCGCCCGAAAATACGGAAGAGTCGTTCCGGAAGGTGCTTACCGAGGAGATAAAGAAAAAAGACGAGGAAAACGGGAGCAGACATATATGAGACAGAAAGTTATGGTTGCGATGAGCGGCGGAGTGGACAGCTCCGCGGCACTTGTTATGCTAAAAGAAAGGTACGATGTTATAGGTGTCACACTTAAACTGCATGACGGCGAATTTGAGTGTGACGGTCAGAAGACCTGCTGTTCGCTGCGGGATATTGATGATGCAAGACAAGTCGCTTCCCGGTTTGATATAATGCACTATGTTTACAATATGAAAGACCTGTTCCATGAAAAGGTCATAGACCGTTTCATAACAAGCTATGAACAGGGAATGACGCCAAACCCATGCATAGACTGCAACCGTTACATAAAGTTTGAAGCGCTTCTGAAACGTGCGCAGGCACTTGACTGCGACTATATCTCAACCGGGCATTACGCACGGATAGAATATAGCGAGGAACGCGGACGCTGGCTGTTAAAAAAGGCTGTATCCGATACAGGCTTGAATGAAAAAGACCAGTCTTATGTTCTTTATGATCTGAAACAGGAACAGCTTGCACATATTCTTTTCCCGCTCGGGGAGATGAAGAAGTCCGAGGTGAGGGCATTTGCGGAGGAAAACGGACTTGTCAATGCACACAAATCCGACAGCCAGGATATCTGCTTTGTTCCGGACGGGGATTATTCCGGTTTTATAAGGCGGGAAACCGGACGGGAATATCCTGCCGGAGATGTTGCTGACAGCTCCGGTAAGGTGTACGGCAGGCATAACGGTCTGATAAACTATACTATCGGGCAGCGCAAGGGGCTTGGTATAGCGTTCGGGACTCCGATGTACGTTATCGGAAAAGATATGGAAAGGAACACTCTTGTTGTCGGCAGCGCAGAAGAGTTGTTAAGCAAGACCCTGACTGCATTCGATATGAACTGGATAGCTTTTGAATCCCCGGATAAGCCGTTTAAGTGCAAGGCAAAGACACGTTACCGCATGAATGAACAGCCGTGTACTGTCTATCCGAAGGAAGACGGCACGGTCTATGTCGAGTTTGACGAACCGCAGCGAGCTATTACTCCCGGTCAGCGTGTTGTTTTCTACGACGGGGATATCGTTCTCGGCGGCGGAATTATAGGAAATAAGAAGTAAAATAACTCCCGTATCTTTCGATACGGGAGTTTTTCTTATCCGGTAGGATCGTTGACTATACCGACAAACAGGGGAAGACCTGTTTCACTCATTATCTCAAATATGAACGGCTTGTCAAATACAAGCTCGATCCTGTCAAGATCTTCTAAACCGATATCGCCGTCATAGCTAATAAGAGTGAACGACGCAGCCTTACAGCCGTCCTCATCTATTGTGACGCGGGAAGCCTGTGTTGCCGAACCGATTGAGATATCTATAGCTGTATCGGTCAGCGGTTCAAAGTCGGAAGCCGAAACGTCGAATGCATCGGTTATGCCGAGGGCTTTCATTCCTTTGGTAAGATCGAACTGCTGTGAAACATCGAATTTGGGGACAGATAGAGCAACTGTCAGATATTTCTTATTATCAAACGTATCGAGCCTGTCTCTAAGCAAGAAAGACATTGTTTCCTCGTCATTGATCAGATCTTCCGTGGTATAGCCCTCGTCCGGAAGAATAAGCCGCATATAGCCGTTCTCTTCGAGTTCAAGTGATACGGCTGTGAATTTGCTGCCGCCGTAAACCATCATTTCACGTTCTGTATTCATGAAATCGCAGCCGATATAGCCGTTCGGAGTACGGAATGAGCGCATTTTAGTGTTATCTTTGTTGAAATAATCGCGCCATTTCCCGCTGTAGTTTACTGTAGAAGCGAGAGCAATAACGGTTGTGGGATCAAGCTTTACATCGGAAGCATATTCGTCGAGCATTCCGTCAGTTTGTGAATTGAGCCAGTCTTGCAATAGTTTGTCGTATTCCTCGGTACCAGGAACGCCAGAAAAGACCGATGAATAGTAGAAGTCCGAGATGTTGTCAACAGTCTCCTGTGCATAAGAGATCCCGCTGTTTAGCCATACGGAACTTGCGAGTATGCACTTTGCCGCACCGTCATCGGAATAGTTTGCCTGCCATATTGCCTTTGCGTGGGCGCGCAGGTCTTCTATGCTTTCCTGTCCGAGAACATCGAGGAACTGCTGTCTTGTATAGCCTCCGCTTATCTCCGCTGACATTCCGAGTGCCATAAACAGGCTGAGCGGAGAATATACTTTGTTTTTGTCAGAAGCTTCACCGAGAAATGTACGGATACTGTTTCTGAAAAACGGTTCCGTCCCTTTCTTATATCCGGCGTGCTGGTTGTGAAGCTCATTTTTCGCTTTGGACCATGCATCATATACTTCTTCAAACTTGTCATAATCGGTATAAACCGATTCGTCCGGATAAGGCGGGAAATATGGATAGACCGGTTCTGCGAGAACTGATGCCGCATCGTCCGGGGCAGAAAGGTATGTAAGATCATTGACAGACGTCTGCGGTACCTTCCTTTCGGTTACAATTGTCGTTTCGCTTGTTGTTACAACAGTTTCCGGCGGTACGGTTTCTGTGCTTTCAGCTGATGATATTTCCGTAGGATCCGGTGAGGTTTCTGTAACCGGGTCGGAAGATATTACAGCAGTCTCGGTGTACTGTGTGATCTCTGTTATCACTGTATCGGGTTCCGGTATCGTTTCTGTTGTGACTTCCGGTGATTCTGAAGTTTCGGTTTCCGGCGGTGCTGTCGTAACCGATTCTTCTGTGACAGTCAGCGGGGAATATGTGAATTCAGAAGAGGGTATTGTCTGCTGCAAAGCTTCTTCTGTTGCAGATGTTGAGATGTCAGATGTATTACCGGTATCTGTACCGACTTTCGGAGCTCCGGAGTTAATCAGAAATACACCTGCGGCTGCGGCACACACACATACGGCTGCCGCTCCTGCGATCCAAGGCATAAAACGCATAGGTCTTTTTCTTTGTTCGTATTGCTGCTGTGAAGCTTCAATAAGGTCATCGTCAATGTTGGTGATACCGTTAAAAAGCTTTTCCGTTTCCTTGCTCATAATGATATCCCCTCCTTTTCCAGTGCGGATCTGAGGCTTTTTCGGAGCCTTAGCATCTTCTGAGCCAGCTTATCTGCGCCGATACCGTATTTTTCCGCAATCTCTTTCAACGGGACGCCGTTCCAATATCTTATGATAAAGAACATTCTTTCCTCATCCGGAATTGAACGGAGCCACTTGCTTATCAGATGACCGAGTTCAATGTCATCGATCTCGTTATCTACCGAAACAGGGGAGGGAACACATTCTTCAAGCTCACTCATAAGAGTTTCCATGCCTTGATTGCGTTTCTGTGCATGATTCCTGTTCCACAGATTGAGAGAGATATTCCGGACTACTCTACCGAGCCATGCGCGGAACTGTTCCGGGCGCTGCGGCGGGATCACAGTCCAAGCCTTGTGGTATGTGTCATTTACGCATTCCTCGGCATCTTCACGGACAGTAAGAATATTGACTGCAATTGATCTGCAGAATCTGCCGTATTTTATGTCGGTCTCGGAGATAGCGCGTTCGTCTCTTGACCAGTAGAGGGCTATTATTTCATTGTCATTCATTTCGTTTTTCCTTTCCGTCGTATTTTGCTCTCTATATAATAAGACAGATTTTTTCCTGTAATATTGACATATTTACAAAAAAATCCCCTCTTTTTTCAAAGAGGGGACGTTTTGATCGGATTTACTTGATAACTCTTACCTTAATAACGCCGTCAACTGCTTCGATCTTAGCCCTGGCAGCATCAGCATCGCCCTTGACATCGAGGACGGTGTATGCCATATCCTTCTTTGTGCCGCTTGCGCAGTTTGCAACAGTAATTCCTGCGGCAGCAGATATCTTGTCAGCAATACCGTCAGCAGCCTTGCTTATAACGCAGATCTTTGCATCGCCGGTCTTTTCTATTGCAACATTAGGCAGATTTACGCTGTTAAGAACATCGCCCTTTTCGAGGTAGTTCTTGACTTCGTTGCACGCCATAACAGCGCAGTTGTCCTCGCTCTCGGGTGTAGAAGCTCCGAGATGGGGGATGGCGATAACATTCTCAACGCAGAGAAGATCATCGGTAGCGAAGTCTGTAGCGTAAGCAGCCATTTTACCGCTTGCAAGAGCATCGATGATAGCCTTGCTGTCAACGAGATCGGCACGCGCGAAGTTGAGGATCCTTACTCCGTCCTTCATCTTTGCGATGTTGTCGGCATTTATCATACCCTTTGTTTCGGGAGTTGCAGGTGCGTGAATGGAGATATAGTCGCAGGTCTTGTAGATATCGTCATTTCCCGCAACGATCCTGACATCGGGGGAGAGTCTCTTCTTTGCGGCATCTGAAAGGAACGGATCTGCACCGTAAACTTCCATACCGAGAGCGAGGGCAGCATTAGCAACAAGAGCACCGATAGCTCCGAGTCCGATAACACCCAGCTTCTTACCGGAGATCTCGGGACCTACAAACTGGCTCTTGCCTTTTTCAACGAGCTTTCCGACTTCGTCGCCCTTGCCCTTGAGCGTCTTGATCCACTCGGTAGAGGGAACGATCTTTCTGCTCGAAAGGAGAAGTCCTGCGATAACAAGCTCTTTAACTGCGTTTGCATTGGCACCGGGAGTATTGAATACTGCGATACCTTGTTCGGAGCACTTGTCGATCGGGATATTGTTCACGCCGGCACCTGCTCTTGCTATCGCAAGAAGATTGGAACCGAGCTCCATTTCATGCATGGAAGCGGAACGTACTACAACTGCATCGGGATTTGCTTCACTGTCGCTGATAGCGTAATTGTCCTTCGGGAGAAGGTCTGTACCGCAAGAAGCTATCTTATTTAAAGTAAGGATATTGTACATTGTGATTACCTCTTTCTTATTGATGAAACGGGCAGCGAAGAAGCATCTTGCCGCCCGTTGGTATCATTGTTTCTTATGCGTTTTCAGCTTCAAACTTCTTCATAAACTCAACGAGCTTTTCCACGCCCTCGATAGGCATAGCGTTGTAGATAGAAGCTCTCATACCGCCAACGGTTCTGTGACCCTTGAGGTTCTCGAATCCGGCAGCCTTTGCTTCCTTTACAAACTTCGCGTCGAGGTCAGCGTTGCCTGTAACAAAAGGAACGTTCATAAGCGAACGGTCTTCTTTTCTTACAGTACCCTTGAAGAGCTTGCTCTGATCGAGGAAGTCATAGAGGATCTTAGCCTTCTTCTCGTTGTGAGCCTTCATAGCCTCGAGACCGCCCATCTTCTTGATCCACTTGAATACCTTGCCGCAGATGTAGATGCCGTAGCAGGG
>JAFVBZ010000012.1 GCA_017479645.1 Ruminiclostridium sp. | reverse complement strand
TCGGTTAGTTATATTCATCTGAATACAAAAACAGCTTGCAGTGATTGTCTCTACAAGCTGTTTTCTTGTTATTTTCTGAATGGAGTCTTCGCCAACCCCACTGCGTTTCAGTCGGCAGCCGCCCATAGCTGTACGCTCTGAAATACTGCATTTATTTAGGGTGTCCAGCACCCTTGTTTAGAGGGGGTTGGCGGGGGGTTGGAGGGGTTCCACGCCCATAAAGAACTTTCCGTATTTCCTTTGGCAGCGCGGTTTCTCACGCTGCCTTTTTGTTGTAATCTCTGCTGTCAACGGTCGTCGTGACGACATAAACGTTGAAGCGGAAACATATCTCGACTTCCTGCTCACGGTAGCCATTTGACTTGTCTGCTTCATGAACGATGATCTTTTCCACAAATTCGTGCATAAGCTTCGGAGTAAGCTTCGAAATGTGCTCATGCCTGCGAATGATCTGCATAAAGCGGGAAATATCGTTACTTTTCTGCTCTTTGGCTTTGATAAGCTCACGGAGCTTCACGACTTCCGCTTTCAGCTTCTTCTGCTCGTCTGTGTAATCCGCCGACATCTGCGTAAACCGCTCGTCATCGATCTTGCCGAGAACATTGTCAGCAGGTTTTTGAACGGCGCGAAGTCATTATAACCGTGTTGAGAATCCACATTATCATGAATAGCGATGAAACGAACGTCATGCTCCGGAAAGAACATTTCCGTGTAGTACCCCGTCTGCAAGTATTCACGTCCGAGGCGGGACAAGTCCTTGACTATGACAGTTGAAACCTTGCCGTTTTCTATATCCGATTTCATTCGCTGGAAATCCGGACGGTCGAAGCTCGTGCCACTGTACCCGTCATCGACATAAACCTGTGGGTTCAGAAAGCCGTTTTCCTTTGCAAACTTTGAAAGAATATCTTTCTGATTTGTTATGCTGTTACTTTCTCCTGCAAGCATATCGTCCTGCGAGAGTCTGCAATAAAGTGCCGTTATCTTGTTTGTCATCTTTTCTCCTTTCTCAACAAACAAGCGGCGGCTTAGGTTTGTACTATGTTTCTCAATTAAACCTCCATTTCCTTTGGAAGGTTTCTTTAATTCGCCGCCTCCTTGCGGCGCTTTGGAAACCTTCTTAACGACATCCTGTCGTTACCGGCAAGCCGTATATATCTTGGCTTGTCCGATTTTGATGTTCTCCTCGTGCTTACATTGATAAATCTCGGCTACGATTATAAACCCAGAGTGTTAATGTCTTGTGTTGACATTAACGATAAAACATGCTATAATATCATTGTGATAAGCTTTAAAGCTCGGGGACGGCACCCATAGAATAAAACAGAGATCACAAACAGAATATGCAAACGCTGCAAGGGGGAGACACCCATAGAAAAAAACATCATTGTAACGGACGCAGACGGAAAATTGATAGGAAGCACCTACCCGAAAAGGGCAAAGGGGCTTGTTAAGAACGGTCGGGCGGAGTATGCCGACGACCAAACGATTCGTCTGAAATTTACTCGCGCTCCGACCGCAGTTGATACTACGGAGGAACTTAAAATGAGTAAAGTTATAAATTTCAACGCAAGAGAATTCAGACTTGATGAGACGTGCACAGACAATGTCGGCGAGCGTTCATATCAGACTACCTCGCTCGGCAGCTTCGAGATGTGGGAGATCGGTAACTGGAGCTGGGACTGGACGCAGATAGTGTCCGGGAAAAAGCTCGAAAAGAATACCGATTACATATTTCGTTTTGCAATGACCGGCGGACACTGTGATACGTTCGACGAAACGTCAAAGGTCATACTTAACGCAAAAGACGGATATGATACGCCGGAAGCCGCTTGGGAAGACCGAATGACGTTCAACATCGCGCAAAGCAAGTATGAGCCTGTAATCAGCAAGAGAGATAAAACGGGTCTGCTGCGGGTGTTCGAGATACCGTTCAATTCCGGCGAGCACGATGAATGGGAGATCAGATTTGTCGCTATGCACTCGGTCGCGAGATTTTTCGCCGCACCCGATAATTTCGCTTTCGAGAAGCTCGAAGACTTCACCTACGATGACTGGCGCAGGGAGCGGGAACAGCAGCTCGATACCGAGAACCGCGGAAACGACAGGAACAGCAACAGACTCGAAATGGTACTGAATGCGGTCAAAGGCTTATCAGCTTTAAGTGTGGGCAGCAAAAAAGCCGAGACCGAAGAGGCTGTCACCGTTGCCGACACGGAGTACGATGAAAAGCGGTTCGCGGATCTGCTGAGAGACTTCGGTGACGGTGCGGTCGTATCGCTTGGCAGCATAAAGGTAAACCCGTCGTACAGCACGGAGTTCTATAATATCGGCGGTTCAATCAACGGAGCTGTGCTTGATCTTCACAATTCCGAGCTTACCGCCAAAGCGTTCTCGATGATCGTGAACAAGCTTTGTGACGGCTGTGTTGTGAATATGTCAGGCATAAAGGTGACAACCGAAGGACTGGAGAATATGTACGATGTCGGCGAAAAATCCGATGGTACGATCTTTACTCTTGACGGGGCATCGCTCCCGCAGAAAGCGCGTGATCTTGTTTATAACAAACGAGGCGACGGCTGTGCTGTATATGATCAGAACTTAACAGTCGAATGATCTTGCAAAACACTTTACTTGAATAATGGCTATGGTGCAGTTCTTTGGGACTGCACCGTTTTATTATGGGATTTTCAACTTTACCTGCTTATACTTTCTCATTTGTTTTTTCTCCATTTCATTGTTAGCGATATCTTCTCATCGCTGCCGGGAGCTTGAAATGTGAACTGATTGCGTGGGAGATCAAGTGTTCAGAAAAATTTTCATATCGGGATATTATGCTGATCTGGTTATCACAGATGTACTGTTTTGTAAATGCCCGAAACATGACATTGACAAGACTTTTAAACTGTGTTATAATCATATATAACCTATATGTATGCGAGCAATATATCGCAAATAGCTTACTTTTTGCAAGCATGGCACCGGAGGGGCATTTTATGAATATAAACAGCAGTATAAAATCAATATCCGTTACGATAATCGGCAGCCTGATAATCGCGGCGATACTGATAGTCGGCACATTTTGGTCGGGACAACAGGCAAACCAGGACACAGAAAACGCCGTCAATTCCGTCAGTCTGCTTTATCTCGACGAACTTGCGGGAAGACGCGAACAGGTCGTATCTTCTGCCCTTGAACGCAATTTCAGAAATATCCAGACCGCTGTCGGACTTCTTACCGAAGACGACCTCAGCGACATTGAGCATCTTCAGGCGTATCAGGCGCGAATGAAGCAGCTCTATACTCTCGAAAAGTTCGCGTTTGTGGATACGGACGGGCTTATATACACATCTCTCGGTACTCTCAACGAGATCGACCTGTACAACTTCGATCACACCTCGCTTTCGGAGCCTTCAATCACTCTCAAAGACCCGGAAGGAGATCAGAAGAAAGTCATCATCGCTATTCCGGTGAACGAGCCTGCGTTCGGGGATAAAACGCTCGTTGTCTGCTTTATGGAGATAGATATCAACAATATGCTTGAAGGCGTATCTCTGCAGTCCGACAACAACGGTACTACTTTCTGCAATATCTACACCAAAGACGGTGTGTCGCTTACAAGCGTGGTACTCGGCGGTCTCGCAAGCGAAGATGATCTGCTCGCTGCTCTGGAGCACGCCGATTTTGAGAACGGCGGCTCGGCTGAAAAGGTAAGAGAAGATTTCGCCGGCGGCACAGGTGATGTTGTTTCTTTCATATACAACGATATAAAAGAGACCCTTTCGTACAAGCCGATCGCCGGTACTGACTGGATGCTTACATATCTTATCCGCGAAAGCGTTATAAGCGAGAAGATAAGCTCCGTGTCCGATGGCATAATCGCGAGAAGCCTTATACAAACAGGCTTGACAGCAGTCGTTCTGTTTGTTGTGTTTATTGTCATTTTTCGTCAGAATAAGGCGAACGCGAAGCTTACTCTGGAAAAAGAGACCTCGGCTGCCGAAAACCGCGTAAAGCAGCAGGAGCTTGAACAGCGCCTTGATTTGCAGGACAAGCTGCTCGCGGAGGAAAAACAGCGTACTCAGCAGGATCATATGATAACTGCGCTTGCGTCCGATTATAGGAGCGTTTATTATGTAAGCCTTGACACGGACGAATGTGTGTGCTACCGTTCCACCGTAAGCGAAGAGGACGGTCCGCAGGTAAACGACAGGTTCAAGTTCAGCGAGGGCTTTGAAAGATATGCAAATGAGAGGGTTGCGGAAAGCTACCGTGAAGGTTTTCTTGATTTCATCAACCCCGATAACATCAGAAAGAGACTTGAAACTGAGCTTATTATGTCATACCGCTATCTGACCGTTCACAATGGCAAGGAAAGCTATGAGATGCTGCGAATGGCGGGTGTCCGCCACGCAGAGGACAGAGCCGACCATATCGTTCACGCTATTGGTGTAGGCTTTACCGACATTGACAGCGAGATGAGGGAGTCCCTTGAAAAGAATCAGGCGCTGAGCGACGCTCTTGCCGCCGCAGAAGACGCAAGCAAGGCAAAGACCGCCTTCCTGTCGAGTATGAGCCACGAGATACGCACGCCTATGAACGCTATCATAGGGCTTGACAATATCGCGCTGAGCGACCCCGGTATTTCCGCACAGACAAGGGAGTACCTTGAAAAAATAGGCGGCTCGGCAAATCACCTGCTAAGTCTCATTAACGACATGCTCGATATGAGCCGTATAGAGTCCGGCAGAATGGTACTCAAAAACGAGGATTTCTCGTTCTCGAAGCTTCTCGAACAGATAAACACCATTTTCAGCGCTCAGTGCGCCGAAAACAAGCAGATCTACAACTGCCGCATAAACAGTGAGATAGACGATTACTACATCGGCGACAATACCAAGCTGCGTCAGGTCCTCATAAATATTCTCGGAAACGCTGTCAAGTTCACTCCCGAGGGCGGCAGCGTCGAGCTGTCTGTTCAGCGCACCGCGAAATTCGGCGGAAAGTCCACACTCCGCTTCATTATAGCCGATACGGGCATAGGCATGAGCAAGGAGTATCTCCCGCATATCTTTGACACATTCAGCCAGGAGGACAGCTCCGCTACCAACAAATACGGCAGCTCCGGACTTGGTATGGCGATAACAAAGAATATCGTTGAGATGATGAACGGTAATATCGAGGTTGAGAGCGAAAAAGGCAAAGGTACGACCTTTACTGTCACCGTGACGCTTATTGACTCGGCTCACAAGGCAGACGAAACAGAGGGGGCGGAGATACAGCCGTATGATATGAAAGTCCTCATTATTGACGATGATCCCATAGCCTGCGAACACGCTAAGCTGGTGCTTGAAAAGACGGGTATGTCCTGCGAGACCGTTCTTTCGGGTGCGGAGGCAATAGAAGCTGTTCGCGTTCATCACGCAAGGCACGAGCTTTACGACCTTATTCTTGTTGATCTCAAAATGCCGGAAATGGACGGCGTTGAGACCACACAGAAGCTGCGTGAGATAGTCGGTCATGAGTCTGCTATTATTATCATTACGGCTTATAAGTGGGACGATGTGATCGACGAAGCGGCAAAAGCAGGCGTTGACAGCTTTATCGCAAAACCGCTCTTTGCAAACAATGTGCTTGATGAGTTCCGCGCAGCAAGCAAAAAGAAGCACATAGCCGAGATCAGGGAGCAGCATAAAGCCGACCTCAGAGGCAATCATATCCTGCTCGCCGAGGACGTACAGATAAATGCCGAGATAATGAAAATGGTGCTCAAAAAGCGTGAGATGATCGTGGATCACGAAGTAAACGGCAGACTCATACTTGATAAGTTTGCCGCAAGCGAAGTCGGGTACTACGATGCTATCCTTATGGACGTGAGAATGCCGGAAATGGACGGATTGCAAGCAACGGCAGAAATAAGAAAGCTCGAAAGACCGGACGCTAAGACTGTGCCGATAATTGCCCTGACCGCAAACGCCTTTGATGAAGATGTTCAGAGAAGTCTGCAGGCAGGTATGAATGCACATCTGACCAAGCCGATAGACAATAACACGCTGTACTCCACATTGGAGACATTGATACAGGATAATCCCGACGTAAGTTGAGGCGGCACCTAAGAAAACAAAAAGACTTTTAATTGCTTCGCACTTACGTCGGGAAATCAACAATGCTTGATTTCCCGTGCAACCAGTTCGCGTTTCAGGCACCCGGAAGCGATGAGAAGATAGACAGCTTCTGTAAGCTGAAATACGATACGAAGTTCCCGCGGTTTGCGAAAATAAAGGTGAACGGAGCCGACGAGGCGCCTTTGTACACCTTTCTGAAAAGCCGGAAAGAGGGACGCATAAAGTGGAATTTCACCAAATTCCTGATAGGAGCGGACGGCGAAGTCAAGGAGCGTTTTGAGCCGTCACAGACCCCGGATAAGATCGAAAGCGCAATAGAGCGTGAATTGCAGTAAAGCAGGGAGGTCAGTAAAGCCGTGAATTACAGTGAATTGATCAGGAACCGCCGCAGTGTCCGCACATTTGACGGCAAAGGCATCGAAGCAAAGGTTTTGCGTGATATACTCGGATATGGAGTATATTACCTCTGTTGCTGTTAATTGAGACGATAAATTATAATGGTTCTGACCGGTTTGTGTGAACAGCGCAAAAAGTCCGTGAGTTTTATTCACGGACTTTTATTGCTGTTTAAGCTTTATTATAAAATTTAATGATTATTTAATAATTTTATGCTATAATGTAATCACAAGGTCAGGAAAACATAACCGGAGGTATTTGAGATGAATAAGACAGGATTTATAATGCAGCTCGCGGACAGAATTAACATCACGGAAGAACAGGCAGCGCAGGTGGACGAAATAATAGAAGCTCACCACATAGTCGGCAGGAACAGCAAGCTCGCTGTTGTTGCGGAGATAAAGGAAAAACTCGGCACAGACGATGAAACTGCAAAGCAGATATCGGACACGGCATCGGAGCTTATCGCGTCGAACATCAGGAACAAGCTGCTGCACCCCTTCGGCGGCAACGACGAGGACAAATAAGAAAGGCAACACGATGTATCTGAATATACTGAAAAAAGACCTGAAACGCAAGAAAACGATGAACGTGATAGTACTGCTTTTTGTGATACTCTCGGCGATGTTCGCGGCAAGCAGTGTCAACAACATCATCGCGGTATCAACGGGCATAGACTATTTTTACGACAAGGCGGGAATGAGCGATTACTTCATCATCACGCTCGACAGCAGCAACAAAGGCATGGAAGAGCTTCTTAACAGCGTGCCTTCGGTGACCGGCTTCAGAAGAGAACGTTCGATATTTGCCGACAGAACAAATTTCACCCGTAACGGTGAACCGCTTGCTGATTATAACAGAGCCATGTTTTTAATGCCTGTTGAAAATGCCAAGCTTGATTATTTTGACAAAAACAACGAGATCATAAAAGAGGTTGAGCCGGGCAAGGCATATATTTCCGGAAAAGTCCCGGCTGTAAGCGGTATCGCCGAAGGCGACAGGTTTACGGTAAAGGTCGGCGGTATCGAGCGTGAATTTGAATATGCGGGTTATGCCAAGGACGCCTTTCTCGGCTCGGAGTTCATGGGCAACTCGCGCTTTATCCTGAACAAGGCTGATTTTGAAGCCATAGCCGCCGATGAGCGTGCAAAAATGAGCGAGGGCAGCATATACTACATAGACTCTTCGGACATCAGAGCCACCGAAAATGCTCTCTCGGATATCGGAGGCGGTCTTTTCAGCGGAAGCAAAGATACGATGCGTCTGACCTATGTCATGTCGATGATAGTAGCGGCTCTTCTGCTGATAGTAAGCGTTTGTCTGATACTTGTGGCTTTTGTGGTGCTGAAATTCACCATAGGCTTCACTCTGGAGGAGGAATTCCGCGAGATAGGCGTAATGAAGGCTATCGGCATAAAAAACAGCTCAATTCGCGGACTTTATCTTGTGAAATACCTCGGCATCGCCATAGTCGGTGCGCTGATAGGATTTATATGCAGTCTGCCCTTCGGCGATATGCTGCTTGCAAGCGTTTCCGAAACAATGGTGCTCGGAACGGAGAACTCGGTGCTTGTCGCACTTCTCTGCTGTGCTGTCGTGGTAGGTATCATAGTCCTGTTCTGCTGGAGCAGCACACGAAAGATAAAGAAGCTGTCACCTATTGACGCAGTAAGAAACGGTCAGACAGGCGAACGCTTCCGCAAGAAGAGCATAATGCACCTCGGAAAGAGCCGATTCGGAGCGGTACAGTTCCTCGCACTCAATGACATCATCAGCAGCCCGAAGCAATACGGCACGATCACCGCCGTGTTCGCTATCCTGACAATGCTCGTGATGATACTCGCAAACACGGCGAACACGCTGAACAGCGACAAGCTCCTGTTCCTTCTCGGTACTACGAAGAGCGACTTGTACATAACCCTCACAAATGATGCAATGGAAGCTATGGGAGACCCCTACACCACCGACGCGAAAATAAAGGATACCCTCGGAAGAATTGAAAAAACTCTTGCGGACAACGATATGCCCGGAAAGACACATGTAGAGAGAATGTATAACGTTCCTATGACTTTCGGAGATCAGCGGTCAAGCGTTGTGTTCCAGATATGCCCGCAGACAAGGGCGGACGATTATGTCTATGAGAAAGGCACTGCTCCGGTATATGCGGACGAGATAGCGCTTTCCCAGCCTGTCGCTGAGCAGTTCGGCGCAAAGATAGGCGATACCGTGACCCTGACAGTGGACGGTGAGGACAGAAAATGCATCATAACCGCCCTTTTCCAGAGTTTCGGACAGCTCGGAAAAATAGGGCGGCTGCACGAGAGCTTTGATACGAACGGACTGTCGCTTTCAAACGTATATTCGTTCCAGATAGATTTCGATGATGATCCCGATGAAGCGGAGATCGAACGCCGAAAAGAAAAGATCAAGGAGATATACGACACCGATGATGTGTTCAATGCGGCGGAATTTGTCAACGACTGCACCGGAGCGGCAGATACTATTGCGGCGGTCAAGAACATGGTTCTGATAATAACGCTTATCATCGTTGTACTTATCGCCGTGCTTATGGAGCGCTCGTTCATCTCCCGTGAGAAAGCGGAGATAGCGCTAATGAAGGCTGTGGGATTTGGCAGCGGCGCGGTCATATCTCATCACACAGCACGGTTTGCGATAGTCGCACTGATATCCTCGGTTATCTCGGCTGCGCTCTGCATACCGCTAACCAAGCTCGCCATTGACCCGATAATGGGGATAATGGGCGCGGTAAACGGCGTCGGTTATGAGATAAGACCTTTGGAGATATTCGGTATTTACCCGCTCGTTATTGTCGCTATAACGATACTCGCGGCATTCATCACATCGCTTTACACGAAAACCATAAGATCGTCAGACACTGCTGATATAGAATAAGGAGAAAGAAATGGAAAAGATACTTGAAGTTAAAGACCTCTGCAAGACCTACATAGTGAACAAGCGCCAGAACAACGTTCTGCGGAATGTGGATTTCACTGTCGAGGAGGGAGAAATGGTGGCGGTAATGGGACCGTCCGGCTCCGGAAAATCAACGCTGCTCTATACCGTATCGGGAATGGACAGAATGACTGCGGGAACAGTGAAATTCTGCGGCAGCGATATATCCGCGCTGAAAGATGACGAGCTTGCGAAGCTGCGCCTTGATGATATGGGTTTTATATTCCAGCAGATGTATATGCTGAAAAATCTGACCGTACTCGATAACGTGATACTTCCCGCCTGCAAGAGCGACAAGCGAAAAGAGAAGCGCTCCGAGACCGCACAGCGCGGGCGTGATCTTCTGCGGAAGCTTGGAATACAGGATATCGCGGATAACGACATAAACGAAGTATCCGGCGGGCAGTTACAGCGCGCCTGCATCTGCCGGAGCATGATAAACTCACCGAAGATGATATTTGCCGATGAGCCTACCGGAGCGCTCAACCGCAGTTCCTCCGAAGAAGTAATGGAAGAGCTTGCAAAGCTCAATGAGGACGGCACCACGATAATGCTCGTCACCCACGACTCGAAAGTTGCCGCAAAATGCACAAGAGTGTTGTTTATAGTTGACGGGAACATAAAAGGAGAGTATAATTTAAAGAAAGAAGATACGCTTCGAGACCGCGAACGCGGACTTAACAACTGGCTTATGGAAATGGGTTGGTGACGTGGATATACTTATAGTCGAAGACAACAAAGAATTGCAGCAGCTCCTTACCGATTTTCTGCGTGCCGACGGGTACACCGTCAGCACTGCGGAAAACGGTGAGAAAGCCTTGTCTCTGTATGAAAAGTACGGGGCAAGGCTTGTTCTGCTTGATATAAACCTGCCGGGAATGGACGGTTTTGCAGTTTGTGAGGCTATCCGCAAAAGCGGCAATACCCCGATAATAATTCTCACTGCAAGAGTAAGCAAGGAGGACAAGCTGAACGGGCTTATCCTCGGTGCGGACGACTACCTCGAAAAGCCTTATGACATTGACATTCTGCTTGCAAAGATAAAGGGCATCTTTAAACGCAGGTTCGCGGAGGACAAGCTGACTGACGGGGATATAACCCTTGATCTTGCATCAGGAAAAGTCATCAGGAATGGTAAAACGCTGGATATGACCTCAAAGGAATTCGAGCTGCTGAAGATTCTGATCGAGAACAAGGGACAGACGCTCACCAAAGACCGCCTGTTCAACGCAGTATGGGGAATGGACAGCGAGTCCGAACAGCAGACGCTTACCGTGCATATAAAATGGCTGCGCGAAAAAATAGAGAACGATCCGAAAAATCCTGTCCATATAATCACAGTATGGGGAAAGGGCTACCGCTGGGAGGGCTGAAATGAAAAGATTTGACAGGCTCATCGTTCTTGCGGCGGTGATGATAACAGCGGTATTTGTCATCATCAACGCCATTCCCGAAAACAAGGACAGCGATGTCCGGCTGCACACTATCGAGATCAACCGTATTGTGCGTGTCATGACGGATACCGGGGAAATGCCTGATCCGGCGCTGTACGAAACTATAACCGGGATATATCCGCAGACCGGCGATAACAGCTTTTACGATTCGCCCAACGAGTATGTTATCCGCGAGATAAACGGAAAGCTGTACAGGATAGAATACTCCGAAGATCCGAGCTCCGACAGCAGGCTCTCTCTGAATGTGACTGCTGCGTTTTTTGCAGTGTTCGTTCTCGGTCTGCTGCTATGGCTGCGACAGACGGTGATAAAGCCGTTCAGCAGAATAAGCGAACTGCCCTATGAGCTGGCGAAAGGCGGACTTGCCGTACCGCTGAAAGAAAGCAGGAGCCGGTATTTCGGCAGGTTTATATGGGGACTCGATATGCTCCGCGAGCAGCTTGAACAGTCGAAGAAGTCGGAGCTGGAGCTGCAAAAGGAAAAGAAAACTATGCTTATGTCGCTGTCCCACGACATAAAGACGCCGCTCTCCGCGATAAAGCTGTCCGCAAAGGCTCTCGAACGAGGGCTGTATCCCGAAACCGAAAAGCAGCGCGAAACAGCCGGTCTGATCGCGAAAAATGCCGACGATGTTGAAAAGTTGGTGAACGAAATAATGCACGCGAACAGCGAGGATATTATCCGGTTCGACGTGAAGAACGGCGAGTTTTATGTTTCCTCGGTCATAGACAGGATAAAGACATATTACGCGGAGAAGCTGTCGGGAACGGAATTTACTGTGGATAACTGCTCCGACTGCATTTTAAGCGGCGATCCCGACAGGCTTGCGGAAGTATTGCAGAACGTCATCGAGAACGCGATAAAATACGGTGACGGTCACTATATCCGTATCGGCTTTTCGGACGAGGAGGACTGCCGTCTTATAAGTGTGACGAACAGCGGCTGTACACTGCCGGAGAATGAGCTTGCCCATATATTCGACAGCTTCTGGCGCGGTTCCAACGTTGGTACGCAGAAAGGCAGCGGTCTCGGTCTGTCTATCTGCCGCAGTCTTATGGCAAAGATGAACGGTGATGTGTACGCAGAAATAAGCGGCGGCGATATGCGCGTAACACTGGTATGCAAAAAAGGGTAATGAATTTTATTCACGAAAAATGTAAAAGCTCTGAATCGCGTTGAAAGCGGTTCAGAGCCTTGTTGTAATCGGAAAACCCCCGGCTGTGCCGGGGGTTCAATAGAGCTTTAGCGTTGAACAAAAAACTCCAACGTGGTAAAACAGACTCTCTCCGCCGTTCGAAAGCTGTTCGTAACGCTTCCGGCAGTCAAGCTGCGGCAGAGCCGATTTCAGATATCAGCATAGATATAGGTAATGCACAGCAGATACTTTACTCCGGAAATGTCACCGACAGAACCACACCATTCTTCTTCAATACCCAGATATACTACATTTCGGCAGCAGATGTAAATAACAACGACTGCGTTTCAAAAGATCTTGAAGCTGCATCGTTCAGCGGCGGCGCCCCCTCTCCAAAATCTCTTAAGTCTCTCAGCTCTCCGCTTCTTCCCAGTTATGCCAAACGTTCTGAACGTCGTCGTTATCATCGAGTGCATCGAGGAGCAGACCCATTTTCTTGATATGGTCTTCATCGGTGAGAGTTGTGTAAGTGGACGGTATCTTTGCGGGCTCGGCGGAAAGCACCTTATAGCCCTTGTCTTCGAGAGCCTTGCCCACTTCGGTCACGGTATTCGGGTCTGTGGTTATCTCGACACAGCCGTCCTCGAAAGTGAAATCATCACCGCCGGCTTCGAGTATATCTTCCATCGCCTTATCCTCATCTATATCCTCGTCCTCGTTGTCGAGCACTACAATGCCCTTTGTCGAGAACATGAACGATACACAGCCGGAAGTGCCGAGGTTACCGCCGAACTTATCGAAGTAATGGCGCACTTCACCCGCGGTGCGGTTCCTGTTGTCGGTAAGGCATTCCACAATTACAGCTACACCGTTGGGTCCGTATCCCTCATAAACGCACTCTTCGTAGTTCGTCTTTTCGCCGTCACCGCTCGCCTTCTTGATAAGGCGGTCTATGTTGTCATTCGGAATATTGTTGGACTTTGCTTTCTGAACGAGCTGTGCAAGCTTCGAGTTGCTTGACGGGTCACCGCCTCCCTCGCGTACCGCAACGATGATCTCACGGCTTATCTTCGTGAATACCTTTGCTCTTGCGCCGTCCTTCTCGCCCTTTTTTCTCTTGATCGTGCTCCATTTGGAATGTCCTGACATAAGTAATGTTCCTCCGTTTTCTGTTTTCCTTTTTGCATTTTGGTTTTAGCTTTCAGCCTTTATTTCAGAGCAGTATCTCTTTATATTGCTCTATGATATCGTAATTCTTCCAGAACATATAATACCCGTCCATGAAATGCTGGGTATCATCTATCCTTGTGCGGAAGTCGTCCTCGCGCACTGCGAATCCGTAAACCACAGTCTCCGGTGCTTTCATATACATCGCGTACTCCGGGAACATGAAGTAGTTCAGCCCGTATTCCGCGCGCCTTATGACTGCACGCAGAAGCTGTTTTGCGTTGAACTCATCGAGATACGCGCATTTCTTCCTGCCCGATATCAGCCTGTCGTACATCTCGAATGCCGCGTTCACCGTTTCCGACGCGGAATTGATGCCGGCGCGGGTATTATGCACGGTACTGCTGAAATCGTCCTCGTTGACGTTGCGCAGACCGAACTCGAAATACTTCTCCTCCGGCGCGTACTTGGTAAGCTCATTGAACGTGTAGGAGATCCAGTGGCTGTGCTCCGCTTCATAGTGGTTCTTTATGAAGTAATCGGCAGCCTTCTTCGCGCTTTTAAGGAACCGCGCATCTCCCAGCACGCCGTATGCTTTTGCAAGTCCGTATGCGGCTTCACCGTCATAGTAGATGATGACGTAATCCTCTGCGATTCCGAATGTACTCCGGTTCAGCGTGTGAATGAAGCTTCCGTCGCTCTTCTGCATATAGACGATACCGCAGGCGAGTGCTCTTATAAGCGCATTGTACTTATTGGTGCAGAACACCTCGGAATAGGTGGTATATGCGAGAATCGCAAGTCCGTTCCCGCCGATATTGAGGGCAGTTCCGTCATCGAGGAACGCGGTCTTGTTGTCCTTGTAAGAGATATGCTTTCCGAGGAAGTCCAGCGAACGCTCGATAACGGGAACGAGGCTCTCATCACCGCACATCTCGTACTGCATTATGAGATTCCAGACTGTACCGGCATGCCTTAACATATTATACCCCGCAATGACCTCGTTGTCAATAGGATAATAGCCGTAAACGAATTTCCCGTCATCTCCGCACACCGAGCTTAAATAGCCGGAGCTTTTCTGCGCGAGCAGTTCGGCTGTGCTTCTGTCGGCGGGAAGAATGCGTCTTCCGGTGGTGGCGAAAGTACCGTTTTCGAGCTTCATGGCGTAGGCGGTATTTTCCGCGAAATAGCCCTGCGTTCTGAACAGGGTGAACTTCGCCGGAACGGTTTTAAGCGCGGTCATACCGGACTCTTTGAGCGCTTCATTCACCTTGGTGAAGTCGATCTTTCCGGTTTTTTCGTAATCTATCATACCTGCGCTGTTTATCTGGGCTTCGAGGAGCGCGGCGCTGTACTTCTTATCGAAAGCGATGCCGCTTCTCATTGAGCCTATGTACTTGCCGGAGTTATCGGCGCGGAACTTCGTGTAGGTGACATCTTCCTCGGAGACGACGACATCGAGCTTGAACCATTTCGGCGTGATGCCGGAAGCCTTTGCTCGCGTGAATGCGGAGTACAGGGCGGTGCTTAAAGTTTCGGACTGCGCCGCGAACACTTTCGCCCTGCATTTCCCGTCGGACACGGACATAAACGCGACAGTGCGCCCGAGTTCTTTTATAGCCGCAAGTGTCTCGCTGTCATCGCGGAGCAGGTTGGTGACAAGGGTGTACTTGCGGTTGTACATATAGTCGGTGACGTTTATCGCCTCTGCGGGAAGCGCGAACACGCACTGCACGGTGATAAACATGACTATTGCCGCTGCCGTTATCCTGCGGATCATCTTCATTCTGTCTTTCCTTTCGGCTCGTCTGTAATTGCCCGGAAAAGCTCTTCGAGCCGCTCGTTGTCCCCGATAAGGGAGAGGTAGCCGAACAGCGCCTCGACTGCGGTAGCCTTGTGGTATTCCGCGGAGTTGCTGGACTTGGGAGCGGAGAGACCGGTGGAGTTCCGCCCTCTGCGCAGTATATCGGCTTCTTCCTCTGTGAGCATCGGCATCAGCTTCTCAAATGCCGCCGCCTGATAAGACGCACGCGCCATTTTTATTGACGCATTATGCAGCTCCGCCGAGGGTCTGTCTCCCTCGGAGACGACTTTTCTTCTTACGAGTATCTCATAAACGCTGTCGCCGTAGAAAGCGAGAAGTCCGGGACTTAACCGCTTTGCTTCTGTTCTGGTAATAGTTTCCATTTGTGATCTCTCCGTCTGCGCGTCAGCGCTGACTGTCTGCGCTGACGCGCTTGTCCTACGCGGACGGCGCTTTGTCCTGCGCTGACGCGCTTGTCCTACGCGGACAGCGCCAGCTTACGCTTTTCGGCACTGTTATGCACGCATCGTGCGTGCTTTGGGTGCCGAAGTCAATGCCTCCTGCATTGAGGCTGGATCGCGCCAGCGTGACGCTGGACCCATAACCTTATTTTAAAGTCTCTGATCAGTTTATGAAGCTGAATTCAAAGTCGAAGATAGAGACTGTGTCCTCTTCCTCAACACCCGCTTCTTTCAGAGCGTCGATTATACCGCTGTAACGCAGAACGCGCTGGAAGTATTGCAGACTTTCATAATCGTCCATGTTGACCGTTGAAAGGATCGGCGCGAGCCATTCCGCGTCAACGGAGTAGAAATGCGCGTCCTCTTTCTTTATGGTGAAGGAGCGTTTTTCTGCCGCCTGCTTTTCAAGCTCTTCGAGTGTGAGCGGTTTAGCCTCATAACGCACTATCGGCGGGAGCTTTTCAAGCTCGCCTGCGATCGCCGAGACAAGTTCCTTCGTTCCCTGCGCGGAAGCCGCCGAAATGACAAAGAACGGAAGTCCCTTTTCCTCTATGAAGCTGCGGAAATCCTCGATCTGTTCCTCTGTCGCAATATCGGACTTGTTCGCCGCAACGATCTGCGGGCGCTCCGAAAGCTCGGAGGAGAAGTTCGCAAGCTCGCGGTTTATCTTCTCGAAATCGTCCTTCGGGTCACGCCCCTCACTGCCGGAAACATCGACAACATGCACGATCAGCCGGCATCGCTCGACATGACGCAGGAACGCGTGACCGAGACCCACTCCCTCGCTCGCCCCCTCGATAAGACCGGGGATATCCGCCATTACAAACGACTTTTCGTCGTACTTCACAACTCCGAGAACAGGCGTTATGGTGGTAAAGTGGTAGTTTGCTATCTCCGGCTTCGCGGCGCTCACAACACTGATAAGACTGGACTTGCCCACATTCGGGAATCCCACAAGCCCTACGTCCGCCAGAAGCTTCAGCTCCAGCGTGACATCAAACTGCTCGCCCGGATATCCGGGCTTTGCAAAACGCGGTATCTGGCGGGTAGGCGTCGCAAAGTTCATATTGCCCTTGCCGCCCTTGCCGCCTTTTGCGACTACCACAGGCTCGTCATCGGAAATGTCCGCGAGTATGCGTCCCGTTTCGCTGTCCTTGATTATCGTGCCGCGCGGTACTTTTATGACCGTGTCCGGCGCGGACTTGCCGGAGCTGCGCCTTGAACCGCCGGGTGCGCCGTTCTGTGCCGTGTACTTTTTCTTGTATCTGAAATCAATGAGAGTGGAGAGACTGTCGTCCGCCTGGAATACGATATCTCCGCCCTTTCCGCCGTTGCCGCCGTCGGGTCCTCCCGCTGCGACATACTTCTCGCGGTGGAATGAGACAGCGCCGTTTCCGCCGTCTCCCGCCTTTATCGAAATTTTAACTATATCTACAAACATCTGTTATCTCACTCCCCTGCTTATAAGGTCGATCTCGTCCTTCGTCGCAAGACCGATCTTCTCGCGGATAATGTTGAACGGCGTTTCGGTAATGCCGTTCACGCGCCCGATCTTCGTCAGTATCACACGGTAGTCGAAGTCGCCTATCTTCGTCTTTACGGTTATATCGAGACATTCCGGAGCGAGCGGGAACTTCCGCTTTTCCCATGTAAGACCGATTATATCGTCATATCTGAACTCAACGGTCGTGCGCTCCTTTGCGGGATAGGTGACAATGAAAGTCTCGTCGTTTGCGGTGAACTTGTACAGCTTTCCCCTGTGCAGGAATATAAGCACGATACCGAAGGCTATAAGCGCGAAAAAGCCGGTAATGCCAATGACCTCAAGTATAACGAAAGCAAATCCGGTATTTATCGCTCCGCCCCATACATTGGCTCCGTCGGTATTCATATTGTAGATCATATCATACATACCGGCGGAAGCCTGTGAGCCTGCATTCGCCGTATTCTGAACGAGCCACACGATATCGGATACGGCAGCGATCACAATGAGCGCGATCACCAGCACACCTGCGATAACGGCAAGCCTGTCGTTTCTGAACGCACAGCTGAAAGTGCCGCCGGTACTGAACCCGAACCGGTCATTTGCCTTTCCGAAAGATGTGTACATACCCGTTCCTTTCACAAAGTGACTTAATGTCTGCTCATCAACCGTGAAAAAGCTTCATAGCGCAGCTTGAAGACTTTTCACGGTTGCAAAAGTGCAAGGAAAATCCTGAAATATACAAATTTTCCTTGCACTTTTGTCCGCCCACAGGGCGGAATGAGCTTGACATCAAGGAATGTGTCCGCCTTAAAAAGGCGCTGAAAGCGTATTTTTAAGGCTTTCCAAAGTCCTCTTTGAGGACTTTGGAACAATAACTGCCGAAAGGCAGTTATTGAGGACACATTAACTTATACAAAAGAAGGACGGAATTTCTCCCGTCCTTTTCTGAACTGTTCTGATTATTCAGCGGGGTAAACACTTACCTGCTTGCGGTCCTTGCCGAGACGCTCATACTTAACCTGACCGTCGATCTTGGCAAAGAGTGTATCATCGGAACCTCTGCCGACATTCTTGCCGGGGTGGATATGTGTTCCTCTCTGTCTGTAGAGGATATTGCCGGCGAGAACGTACTGACCGTCAGCTCTCTTTGCGCCGAGACGCTGAGCGTTGGAATCACGGCCGTTCTTTGTGGAGCCCATACCTTTTTTATGAGCGAAATACTGCATGCTGATTATTAACATAATGATCTTCCTTTCCGAGCTGTCACCTGCGGGAACGCATTTCCCGCACGCTTACATTTATCTTTCCCTTACTGTCTTTAGCCAATATGTGCAGATGGTTATGGAACGAAGCTATCATCTGCTTCGCCGCGATAGCCATAGCGGAATCCGGGTCTTTAAGGACGAGCATTATCCTGTTGCCCTGGTCCTTTACGTCCGCCTTGCAGAAGAGGTAATCGGTAATGGTATTTGCGGTGAGCATCACAGCCGAAGAGACGGCTGCGCACACTATATCGCGCCCGAAAACGCCCGCATCTGCATGACCGGAAACCGAAAATCCCACAAGAGAACCGCCGTAGCTCAAAAACTCTGCTTCGATCATATCGGTTATGCGTTGATAGAATCGATCTTTACCTTGCTGTACGGCTGTCTGTGACCCTTAGCCACTTTCTCGCCCTTCTTGGGCTTATAGGTGAAGACACTTATCTTCTTGCCCTTGCCGTTCTTGATGAGGGTAGCCTTTACTGCCGCGCCGGACACATAGGGAGCACCTGCTGTGATACCTGCATCGCTGCCGATAAGGAGTACCTTGTCGAATGTAACTTCGCCCTCGTCGATGCCGAGCTTCTCTACGAAGATCTCATCGCCCTCTTTTACCTGATACTGTTTTCCGCCTGTTTCAATGATTGCGTACATTTTATTACCTCGTTTCACGATCTCGCTGCATCGGGCGCCGTCACCTCTGTGACAGACTTAAAAAAGCCCATTTCGCATGCGGCTTACTTATTTTAGCACATTCTTTTCTGTTTGTCAAGGCTTTTTTTGAATTTTGCAGCGGCTCTATTCTTGATTTTTGCAGAGACTTTGTGCGAAATAGCAGAGTACAGCATCACTCAACAATCGGCTTTTCCGAAAATACGATATTGCTCACTTTCGCGGTTAGGTGCAGGAATCGTCGTGCAGCAGAAGAACAGGCTTCGGAACACCTTCGTGATCCTGCGGCCTGCTGATGAGCGAGGCGATGCGGTACTCGTTTTCAAGGCGCGGCGAATTATCGCCGTTCCCGGTTTTAAGGACGAACTTTTTCCCGTCCCGATCCTTAAGGACATAGATCTGCCGTTCATCGGAGTATTTCAGGCAGGAAACGATGCTGTATGTTCCCGCAAGCTTTTCCGGGAGACTGAATTCATTCCGGTATGTTTTCCGGAATTCCTCATCAAAGTTCATTTTCGTTTATTTTTTTCAGGCACTCATTGGTTTCATACAGATCCATGTGCTCTTTTATGCAGCAGATAATTGCCGCATCGCGTCTTACTTTCGGATAAAGTGTGCCGCTCTGACCGAGGGTAAGGAGCAGCTGTGTCTCATCGAGATCGAGCCCGAGTGCGAGTGCAAGTTCTATGAGCTTATCGCGTCCCGCGCCTCTCTTTCCCGAGATTATCTGATAAACATGGGACTGGCTGATATTGGTTTTCGTCACGATATCGCGCGGAGTAATGTCGTACTTGTCCATTTTCTCGTAAATGTAGCTTGACAGAAGGCTGTTTGCATTGCCAAGTTTCTGATCATCTATCTTTTCCAGAAATCCCGCGCCGCTGCGGTCTATCATTTCAAACAGATCACCTGTACCGCTCATAGCAATAACCTCTTTTCTTTAATATTCTGCTTCCCGTGATCTTATCGGCATCGGAAGCACAAATCAACGATCACATTTTAACTCATTATATCATTTTTCTGCGCCGGTGTCAACCGCCAAAGACACAGGCATACCGGCGGCGCTTTTTTCCGCGCCGTCTCACCAAATCCCGCCGGAAATCATATTATATCTCAGCGGGGATCTCTTCCCGCTGAACGGAGGAAATACAAATGAACATAAACATCGTTTTTATAGGCGGAGATGCGCGTATGATATATGCCGCAAAAGCTTTGTCGGAGCGGTATGGGTGCTTTCTGTACGGATTCGGTGACAGCGGGTGCGGACTGCCCTCCCACAGCCCAGGCGCAAAGTACGATATCGCCGTCCTGCCTGTTGTTGCCGGAAACGGAGAGATAAAGCTAATGTCCGGCGGGAACAGCGCGGACTGCGGCATCATCGCGGAAATGCTCGGTACCGGCGCAGCCGTTTTTGCAGGCCGTGCGCCCGAAATGCTCAAAAGTATCTGCGCGGAACACCGCTTCTCGCTTTACGATTATCTGGAACGGGAAGAACTCGCAGTGCTCAATGCGCAGGCAACCGCGGAGGGCGCAGTCGGCATTGCCGTAAACGAGCTTCCGGGAACTGTCCGCGGGTCTTCCGCGCTCGTCCTCGGCTTCGGAAGGATAGCAAAGCTTACTGCCCGCTGTTTCTCCGCCCTCGGTGCAGATGTGACTGTTGCCGCCCGGAAAAAAGCCGATCTTGCATGGGCAGAAGCCTGCTCTTACAAGCCGGTGGATATCACGGACGCGTCTGCATTTTCCGCAGCGCTCGAAACCGCAGATGTCATTCTCAATACCGTTCCCGCGCCGATACTCTCCGGTCCCGCCGCAGCCGCGGTGCGCCCGGACGCAGCCCTCATCGAGCTTGCATCTGTACCGTGTACCGGCGGGGAACCGCAGTTCCGCGTGATACCTGCGGGCGGACTTCCCGGAAAGACTTCACCCCGGACTGCCGGAAACATCATCGCCAAAACGATCGAGACTATTCTTACGGAAAGGAGCATTGAAAATGGAGGAGCTTAAAGGAGTCAGAGTCGGTTTTGCCATGTGCGGTTCTTTCTGCACATTCGCTGAATGCTTCCGTGCGCTTGAACGGCTTCTGGAACTCGGCTGCGAAGTCGTGCCGATAATGTCGTTCAACGCTTATGATACAGATACAAGATTCGGGAATGCGGAAGACCACCGCAAGAGGCTCGCAGAGCTTTGCGGACGGGACATTATACACACGATCGCCGGCGCGGAGCCCATAGGTCCGAAGAATATGACCGATGTGATGCTGGTTGCAAACTGCACGGGAAATACCCTTGCGAAACTCGCGGCGAGCATTACCGATACTACAGTCATTGTACTACGGAATCCTGTGCTGTACCTACTTGCAGGGTCGAAGCCGATAAAACTGCGCTTTTGAGCCAAAAGTGGGATTTCAGAAGTATTACCTCGTCCAAGGAACTAGGACAGGCTTTGACTGCTTTGCGCCTATCCCATAACATGACCGCAGCAGAGGTTGCAAGAAAGTCCGGCATCCACCAATCCTCTGTATCCCGCATAGAGAGAGGAAAATTCGATTTCGAGACGATAGATGTCAGTCAACTCCGGCGATATTTGGCTTCCGTTAATGAGAACCGGACGTCCTGTTACTGTGGCTGGCACTTTTTCAAATTGCTTCACCGGCGGATACTTGAAGACTACCTTGCCGATAAAGGCATCACCAAATCCGAGCTTGGCCCCAGTGTCGGAGTCTCAAAACAGCTCGGCATTACATGGGTGAATATGGAGAGCAGATACCCTTCAATGGAGCTGTGGGAAAGGGAGTTCAAAGAGTATTCGGAGAAGTGGGCGGAGAAGAACGATGATCTGACCCCATAAAAGACAGCGCTTCCTGCGAAAACGGGAAGCGCTCTTTTTATATATTATAATGGTATAAAAAACAAAATTTTTAATTTTTTTTGAAAAAAGTGTTGACAAGATTCGAATTATGTGTTATACTGTTTACAGCAAACAAGTTAACAAGCAAACAAACACATGCAGTGAGGAGGACTTATGGAAAACATCAAATCAGAAGCAGAAGCAATGAAGCCCTGTGCGATCCGAATGAAAGCCAGCACATTTGACCGGCTTAAGGCACTCGCGGCAGAAGAAGGGCTCAATATTGGCGACGAGCTGGAGATGATAGTGGACGATTACGAGAAAAACCATTCTCCGGAAGGATATCAGCTGTTCACCGTTAGAATCAATCGCGTGGACAAGAGCGACTATCTCCCTATGCAAAAGCTTTCGTACACCGGGCGCGTACTGTTCAGGACAGCGAAAGTTCAATACAATCCTGCGAGTTTTTTCGAGAACCAGCTGCGCAAGGCATATAAACTCAGCAGTCTTGACTTGTCGGAATGCGAGGTAGGAAGCGCCCTGACTTTGATTGCTGAGGACAACGGAGGGTATGCGCTGCAGGAAACCATGTACCTCAAAAAAAACGGCGAAAATGACAGCATCATCTGCGACTCGTGGGTCGATATTCTGGAACCGGATTCAAATCCAGCCAACCGGATAAGCCCCTTTGCGTCGATGAATGACATCATATCCATAACAGCAATGATGTCGGAGGAATATACGGCATTCGACATTTTCGGAGATTCAGATGATGAGCTAGACGATGATGAAAGGCCGTCGTTCAGGCTCGGCATGCCTGATTTTGGTTAATCACCGCATAGCGGGATTACATACATAATCCGAGGCTGGGTGAGAAATTGCCCGGATTCGGACATCAAATGAAAGGAGGCATAATTATGCCTAAGAAAATCAATTCACCCCCAAAGGAACTGATCGAAAGTACGTATGAGTTCCTTCGAAAAGAAGGCTGCGGCGTTGAACTTCAAGTCAACTGTCTGAAGCCGAGCAGGTCGAAGATGGCTCTGGCACCGATCGCAAATCCGTACGATGTCGATCCGAAGGTGCAGTTTGCACGACACGACTGGTATGCTACTCAAACGACAGTCGTGCCCAGCGATAAGCATTTTACGGATGTGCTGGGAACGGAATATCGCAGGTGGGTTCCCGGCGATGTAATCTTCGAGAATCTCCGCTGCGGCTGCGGGAAGACGAAGTCTTTCCTTGATTCGCTGGATAGTTACAGGCGTGAAAAGTACAAAGTGCTGTACGTCGCGTCCCGGGAATAGCTAATGAGGCAGACGAAGTTAAGCGTAGCCAAGAAGCTCGGCAGCGAGTATAAGGACTACCCGCCGGAGTGTCTTGATCCTGTCGAAGATATCAATGGATTTGTGTTCTTCGAGTCGTATCAGTCATTGTCGCTAACGTACAGCAATGGCGGCGAGTACAGGCCGGACGTTTTCAGCGGCAAAAACAAGGTCGTAGTGTATCTCGACGAGGCGCACTGGCTGACGTCTGACGCTTTGTTCTCATCGCAACCGGATCACTTCCTTAACGGCTTTTTCAAGCAGTTCCCGAACGCTATATTGGTGTTCATGACTGCTACCGACTGGGATTGTTTCGAGCCGATAACAAAGGCAATTCCTCGAACAGGCAAGCGGAAAGTTATCGAGGGATACCACTGTAAAACCTTGGAGTACCCAGATGTCCGCTATGACAAGGTCTTCATCAGCGCACCTCTGAAGCAGAATGCAGATTTTTTCTTCTTCGACGAATACGACGATTTAATAAAAAGAATCAATTCGTCCGAGTCGAAGTGGATAATGCTGGTCAGCAGCAAGGAGCTGGGCGAAAAGC
>JAFVBZ010000011.1 GCA_017479645.1 Ruminiclostridium sp. | reverse complement strand
GCGACTATTTCGTAAAATTGTCACGGGTCATTTATTCTTTTCTGTAACTTGCAAAGTTCCGTTTTACGGTCACAAAGGTGTAGGGATCCAACACCTTTTTAAAGGGGTTGGCGGGATTCGGGGCAGAGCCCCGTCTCAAAAGTTTCTCTCATATCTCCAATATCTCCCCGCCGAAGAGATCCGCTTCTTCCTTGTCGTGGGTGACGAGTCTCACCGTTCTGCCGGCGGTCTTTTCTTTGCAGTATTCCATTACTGTCAGCTTTTTTTCGCTGTCAAGTCCCTTGAACGGCTCGTCGAGAAACAGGATATCCGGCTCGTAAAGGATCGCCCGGAGCAGGGCAGTGCGCCTTTTCATTCCTCCGCTGAGCTCGCGTACCGGCTTATCTGCGATACCGCCGAGCCCGACAGCCTCAAGTTCTTTTCCGAGATCCGGTTTTCCTTTAAGCACAAGTCTGAGGTTGGACTGAACGGAGAGGTTTTCGCAAAGCCTGTCCTCCTGAAATACCGCACCTATCTTCACATCGTTTCCGGTAACAGTCCCGCTGTCCGGCGGAAGTATTCCCATAAGCACCGAAAGCAAGGTTGTCTTGCCGCAGCCGGACGATCCCATTATCGCCGTGACCGTGTTTTCGGCAAATTCGTGAGTGAAGCTGTCAATGACTTTTGCGTCACCGAAGCTTTTTGAAATATTCTCGGCTTTAAGTGCCATGGTATCACCGCCTTTACAGCTTTTCTATCCTTTTAACCGCAAGATCTATCACAAGCAGAAGCAGCTTCTCGGTTATCAGACTGAGTATGATAATCACGAATGTCCATGCGAACAGATCCGCTGTTTCAAGATACACTTTCGAGTTATACAGCTTCTCTCCTATCGAACCTTTTGGTGTACCGATGACTTCCGCGGCAACTCCGGATTTCCAGCAAAGTCCGACTGCAAGCCGTACCGCTGAACGGAAATACGGCATTATCTGGGAAAGGTAGATTCCTACGAAACGTCTGAACGGCGGTATATGGAAGATATCTGCCATTACAGTCAGTTTCGGGTCAAATGACCGGATCCCCTCAAATACATTCGAGTAAACTACAGGGACCGATATCAGCAGTGTAATAAGCACCGAAAGATCCGCGGAAGATATCCAGATAAGAGCAAGGATAGTGAATGACGCGACAGGAACGGCTTTTACGGCGGTTATGAGAGGCGAGAACAGCTTCTCGAAAAAAACGAATCTGCCTGCAAGAACCGCGAAAACCAATCCGATCACGGTGCCGGAGAGGAATCCGAGCATTATCTTTCCGGTTGAGAACAGTACACTTGCAAGGAACTTCTCGTCCGGAATGAGTGTCACAAGTCTCTGCGCGACTTCTACCGGTGAAGCGAGCAGCAGACTTTTCCCGACAAGCATAGCAGCAATCTGCCAGACAAGTATCCAGAATACTACTGTTCCCGCAGTTATCAGTCTTTTCTTCACGCCGTTCACCTCTTTCCGTATAGCAGAGTACCCCGCTTAACGGCGGGGTACTGCGTTTGTGATCTGAATGCTGTTTATCTTAGCCGAAATAGTAGAAATCGTCTGCGGGGAGTTTTCCTCCGACAGACTTAGGCTCTGAATCGAAGAGCACCTGAAGATATCCGGAGAGCTTCTCTTTCATCTCTTCGCCGCTTATAAACGTGATGTTGCAGGCGGGAAGAGCTTTCTTTGCAACAGCTTCCGGTACAATGTCATATTTTCCGATAAGTGCGGCTGCACCGTCAATATCGGAGTTGACATAATCCACGGACATCTTGTAGCCTTCGAGGAAAAATCCAAGCTCATCGGGCTCAGCTTCGATAAACTCTTTTCTTGCAACGACCACACCGGTTATAAGTGAGCTTCCGTTGTCGAGCTTATCCCATTCCTGTGTAAGATCGAGAGCAACTCTGATGCCCTCATTCTTTGTCATAGCAGTTGTAACGAAGGGCTGGGGGAGGAGGGCAACGCTTCCCGCGTTCTCTGTGAGAGCTGTAAGGCATTCCGCGTGCTCGGTCTTCCACTCGATGTTTACATCATCTGCGATGCCGTTCTGTGCAAGGAGATAGTTGAGGGCAAACTCCGGAGTTGAGCCCTGACCGCTTGCATATATCGTCTTGCCCTTGAGGTCTTCAAACGAAGAAACAGTCTCTCCGCCGTTCTCAACTATATAAAGCACGCCGAGAGTGTTTATCGCAAGCACTTCAACTTCGCCCTCTGTCTTGTTGTAAAGAACGGAAGCAAGGTTTGCGGGAACGCAGGCTATATCAACTTCACCCTTGATGATAAGAGGGGTAAGCTCATCGGGAGCTGCGTATATCTCGAAATCATATCTGCTGACTCCGCTTTCCTCGCTGTCGTTCATGAGCTTTGTAAGTCCCATAGCTGTCGGACCTTTGAGTGCTGCGACCCTGACAGCTTCGGGAGCATCTGCGCTTTCGTCTGCAGCTTCCTCTTCTTCTGCCACAGTTTCTCCGCTTTCTGCGTCAACCACCTTCTCGTCCCCGGCTTCTGACTGTGCTTCGGTTTCGGGAGCCTCGGTATCTTCTGTTTCCGAAGCTGCGGCAGTAGTTTCGGGAGCTGTTGTTGCAGCCGGAGCATTTCCGTTTGAGCAGCCTGCTGCTGCGAGCATCATTACCGCGGTAATGAAAGCGGCGATCTTTGTTGTCTGATTTTTCATTTTTTTCACCTTTCTTTAATGAAAAAGCGCCGATACATATTCCGACGAATACGCAAAGGCGCAGTTATACTTTATTCTGTGCCTTTCATCTCAAAGCCGAACGGCAGTTTCGATGTCGGAGTTTTTTCTTTTCTTCCTTGCGGTCGGAGCACCTTCCACTCGGTGTATGATGATTATAGCAGAAAAAGTTCCGAATGTCAACACATTTTGATAAATTTTAAACGATCTTTGCTTTATCAGAGTTTTGCAAATTCCTGTGACCAGTAGTAGTAGGTATCATTGCCGACTTTGAGGATACTGAGACCGAACGCACAGCATTCATAGTCCGGACTTAAGATGTTTTCGCGGTGGGATTCGGAATCCATCCATGCCTGGAAGACTTCTTCGAGCGAATCGAACATATTCAGACCGTATGCTATATTTTCTCCGCACTTGACGTATTTTATACCCACATCTCTGAACGCGGTGCTGAATCTTGAGCCGTCCGGACGGGTATGTGAGTAGTACGATGTTATCTCGTCCGTTCTTATCTTGCAGACATCGTTTACTCTTGCGGAATACCAGAGCTTGCCGACACCGGCTTTTACTCTTGCTTCGTTGACAAGCTCGAAGAGTTTCAGATAAATGCTGTCATCGGTGGAGTAAGTTCCGCCTCCGACATTTATAAACGGTGTCTTTGATGTACCGGAAGTCGTGGCGGCAGTGGTTTTGGCAGTCGTTGCTTTTGTCGTTGCGGAAGTTGTTGCATTTGTTGTAGTTGTTTTTGCGGTGGTTGATGCAGAGGTGGTTGTCGATACCGGCGTGGAAGTTGTGCTTGATGCGGAAGTTAGCGGCGCGGTGCTCGGTACAGTGTATGAATAGGTTGGAGCGGTAGTGTGGGAGACTGTGGAACGGGCAGTGGTAGTGCCGGTTATGAAGTATGTAAGCGTGGGGAATGTTGTCTCATCGGGTGAAGCGGTATCCGGGGGAGCGGTGAGCGTATCCGGAGCAGTCCCGGTGCCGTTTGTCCGGAAGCTTTCAAGCTCGTCCGACAGCAGTGTGACTTCGTTGAGATTGCCGAAAGTCTCACTGTTATAAGTGTTGTTCCGGTCATAGTTCTCCGGCTCGTCTCGGAAAGAAACAGTAACATCGGGAACGCGTGTATCTTCTGAAGTCATAGCCGAGGGTACTGCTGCATCTTCCTGTTCCGCGTACATAGTCTCAAGCAGCTCATCGCTTGCGAGAGTTACGGCGGGAACGCCTTCTTCACTTTCGTCGGCATAGGCAACGGCGCCTTCGAGGATATCCGAGATAACGACAGGCTCTGGATTTGATGTATTCATTATATTGGTATAGATCAGAAATCCGGAAAGAAGGGCAGAGCATGACAGCACAGCGGTAAATCCGCGTATGGAATTCTTTTGTCTGCGTGTAAGCATACTGCTCCTCCTTTCATACAGATAGTAATATACCATATATTTTACGATAAACGACAGGATTTGTCAAGATATTGATGATTATTGCCGGAAAATAACAACATATGCCGTTTGCTTTTATGTTTTCTGCTTCAATTAAACCGTTGAAATGCTGTCATTATTTGTAAATTTTAACAAATAATATAAAGCTTTTTTGTCAAAAACTAAAAAAAGGTTGACAAGCAGTTATTATTTTGTTATAATTTATAGCGTAATATTTTGGGTACTTCTGCCTTAAAATAAGCGGAATCATATAATTCGGGAGGATATCTTCGCATGAGCGAACAGGAACAGACAATAGATCTAAGGGTGCTTCTGAAAGTTCTGATAGAGCACCTTATTCCGATAATTATAGTTACAGTCGCGGCTGCGGCAATAGGCTTCTCGCTTGCAAAGTTCGTGATACCGAAAGAATATACATCGGAAGCGCTGATGTATGTCGAGAACTCGACAAACAAGCAGGAAGACAGCACGCTGAACATCAACGATATCAACGTTGCCCAGAAGCTTGTCAATACCTGTCAGATCATATTCAAGAGCAACAAGCTCCTCGGCGATCTCAGCGCCTCCCTTAACGGCGAATATACCGCGGAGCAGCTGAATAAGATGATAGATGTTTCTGCCGTAAACAGCACTGAGGTCCTCAAAGTCTCGGTCAAGGCAGGCTCACCGGAATCCGCATACCGTGTTGCGAGCAAGTTTACCGAGCTTGCGAAAGTAGAGTTTATAAGAGTTATCGAGACAGGATCGATAAGAGATGTTGACCCGGCGCGTATGCCGGAGACACACACATATCCGAGTGCGGCAAGATTTACACTTATCGCTGCGCTGATCGGACTTGTAGGTACATATTTCGTATTCCTCGTAATCGAGCTCCTTGACACAAAGGTAAAACCCGAAGATGATCTTGCCACTCTGTATGAGCTTCCTGTTTTTGCGGAGATCCTTGACTTTGAAACAGCAGGAAAATCCGGTTATAAATACGGAAAATACGGACGCTACGGAAAATACGGCGGTTACAGCCGTTACGGCGGGTATGACACTGCGGAAACGGAAAAATCTGAAAGTGGCGCTAAAAATTCAAATGAAGATTCCGGTAACGATGTCGATAAAATAATCGATGAAATAGGATCAGAAGGAGTAAAGAAGGGCAATGGCAAAGAAAAGTGACAGACTTCCGATAAGTCAGTCGAGAAAATTTATTCTTTCCGGCGACACACAGTTCGCTATCAAGGAAGCATATAAGACAGCCCGTACAAACCTTGTCTTTTCTCTTGCTGAGAACGATAAGAGAATAGTGGTCATTACAAGCTGTTCTCCTTCCGAGGGTAAAAGTACGAACTGCCTCAATATGGCAATAACAATGGCGGAGACGGGTGCTTCCGTTCTTCTTATCGACTGCGATATGAGAAAGCCGGTAGTTCACTCTCTGCTGAGACTCGATAACAAGACAGGCTTGTCCTCCGTACTCGGCGGAATTGTAAGAGATGTAGCAAAGGTGATAGACCGGGACGTTCGCCCGCACCTCGATATTCTCACATCGGGACCTATCCCCCCGAACCCGGCGGAGCTTATCTCCGGTACCAAGATGGATCAGCTCCTTGAGCTTGTCGGAGAGCATTACGACTATGTGTTCATAGATACGCCTCCCGCTAACGTCGTTACTGACGCGTTCCTGCTCAACACAAGAACCGCAGGCGTTATACTTGTCATCAAAGAGGGTCATACCACCCATGACGAGATACGCGAGTGTCTTGAGAAGGCGAAGATGACGAACTGCCTCATACTCGGATTCATCAAGGTGAACTGCCTCGGAAGATCCGCAAAGGGCGGCTATAAGTACAAATACAAGTACAAGAACAATTATTATAAATATTCGGAGTATAAATGATCGGCGATATGGGCAGACTTATTGATTTTCACTCGCATATCCTGCCGGGCATAGATGACGGCTCTAAAAATGCGGATATGTCTCGAAAAATGCTTGAGCTTGAGAAAAAAAGCGGTATAGGCAAGATCGTGCTGACTCCGCATTTTTATCTTCATGAACAATCCGTTGAAAAGTTTCTGGAGAATCGGGCAGGAGCAATAGAAAAGTTCGCTCCTATTGCGGAGGAACTTGACATAGAGGTAAAATACGGCGCTGAAGTACTGTACACGAAATCGCTTGCCGATGCTGACCTCACGAAACTCTGCATCGGGGATACGAAGTATATGCTTATCGAGCTTCCGTACCAGCGTCTGAACGGCGGGTTTATCAACGAGTTCAGAAGCTTTGCGGGAAGCATCTTCCCGGATATACTGCTGATACTTGCTCATGCGGAAAGATATCTGAGCTTCACCAGCGCGGAGAGTATATACGAAATAATGAATGCTGATATGCTCGTACAGCTCAACAGCGGCGATTTCAAGCCTTTCTCGAAGAGCGCGAAGTTCATGTACGATCTTCTGTACAATGATCTTGCGCATCTTCTCGGCACCGACTGCCATAATACGACATCGCGTCCTCCGGATATGGATATAGCACGCAATGCGATAAGCAAGAAAGTATCTCCGCACTGCTTCTCGAAGCTTATGTCAAACGCGGAGAAGGTATTCAACGGCGAATACATTTAGGAGAATATATGCTGATTTACATGAGCCTTCTTGTCGGCGCTCTTGCGCTCGGCATTCTGCTTTGCAGGAACAAAAAGGGCAATCTGATATACTGCATAGTTATGGGTATAGTGATGTTTGTAGTCGCTTCTCTGCGCCGCAGCGTGGGTCATGACTACAACAACTATGCGCTGATGTATATGCGGTCAATGACCTTTGACATAGAGGAGATCGCGGTACAGCGTACCGAAAAGGGTTATTCGATCATAACCAAGCTGCTTGCCGATTATTTCTATGACTATCAGACTATCTTTATAGTATGCGCTGCGTTTTTTGCGGTATGCGTGGCTGTCGCAGCGTATAAGTACTGCAAAAGACCCTATCTCGGGATATGCTTTTTCCTGACATTCGGCGTTTACTTCAACACCTTCAATTTCCTGAGACAGGAGATCGCCGGTTTCATCGTATTTTTTGCCATAATGCACTGTGTAAAGAAGGATCAGTTCTTCCGCTTCTGCATAATGGTACTGCTTGCGTCCTGCTTCCACCTGTCAGCGATATTGATGATACCGTTCTATTTCCTGCTGAAGATAAAGATTACGCCTGTAACGCTCGGCATTTACGGCGGACTTACGGTTCTCATCTACATATTCTCATGGGATATAATGGATTTCATAACCGACTATATTTATAAGCAATACCAACCCCGGACAAGTGTCCATGTGCTTCACGGATTTGATTCGTCGTACCTTATCTTCTCGATCATCGCATTCGTGGCGGCGTATGTGTTCCGCAGACGGCTTATCGAGAAAGACCCGTTCAATGATGTGCTTATAAGCTGTATGTTCTTCTCACTGTTCTTTGAGGTCATAGGTATAAAGCATTCCATCGTTTCAAGAATGGGAGCTTATGTAATACTTCCGGCTGTGATTGTGCTTATGCCGAGACTGTTCGAAGCTGCATTGGAGAAGTGCAGGGAAGCGGCGAAGAGCAACAAGAAAAGACGCACTCTGTTTACAGCTGTTACGGTTGCATCTTTTGCAGTCGTATGTACGACAATGTACGGTCTGATGATAGTAAGGAACTATAACGGCGTTACTCCGTACACGACAGTATTTGACGAGTTTGAAACGCAGGAGTGGTAATGAAAACAGGACTTAAGGAAAGATTTATAAAGGGCGGAAAGAATACACTTTCCGAGAATATGATCGTATGTATCGCCGCTGCTCTTGCAGGAACTTTCTATTTCTACGAGTACTATTATGAGAGTCAGTTTGCGCTGCACACCAATCTGTCTCTTGTCATATCTGCTGTGATCTTTGTTATCTGGCTGATCTGTGCCGCATTCAGCGGTAAGGACGGAAAGATCGGATTTGTGGTGTTCTCGTTCTTATACTGGAGCGTGCCGTATATTTACTTGCTGTATTATTCATCAAGAGATAATATCAACGGCTATTCAAAATGGCTTGCACTGCTGAAAAGAGCGGCTACGGCTATGCTGTACAATCCTTTTTACGAAGCGGCGAAGAAACTCGGGACAGATCCGGTCACACTTGCTGCGGTGCTTCTGATATGTATTATGGGAGTGTATGTCGCGGCATATTTCGTAAGACGCTCTTATGATAATGAGCTGAAGGCTTCCGAAGAGATCGATTATGACGATTATGACGGCGAGTATGTGATCGATGAAGATGACAGAGATTACGAGGACGAAGAAGAATAAAGTTTTTTACGATTTATTGTGTAGAATTGCTAAATTAACTTGACAAAATCTTTTTTCGGTGTTATAATATTAAATTGATAATTAGTAATCTGCTTTTGTACTGCCTTTTTTACAAATCAATAAGATATTGATTCTGTATCCGGAGCTGTTCCGGATTATACATACAGGATAATTTACTTGGTAATACCTTCCGTAAGGAAGTTATTATAATATTTGAAGAAAGGAGGACGATTATCATGAAGAAGTTTAATAGCAAGCTCATCGCAAGTGTTCTGATGGCAGGTATCATGGCAGCTGCTGCATCTGTTTCCGCAGGCGCAGCTTACGACTACGGCAATGGTGATGAACCGAGCAGCTATGTTCCCGCAACTACAAAGAAGGCAGCTGTTGACGGTATTTCCGCCGATGCTCCTGTTCCGGTAGTAACTGCCGGCATCGTTGATGCTGCTATAGCTGAAGCTAAGGACGGTGTTGCTACTGTTTACGCTACAGAAAGCAAGAACGGCAAGATCACTGTTACAGAAGAAACTATGGCTAAGATCGCTGCAGGTGATGTTTCACTCGAAATAGTTGTTGAGTCCACAAAGGGCCCCGATTATTCAGTTCTTATCACTCCTGATGGAATCGTAAACGCAAAGGCGATCAACATCGCTATGGACGTTGAGATCACATCCAAAGAGGCAGATGTGAACGGTGTTACTGTTCCTGCCGGTTCTATTGTTATCAAGACGGGCATGAAGTACAACTACGGATGCACATTGCAGATAACAGTAAACATTGATGATATCAATGACGGTGCTAAGCTTTACAGCATTTCTGACAGTGGTAAAGTTACGGATCTTACAGACAGCCTTGTTGTAGGTAAGGATTACGTTACTGTTACTCTCGCTCACGGCGATACTCTCGTTGTAACTAACGAGGAGCTCGGAGATGCCGAGGCTGCTTACGAAGCTGCTGCTGTTGAAGAGATCGGCGTTGAGGACGCAAAGTCCGATAATGCTCCTATCGTTATCGCTGGCGACAACGATATGAACCCCGGTACAGGCGTTGGCCTTGCACTTGGTGCGCTTGCTCTCTCCGCTGCTGCTGTTGCAGTAACAAAGAAGAGAAAGTAATTTCTCTTTTCTTCCACGAACTCGGATCCGAATTCGACGAAGAGTCACCGGCAGAAATGCCGGTGATTTTCGTCGTCGTTCGTGGAAGGATCTTTATATTTTATGCTTTCGGTCATCGGTTTATATCCGGTGATTTCTTTTTTGTATATAATATTATCCTTGACATATACTGAAAATGGTGTTATAATCATATATGGATTTAGCACAGTACAGTAAAAGTGCTGTAAAAGAAAGGAGCTTTAAAATGGAAAAGAACATTCCGTACAAAACCTATCTGAATGAAGACGAAATGCCGAAGCAGTGGTACAATGTCCGCGCCGATATGAAGAATAAGCCGGCACCTCTGCTCAATCCTGCCACACACAAGCCTATGACCGCTGAGGAGCTTTCCGCCGTATTCTGCAAAGAGCTCGTTGCGCAGGAGCTTGACAACGAAAACGCATATATAGATATTCCCCAGGAGATACTGGATTTCTATAAAATGTACCGTCCGTCTCCGCTGGTAAGGGCATACTGCCTTGAAAAGATCCTTGATACTCCAGCAAAGATCTACTATAAATTCGAGGGCAACAACACTTCCGGAAGCCACAAGCTCAACAGTGCTATCGCACAGGCTTACTATGCAAAGAAGCAGGGACTCAGGGGCGTTACTACCGAGACCGGTGCAGGTCAGTGGGGAACTGCGCTTTCAATGGCTTGCGCATATCTAGGACTCGACTGTAAGGTGTTTATGGTGAAAGTCTCCTATGAACAGAAGCCCTTCCGCCGCGAGGTAATGCGCACTTATGGCGCATCGGTAACACCTTCGCCGTCAGAGACTACGGAAGTCGGCAAGAAGATTCTCCGTGAGCACCCCGGAACGACCGGAAGTCTCGGCTGCGCTATCTCCGAGGCTGTAGAAGTGGCTACTCACACCGAGGGTTACCGCTATGTTCTCGGTTCTGTGCTCAATCAGGTGCTTCTCCATCAGTCCATAATTGGTCTTGAGAGCAAAGCCGCATTTGAGAAGCTCGGCGTAAAGCCGGATATCATCATAGGCTGCGCCGGCGGCGGATCCAACCTCGGCGGACTTATCGCACCGTTCATGGGCGAAAAGCTCCGCGGAGAAGCCGATTACAGATTCATTGCAGTAGAACCCGCAAGCTGCCCGAGCTTCACGAGAGGAAAGTACGCTTATGATTTCTGCGATACCGGAATGGTATGCCCGCTTGCAAAGATGTACACACTCGGCAGCGGATTCATTCCTTCCGCGAACCATGCCGGCGGTCTCCGCTACCACGGAATGAGCAGCACACTTTCCCAGCTCTATGATGATAAGCTTATGGAAGCTGTTTCCGTTGAGCAGACGAAGGTATTTGAAGCTGCACAGCAGTTCGCAAGGATCGAGGGAATACTCCCCGCACCCGAGAGCAGCCACGCTATCCGTGTTGCAATAGACGAGGCAATGAAGTGCAAGGAGACCGGCGAGGAAAAGACGATACTGTTTGGTCTGACCGGTACTGGATACTTCGCTCTGGTTGCATACCAGAAGTTCAACGACGGTGAGATGTCCGACTATATCCCTACCGACGAAGAGCTTGCAAAGAGCTTTGCCGGACTTCCGAAAGTTGACTGATTCGGCTGAACACAGTTCGCTTGAGACATTTTGAGAACTTTGAGAATTTCGAGAAGGGGCTCTGCCCCTCATCACCCCGCCAGCCCCCTTTAAAAAAGGGGGCTGGATCCCCTAAACAAGTCCCGTAAAACGGAACTTTGACAGATGCTTCGTAAAACATAATCAGACTTTATCGACAGTCTGAGGGCTTCTTTAGCAAAATAAAGGAGCCTTTTTTATGACGGAAATATTCTTTTTTTCAGCGTAAAATGCATTGTGCAATAATAACGAAAATTCGGCATTTTTTTTTTTTTTTTTGGCAAAATGACAGAAAAGGACTGGAAAATCCTGTATTATCGCTTTAATTCCTTGACATAAAATCAAGCATTTGATATAATATTACTATATAATATAAAAAATAATATTTAATCATAATTGCCATTTTAATTTTCATTATATAATAAAAGGAAGTTTAATTAATGGATATTTCACTGATACTTTCGTCAGGGGAGCTGTTCTTGTATGAGTAAGAAAAAGCGTATCCTGTCGGACAGAAAGATCCAGATGCCGCTGTTGATGCTCTTTGATATTGCAGCAATAATGGCGTCATATTTCTTTGCACTGTGGTTCAGATTCGACTGCATGTACTCGGCGATACCGCATGAATATCTTCATGCCTACATCTTTTTCTGCCCGATATATGCGGTTATTTGTGTTGCTGTTTTTTATGGATTCCGAATGTACAGCATGATCTGGAGCTTTGTCGGCTTGAATGAGCTTGCCCAGATGATGATCGTTTCGTGCTGTATGTCGCTCCTGCATATCTTCGGCATAACGCTGTTCTTCCACAGTATGCCGATATCGTACTACCTTATAGGGCTTTGCTTCCAGGCTATTGCTGTCTGCGGCATCAGGATCTCATACAGGCTTCTGCTTATACTGAAAAACCGTCAGCACAATGACGAGACAGCCGGCCGTGTTATGATAATCGGTGCCGGTTCTTCCGGAAAAATGATAATCCGCGATATGCAGAGCGGGGATAAGATCAAGGATAAGGTCGTATGCGCGATCGATGACAATCCCGGTAAGAAGGGAAGATTCATCGAGGGTGTTCCGATAGTCGGAAACCGTGATGATATCCTTGCAAATGTTGAAAAGTACAAAGTAAACAAGATCTTTTTGGCAATACCGTCTGCGTCTGCGGCGGACAAGCGTGACATTCTTAATATCTGCAGCGAGACGGACTGCGAGCTGAAACAGCTCCCCGGCATCTACCAGCTTGTCAGCGGACAGGTCACAATGTCGGATATGAAGAATGTTTCGGTTGAGGATCTTCTCGGACGTGAAGCTATAAAGACGGATATGAAGGAAGTCTATGACTTCATAAACGGCAAAGTTGTTCTTGTAACGGGAGGCGGCGGTTCGATAGGCTCGGAGCTTTGCAGACAGGTTGCTGCTCACAAGCCGAAACAGCTGATCATATTCGATATTTATGAGAACAATGCTTACGAGATACAGCTTGAACTCCGCGACAAATATCCGGATCTTGACCTTGTGACGCTTATAGGCTCTGTCCGCGACAGCCGTCGTATATTCGAGGTATTCGAGGATTATCGTCCGGACATCGTGTATCATGCGGCTGCGCACAAGCACGTTCCGCTTATGGAGGACAGCCCCTGCGAAGCGATAAAGAACAATGCCAGCGGTACATATAAGACGGCGTATGCCGCAATGACTCACGGCTGTCAGCGATTCGTACTTATCAGCACGGACAAGGCTGTTAACCCGACGAATATAATGGGTGCATCTAAGCGTATATGCGAGATGATAATCCAGACGTTTGACGAGAAGATAAAGAGCGGAAAGGCGAATGAACTTCCGCAGTTCTTCACCCACGGCGGAACGGAGAATGCCGACAAGGACGGCACCGGACGGGTATTCAAGGATATAAAGACCGAGTTTGTGGCGGTTCGTTTCGGTAATGTTCTCGGAAGCAACGGCTCCGTTATCCCGATCTTCAAGAAGCAGATAGAAAAGGGCGGACCTGTTACGGTTACGCACCCGGATATTATCAGATACTTTATGACGATACCGGAAGCGGTAAGTCTTGTAATGATGGCGGGAACTATTGCGCACGGCGGAGAGATATTCGTGCTTGACATGGGAAGCCCGGTAAAGATCGACACTCTTGCGAGAAATCTTATAAAGCTGAGCGGATACCGTCCGGACGTGGATATAAAGATCGAGTACAGCGGACTTCGCCCCGGCGAGAAGCTGTATGAGGAAAAGCTGATGTCCGAGGAAGGACTTACAAAGACAGCTAACGATCTGATCTTCATAGGACAGCCGATACCGTTTGACGCGGATTCATTCCTCGTGCATCTTGACGCGATCTTTGCGGCAGCATACAAGAATAAGGATCATATTAAAGACGTTGTTGCGGAGCTTATCGGTACATACAAGCCGGCAGAAGTTTACAATTCGGATACAGTCCGTATGAGCGCTGTTGCGAACGAGAAAGCCGCAGACTCCGGTGCAGAGAGACACGATTATGAAGATGATCTTATCTTCGAGCAGCGTGAAGCTACTGTGTGAGAGGGTCGCGCTCCGCGCTTGAGACTTGGGAGCACCCCTTTTGTGAGCAAAAGGGGATTCCCCCAAACCCCCTCCTCCAAAAACTTTAAACGCTCCGCAGTTCAGGGAGAGGGTTCT
>JAFVBZ010000067.1 GCA_017479645.1 Ruminiclostridium sp. | reverse complement strand
ATGTCCTTTTCGTATTTCCCCTGCCAGTGCAGTCCGTATTCGTTTCCGCATACGGAAGGATTCGCGGATATTACCCCGTCGATATCGTCACCGTGTGCAAGCCGTATCTTGTCACCGGCAAGAGAAACGAGCATACCGCGCCTGTCCTCATTCTCCGGGTTCCTGTCCGCCCATTCAAAGTATTCGGCGTAGTCTGCGCCGTTTGTGTTGTAGGCGGTGGCGAATACATAGCCGTTGGACGTCATAGCAACGGAGATGCTGTAATTTCCGGCATAGAACACATACGAAGCGGCGGCTCTTGTTGCGTCAACGCCGCAGCCGCATACAAGCGCCCCGACCGAGCCGACCGTGTGATTGCTTCCCGCAACGACATTGCTGTCTCCGGTAATGGTGTTCCCATAGCCTGCCACGGTATTGCCGTCTCCGCTGACATTGTTGTGAGAGCCTGCGATGATATGCCTGCCGCCGGAAAAAGTGTTGTAATTGCCGTGAACGATGCTGTAACTGTCGTTCGTACCGGCATTGTTCGCACCGCCCACCGACGTATAGTCGCAGTTCCGGAGCGTGTTCAGCTCTCCTTCGAGGTGACAGCAGTTCGAGAATTCAAACTGCTCGTCGATTATGCGGTTTGCCCACTGATGACCTGTGTATGTGTTGAAATTTTCGTTGCGGCTGCCGAGATCTTCGCCCACTCCGCCGCCTGTTTTCAGTCCGTCCATTCGCTTATCGCTCTGTGAACGTGTATTTCTTGCCGGCAGCATTATGCCACCTCCTCTGTAACTGCTTCCGGAGCCGTGCAGGTAACTGTCATAATGCCCCGGTACTTCCAGACGATACTTGTCGGAACACCTATCACGTTTCTGCGGATATCTACCTTACCGCCGCCGAAACGAACAAGATCACCGAGCTTTATCACCGGTATATCGAACATTTTCGCGACTATGCTTCTCTGCATAAACAGCTTCATATTATTCAATATTGCTTCATTTGCTTCGTCGCACTCTTCCTCGGTCTTACCGTCAAGCAAGGGATTGTATGCAAGTGTGACCGCACCGGCTCTTGCATGCTCGTCCGAAGGAACGGTATCGGATATATAGGTCTTGAGATTTCCCGCGGAGTATGCCGAAAGATACCTGATATATGTCCTTATGTCCGAAAACTCTATACCGATCCTGTCTGAACCGTCACTCATATAATCAGATGTCCCGCTTTCGGACGAAGCATATCTCGCATGCCTTATCTCCAGTGCTCCGTTCCGGTTTATAACAGCGTTCGCCGCCATGAGCTGTACAGCCCACATGACGAGGTCACGATATGTCTGTATAGAACGGCTTGAAGGTGTAAATGTAAATCCGCTGTTCGGAAACGTCTGCGGGTCTGCCGATACAAGCGAAACGCCGACAGCATTGCAAGCGGCGTTTATTGCTGTATATGGAGTATGGGTGCTGTCCTTTACCGAATCTGCTATCTCGGTATCGAACGCATAAGCTCGGTCATAGGCTGTAAGCATGACCGTTTGTTTTCTGCGCTTGATCTTTGTGGCGTCAACATAATATGTACCGAGTGCAGTCGTAACTTCTTCACCCTCTTCTCCTGCGGTGACCGACAGCGATATACTTGCACCGGCGAAATCATGGTCAAGGGAGTGATCGTCTATTATTCCGATATTAAGCACTGCGCCGTTGAAAGTACCGAACGTGAACGATGAATTCCGGCAGGTTGACATTGATATGCTCACCGAGTTATGTACTACATTTTCGTCGGTGATCTCAATGCTTCCGCCGGAAACAAGAGAAACAGTACCGTTTATCATATCAGACCTCCACAAGTGTATAGTTCAGCTGCCACCAATCAGCAACTTCCTCGCTGTTTGGCTCTTTGTACCTTATAAGGTCAAAATCGACCTTGCTGACATAAAATGTTGATTCAACATCGGGATCTCCCCGCCCCGGACAGAACAGCGTCATTTCAACTGTCGAATCTTCCTTGATAAGACCGCATATCGTTGTAAGTTCTTCCTGGTCAACGATATGAGTTACCTGTGCATGGATAACGCTGCTCCGGATCACGTCACGATGAAGAATACCGGCTTCGGATCTGTTCGAGCTGTCGCTGTCTATATCTTCAAGAGTCACATGATATTTGGCAATACCGGGCAGCCATGTACCGCCGACATTGATTATTTCCGCAAGATGCGGTCTTTGTGCCATTGTATTGCCTCCTAACTGTAAATGCCGTTGCTTATAACATTGCTGTCATTGATGCGGGTCTCTGTTGCTGCAGATATCTCTTCGCCGTCAAGATAGTTGTTTACGATAACATTAACAGGCACATCGGACGGGATACCGGTAGGACGGAGCGGTACGTCGTAGCGGGAAGTCTGCGAATCATTCTTTTCCACACTTGTATTAGTGAACATATTAACATATCCCTCATATTGAGCGTTGAAAATTCCTCTTCCTACACCTTTCAAGAACTCGTCCAAACCTTTTTTCATATCTCCGAGCCATGTAAAATTGCCTTCCATATCCCATTGAAGTTCGTCAGCAATTTTATCGGGTAATTCATTAAAAAATTGCAGCGAGTTTTTAATATCGTCCGTTGCATTATTATAAGCTATGTTTGCATTTGTATAATCACCGGTTTCAAAATATGAAGAGGCTCTTTCAAGCGCTTCTTTCTGTTCTTGATTAAACACCGGTGTTGTCTCAGCTCCTTTTAAAGATGCAAGAACAAAGCTTTTACTTGCGCCTACCGGATCTTCGTTTTTTATCTTTTCTATTCCATCCGCCAAATAGTATAAAGATTGACCAAGTTTTTGATAACGAGGCGAGATTTCTTTCTCAAAAAAATCACCTACCAATGCAGACACTCTATTATTGAGATCATACCAGCCTTTATAAACTTCACTTTCGTCGCCGTTTATAACATTATAAATACTGCTGCCCACACCTTCCCAGAAATCTGTAAACTCTGGTCCGAATACATTTTCAATTTTATTCGTAAGATTATTAAGCGCCGTGTATTGCTCTTCATCTGTCCCGAATAGTACTTTCCAGAAATCGGACCCATAACTCTGTATAGCGTCCCAAGCTTTATCTAAGTTCACATCTATACTTGGTGTTTCAATCGAAGCAAATGCATCATTCAGGTCACCCACCGCGCTTGTTGTTTCAAAAATCTTGTCAAGATCTCCGTCGTTTATGAGTCCCGCAAGGAGCGAACCCGTAGAACCGCCCGACAGCTTCGTCAGCGTATCAAATCCGGCAAGCCTGTTGACCGCTTTCTGCGTATCTGTAACTTCTTCATTGAAATCGCTCATAGCGCCTTCGGCGCCGCCTATTGCGTCCTGTGCGCCGTTGAATGCGTTGTTTACGATATCTCCGATACTCTCCTGCTCTTCCTGCATACTGCCGATAAATCCGGAAAGAAGGACACCGGCGACAAGAAGTATAGCTGTTGTTCCGCCGAGTGCCATTCTCAGCTTGTTCACAACTGCGATTCCCGCTGCGGTCAGTGCTATCGCCCTTACTGCCGGACTGTCAAGCTGCGCAAGAGCCGAGCCAAGAACAACCGCTCCTCTCGATACATTCATGATCGGAGGTGCGAGCATTTCAAGAAATCCCCTCGCTAAAGGTATTACAGCAGATATAAGAGGCTGGAAAGTTGCGCCGAGCTGTTCCTGGAGGTCTCCGAAGTCATTCTGAAGCTGTTTCAGCTGACCGGTGGGAGTGCTCGCGAGGAGCTGATTCATATTCCCGACTTTACTGTTTATAGCGTCTGCAAGAACTATCGCTTTCTGCTCTTCT
>JAFVBZ010000010.1 GCA_017479645.1 Ruminiclostridium sp. | reverse complement strand
CATACCCGAAAGGAGCATGACAGTGATCCGTTCAACATGATCTCCGGTACAACAGGACTGAACGGTTGTGCAGACGGAAGTTTCGTTCTTACCCGTGAGAAGCGCAGCGAGAATGCCGGAACACTTCACTGCACAGGTCGTGATATCGAGAGCACGGAGCTGTCGGTTGAGTTCAAAAACAATCGGTGGACGCTGAAAAGTGATGTTGCTCCTCACAGACGAGATACTTTTTCTTTTGCAGTTCATGATTTCATGACCGAGCAGTGTGTGTTCCGTGGTACAGCGACGCATCTGTGCCAACTGCTCAATGACAGGTTCCGAAAAGAGTACAAGCCAAGCTGGGTGACAAGAGATCTGATACAGCACACCGATGAGCTGTTGCGGTACGGAGTATCGTTCCAGCTCGTCCGGGTGCATGGCTACCGTGAGATCGAGTTAAAATACGACAGTCAGGGTGACAGCATGAACGGTGCTCTGCTCCTCGTGGAAATCGTGGACGATGCTGTCACCCAAAGTCCCGAAAACCTTTTAACAGAGCCAATCGCGCTGGGTGACAGCATTTTTCAGGGTGACGGCATGAGGCTCTCAGGGTGACAGCATGGGTGACGGTATATTCGAGCCGTTTCCGCCAATTTACAGGGCGGGTAGAGTAACGATACCACCGAGGGGGTATTCGAGCAAATTTGAGCCGTTTCTGCGCCCGTGTGAGCAGATGACGCTCGGAGCAAGACTGCAAACTGTGATGAGGACAGGATTCGAGTAAAGCAGAGCTTAGGCGTTTTGCACAGGACAGTCCAACAGTGTGGCAAATTCGGGGGTATGAAAAAAATGCAGGAAAAAGGGCAGTCGCCTTTTCGGCGCCTTGCCCGTCCACTTCGGCGGGCAAAGCCCACCGCAATCGCACTTTTGTGCATATTGAAAAAGGGGTCAAAATGATGCAGTGACATAAAAACAGGGGTCAAATTGATGCATCAGAGCCAATAAACCCCATTGTTGAGCCATTCGCGGTGGGGTCAAAACTCAAAACAAGTATGTAGGAAGGAGTAAACTACAAAACTATGAAAACCAAATCGAACAAAGAAATAGGTCTCAAGGATCCTCTTTTCATAGGGGATCCCGAAGTCGGCTCAGCCGAGGTCAACGACATAAAACTGGACGGAATTACCTACCGTGTGTGGTCGGTGTTCGCCAACGAGGGAGAGCCGTCGGACAGGCTTGCGGACTTGATGCAGAGCAGTGTTGAGTCGGGAGAACAGATCGGTGAGATCGTTGATTGGCAGCTTGTTGAACTTGGAAAAATGATTCTTGAAGCCAGACAGATACAGAAAAACAGGGAGAACGGTCTGCCCGATGACTACGGATTTCCATTAGAAATTAAGGTTTATTAAAATTATTTTCATAAATGCTTGCAATTGCAAGCAAAATGTGATATAATAAAAAACACATTGGAGGCGATAATATGGCAAACACAACAGCTGTTTACGCAAGAATAGATACTGATCTTAAAGAAAATGCGGAAAGTATTCTGTCCAAGCTCGGCATCACTCCGGCAAGTGCAATACAGATGCTTTACAGTCAAATAGTGCTTCGGAACGGTATGCCGTTTGAACTGAAACTGCCTTATACTGCGCCGATAGCTATGGAAGGTCTGAGCAGAGAGCAGCTTGATATTGAGCTGCAAAAAGGCGTAGATTCTCTGAAAAACGGTAAAGGACTGACTGCCGACGAGGTCGATGCACAGCTGCGTAGGGAGTTTGGCATATAATGGAAAAGTATACAGTTATCTACTCTCCGGAAGCTATGGACGACCTTCGCTCAATTTATTCTTATATCGCATTCAAACTCAAAGAGCCGGATATTGCAAAGAAACTTGTCGATAAAATACGGAACGACATACGAAAGATCGACGAGCAGCCCGAACGTTACGCTCCTGTCGAATGGGAGCCATGGAAAAGCATGGGAATGAGAAAGCTGCTGATAGGCAATTATGTTGTGCTTTATCTGACCGATAACGGACAAAAGGAAGTCAGCATTACCCGTATATTCTACGGCGGCAGAAATATTGAAAAAATCATATCGGAACAATAAGATCGGCACTCTGCCTAAGACGGAGTGCTGATTTTATTTTGGCAAGATCCCGGATTTCGCTGGACTTCCGCCGGCAGGTGTGATATACTGTGCGGTGTAAAGTTCTATGTCGCACATTCCGCTCGCGCGGAAGTGCTGATCCGGCTGGGAAAGGAGTAAAATGAAAAATAAACAGCCAAAGAAAACAGCATTGTATTGCAGGTTATCTGTTGACGACGGCAGGCTCTGAGAGAGCGTCAGCATCGAGTCGCAGAAGATACTTCTGGTGCAGTACTGCAAGGATCACGCAATAAAGAATTACGAAATTTATGATGACGACGGGTTCAGCGGTACCAACTTTGACCGCCCCGGATTCGGCAGAATGTATGAGGATATACAGCGCGGACTTATCGACACTGTGATCGTGAAAGACCAGTCCAGGTTCGGTCGCAGCTACATTGACGTCGGTATGTATGTAGAGCAGTTCAAGGACAGAGGTGTCAGGTTCATTGCAGTTGATGATTGCTATGATTCGTCACAGGGGGAATATGACATGATGTTCCCGATGCGAAACGTTATTAATGAGTACTACTATTCATTGCCGAAATAACATTTAAGAAAACAGGTGACATAAACGCCACTGTTAAGCCAAATGTCAAATCCCCCTGAAATAATAAGATTTGCACATTAGGAGGAAAACGCAATGAAGTCTATACTGGAAAAACTCTATTACGGCGAGATAAGTCCCTGCTCCCAGCCAACACCAACCACAGAGTGCTACTTTAAAGCCAAAGATGAGGTTGAACATCTCGGAGAGGAAATACTTGCTAAATATCCCGACTGTAAGGAACTTCTCGAAAGCTATGCGGATGCGATACACATTACAGCAGCCTGCGAGGGCTTGCAGGATTTCGAGGAAGGTTTCAGGTTCGGAGCACTGATAATGCTTGATGTAATGACATCCGAATAACAAAGATGATCCGCTGCTTTTAAACAGCGGATCGTTTCATTTATTTTATAATAGTATGTCTTATCTGCATATTCTCACAAATTCACCAAAAACAGATAAACTATCCTTACTGACTTTGTAAGGCAGCTCCGGATGCCATTGTACCGCCCATAAAAATGTCTGCTCCGGGCAGTAAACGGCTTCTATAAGCCCGTCCTCGGAGGCTGCCATACACAGCAATCTCGGCGACAATTCGCATATAGCCTGATGGTGATAGCTGTTGACATTCAGCTTATCCTTTTTCAGCAGCAAATGCAAGGGAGAACCCTTTACAAGTTTTACCTCATGCACAGGTCTGTCATAAGGCGGCTGCTGATGATGTTCAATAAATGACGGAAGCTGTGTGGGAATGTCCTGATAAAGCGTTCCGCCCAGAGCCGCGTTGATAAACTGTATTCCCCTGCAAATACCCAGCACCGGTTTATCCATATCCATAGCCGCATTCAGCAATATCTTCTCCATTTCATCACGCTGCGGACAGCACTCCCCGCAAACACCCAGCCGTACAGCATTGTACAGGTCGGGAGAAACGTCCTGCCCGCCCGTAAACAGAAAGCCGTCAAGCTGCGCCGCGAGCTGCAAAATCGTCTCATGGTCACTTGTCAGCGGCAGCATTACCGGCACAGCTCCGGCAGCGGTCAGTCCTTCCATATATCCGGGTATCATCCACAGGCTGTCACGCTGTATGTCAACAAGCGGAACTATTCCTATCAACGGCTTTTTCATAGCATTATCTCTTTTCTAACTCGATATATTGTTTTTCCTTGGAAATGGATTTATATGCAGGACGGATTATCCTCTTACCGCTGTTGATTTCTTCAAACCGGTGAGCGCACCAGCCCGCCATTCTCGATACCGCGAACAGTGGTGTAAAAAGATCCTGCGGTATTCCGAGCATTTTATACACAAATCCGCTGTACATATCAATGTTGGCACACATCACCTTGTCTGAATGTTTCACCTCGGCAAATACAGCTGGAGTTAAGTGCTCTATGGATCCCAGCAGATGAAACTCCTTCTCAAACTCTGTACCTTCAGCCATTTTCCCTGCGTATTTTTTCAGAATAACGGCTCGCGGGTCGGAGAGCGTATAAACAGCGTGTCCCATTCCGTATATGAGCCCGCTTCCGTCTCCGGCTTCCTTCTTCATTATTCTTTTCAGAAAGTCTGCAAGTTCATCATCATTGTCCCAATCCTTGACACTTGATTTTATAAGCTCCTGCATCTCGATCACCTTGCGGTTGGCTCCGCCGTGACGGGGACCTTTCAGGGAGCCGACTGCCGCTGCGTAGGCGGAATACGGGTCAGTTCCCGAAGAAGTCAGGACACGACACGCAAATGTAGAATTGTTTCCGCCGCCGTGTTCTGCATGGAGCATCAGCATCAGGTCAAGCAGCTTGGCTTCATCGTGTGTGAAATTCCGGTCTATCCTTATTGTAGAAAGGATATTTTCTGCGGTTGACTGTCCCTTTATAAGCGGGTGCATTATCATAGACTCGCCAGTATAAAACCGCCTTTTGGTCTCATAAGCACATACCATAATGACGGGCATTTTTGCAATAAGAGATATTGCGGTATCGACTTCGTGTTCTGGGGTAGGGGCGTCAGGTTCCGTATCGTATGAGTACAGCGCAAGTATCGACCTTGCCATTTTATTCATAATATCCGGCGAGGGCGCTTTCAGTATCATATCCTCGAAAAAATTATCCGGCAGCTCCCGGCTGTCCGACAAGGTCATATTGAACTCATCAAGCTCGTTCTTATCCGGCAGCTTTCCGGTAAGCAGCAGGAACGCTATTTCTTCAAATCCGAACCTGTCCTCAGAGATGACCTTGTCTATCATTTCGCTGAGATCGTAACCTCTGAATATCAGACGACCTTTGGAGGGCTTCTTTTCACCGTCGTCAACAACATAACCGTGAACATTGCATATATTTGTGACGCCCGCCATAACGCCGGTGCCGTCCGAATTTCTCAGACCTCTCTTAACGCCGTATTTATTGAAGTATTCGGCGGGTATGTTGCTGTTCTCGGCAAATGCCGAATACATTATCTCCCTGACCTTGTTCATTCTATCGTCTCCTTGCTCACAAATGCGGCGAACCGCTTCGCCACAGCTTTTTCAGCTTCTTCACAGTCGCGTTTCCGCCGCCGTTGCCGATATACACATCATATTCGCCCTTAATGCTGCCGAAGGTGACAGTCCTGTCGGCACCGGTATATTCTTTCAGCTTTTTTATCATCTCTTGTTTTGCAGCATTTGCGGAAAACACTTTGAGATAAAGAAATCCGTCATATTCTGAGCCGGACACGGTTATCTTTGCTCTGTCGCCGAGTTCAGCCCTCAGTTTCTGTTCAAGGCTCAGAATATCGTCATTCCGCGCCAGCACGGTAAGATACAGCACCTTTTCGTCAAACCGCCTGAATTCCGAGCGGACATAATTCCGAAACGGTGAGTGCCTGTGAGTTTCATACAGATCTATCTCGGCGCTGTTCGTAAGCTCACCGAAATAAATCAGCAAAGTTGTGTCAAGCATCGAGTTCACAAAGCAATGCAGACCGCTTTCTGATATTATCTTTTCCGCTTCCGCACATATTTCGGAAGGAAGGAACACCATATCCTTGTACTGCTTTTCCCTGATGTCATATATCGCAGCTCCGTCCATTACTATCATGGGCAGTTCGAGCTCAACGCCGTCCATTAAAGACATAAGCTCCGCAGGCGTTCTCACGGTGGAAACGGTAAACCTCACACCGCTTTTTATCAGCCTGTTGAGCTCGACTTTGCTGTACCCGATGTTATGCTTATCGGAGGATATGAGAACATCATCTATCCCGCTTATATACAGGGTCTCGTTATCGTGCTTCACGGGAAGATGAAAGTCGTTTATACCTACGCCGACTATGACGCCGATAAGTGTGTCTATCACCCTGTTCAGCACAAACATATACGGGTCATTATCAAACGAATGTGTAAGCGCAATACTCAGAAACACTACACATGAGAAAAAGGACGCATTCCGTTTGTCTGCCACAACGGTAGTGTATATGACGGGGATTATCATTACGCTTGCGGATAAAAATACCCATATCGGTTCTGCGACGCTTGCCGAGCGTACCGCAAGCAGGAATACAAGTCCGTAAGCTGCGCCTATGAATGTTCCGGCGGTGCGCTGATAGGCATTGTTCTTTGTTGTATCCGCGTATGGCTGCATACACCATAATGCGGCAAGCGCACTGTAAAACGGTATTCCGTTACCTATGGGCAACAGCGTTCGAACAAAATACACTGCCATACAAAGCGCGACCGCAGCGGCGGATTTTATTATTCTTGCCCCGACAGGGGGCAGTGATCTTAAATATATTTTCACGTTTACTGTATTATCTTGCAGCACACTGTATTTTCGTTTATCAGCGGGCTTTTGTACTCGAAATAAACTATGCCGGGAACAGGCGAAGTGACCTCGGCTTTGACAGTCCCCTCAAACGGGTCTGTTACCTTGCCGAGAACATCTCCCGCTGCGACAGTCTTTCCGACCTTTGCAAGCCCGATGTAGATGCCCGCAGCCTTTGACTGCACATTGCAGGTGTTCGTTTCATTCACGATAGCGGTATTGTAACCCGGACGCACATTCACGATCACAGCGCCTATGCTGCCGAGAAAGCGCAGTATCGCACAGACCGCCTCGTCTGCCGAGGTCTCGTCTATGGTATCGGTGGCATTGGTATAGACCGAGAAAGCCTTTGTCTCCCATATCTGCCAGTTGTAGTTGAGGGTGGTGGTATCGTAGGGGCGCGGCTTGCGGATAATGCCGAACTGCAAGCCGAAATTTCTCATTATTTCGGGGTCGGTAAAGCCTGTGTTCATCATCTTGACGTGGGGCAGAAAGTTGCCCTGCTGATAGAAGCTGGCGAGCTGCATACCGTACTCATAGCCCTGCAGGTTCTTAAAAAGCCCGTCCGCGATACGCTGTGTGGTCTCGCCCAGCTCATATCCGGGAAACATTCTGTTTATGTCGGTGTTGTCCATTGCCCAGAAGCGCTTGCCGATGTTCATTGAGTAGAAGTTCACGCACGGCACGACCATTATTTCAAGCCCGTCGGTAATGCAGCCCTTTTCTTCGAGCGTTTTCAGCTCCGCGATCATTCGGCTGCACACATACATCTGCTGTATCTCGTTACCGCGCAGCGCACCGACTATCGCGGCGCATTTTCGTCCGCTGCCGAATTTGTAACCTACAATATCAAGCTGCTCCCGGTAGGGCGAACGGAGCGAATACAGTATTTCCTTCTGCATTTTTCAGCCCTCCTTCTCCGGCATCAGTATTCTCGCAAGCAGTGAACCGCCGTAAACTATCGGGTATTCCCGCAATGTGAAGATTAGTCCGTCACATATAGCTTCGACCTTTTCGGTTACGGTTCCGGTGAGCGGGTCAAGCACATCTCCGATATGGTCGCCCTTGTGGACGGTATCTCCGAATTGTGCGCAGGGCACGAAAACTCCCGCCGCATCGGAATTTACAAATCCCACATCTCTGCCAATAGAAATTATCGGCTCTCTGACATCGGGAACAGCTCCAAGCCATATACCGAGCTCCTTCATCAGATTAAGAACACCGGTAAGAAGCTGTTCGCCGTATTCTTTTGTAATGCGCATACCAACTCCCATTTCCACAACAAGCGTTTTCACTCCGCGAGTGTTGAGAGTATGGGCAAGTGTGGATTCGAGTACAGTCGCCGACTCATGCACCCAAATAAAGTCCACGTTCATCATCTTCGCGTAAGGAACGAGCGTTCCGGCAGTCGGAACACTTATTCTTATCTGCGGTATCTCGCGCAGGAAGATGTTGCTGGAATGTACATCTATGCAGACATCAGAGCCCAGCAGATCCTCCACTATCGACGCGCATATCACCTCTGCCATTGTACCGTCCTTCGAGCCGGGAAACACGCGGTTCATATCGAGGTCAAACATCGGTATCCCCCGGCTTATCGAGTCTATCCCCAGCGGATTTAGAGCGGGATAAATGTCAACGATGCCGTTCAGCCTGTCGAGATTTTTGTCGAGAAAGCTGCCCAGCAGATAGGCGAGATACTGCCCTTCGAGCTCGTCCCCGTGAGTTCCGGTGACAACGCTGATACGCTTTGCTGACACGCCGTTTCTGAGCCGCCTTTTCTGTATCACAAGATTTTCATTTACTCCGAGCGCCGCTTTTGCGACCGTACTGACCATTTCATTCACCTCATTCAACTTGCTTTCATCACCGAGCGCACGAGCTGGAGCTGTCGGGTGTAGCTCCCGAACATCACGCCGCGGTCTATTGCGCAGTCACCGAAATCTCTCCCCTGCGACAGCACAAGATAGTCCTCATTCACCAGACAGTTGTTCGCAGGGTCAAAGCCCTTCCAGCAGCCGTCCTCGAAATACTCTATCCACGAATGCGTTTCGCCGTCGCAGAACGCAAGCCCCGCAATATATCGGCACGGTATGCCGTTCATTCGCAGCAGCGACAGCATTATATGGGAGAAATCCTGACACACACCCGCTCCTGCCGCGAATGCTTCCGCGGCTGTGGTGTGTGCAGTTGTCACATTCTTCCGGTAGGTGAATTTTTCGGAAAGCACCTCGGAGAAATGTGCGACCCTGTCGGTGATATTGTCTGTGTGCAGCTCTGCCGCAGCCTGCTCATAAAGCGCTTTCAGCCCGTCCGAGGGTTTTGTGAAGCCGGACTGATACAGATAACACGGCAGATGATCTGTCCGGTGACGGGTGCAGTCTGTTTCGGCTGTACCCTTTATCTCAAAATCGAGAAACCTGTGATCTCCCTTTATGTAGCCTGCCGTGACCTTGTTCCCGAAGGCGTCAACAGTCTGATTTACTGCTGTTATCGGGGAGATGCTCAGTTCGCAGCTCACGATATGCTGCGTCCTCGTTTCGGGAGGTATCACCCGCAGCGCGAAGGAATGCTCGTGAACATAATCGTCGAATGTCAGCTTTGTCGAAAAATAGAAATATATCCTTTTCATATTGCACCTTTCAAGCGGATTCAAACAGTCTTTCAAGGCTCGATACAGCCTTTCCGGAATTGAGATCGTACTCGTTTTCCTCGCCGATTATCTCAACGAGATCGGACAGGAATTTCGTGTTGTAGCGGTAGGGCGTGTTTTTCGGTACTCTGCGGAGCCTTATGCACAACCGCTCAAACTCCCTGTTCACCTCGTCATACGGGTACTTCATTCGCAGATACAGGTCGAGCCGTTCCGTTGACTTGCCGCAGTATATGATGTTCTTTATTTCTTCATCGTAGATGTTGTCGGCAATGCAGCCCCAAAAGCCGTACAGAACATCCTCCAGCGGCAGCAGAGCAAGCCGTGTGTTCTTTGCGCTTTTTGCGTTTTTCAGAGGGTCCTTCGCTACCTGCAAAAACGAGAATGCTTCTGTGGAAATATCCTCCCGCAGAACTATACCGTTGTCGTAGGCACGTTCAAGGCTGTATGCCACAGAGCTGAAATTCTGTTTGTCAAATAAGAAGCTGCGCAGAAAATCGATGTTATTATCGTATTTGTCGGGCAGCTCGAAGTACCCGAGATATTCCTCATAACCTATATTTTTATCGAGCATATTGTCATAAGTTTCCTGTAAAGCCTTTAATGTCGTGAACACCCTCTCGGTGTATCTCCCGAGCCAGTAAAGACAGTCGCTGTGTTCTAAAGAGATCGTACCCATGTATCTTTAAAGCCTCCTCCTTGTGATGAGTTTACTACGAAGGAATCGGGGTTGCGTGAAAAGCGCGTGAGCCCCGATGCCCATACTCTTGTTGTTTCACCCGAAAGCACGAACGCTCTCAGGTCTGCCTTGCGCATAACTGTCTGCCCGTCGTCGAGAATCGGCAGGTCGAGGAAGTCTATGACCTCCTGCGCGATAAAGCGTCTCGGCTGCGACAGTATCATATCTTTCAGGTTGCCCAGCTTTTCCGCTGTCATATCACTGCCGAATACCACACCGTAGCCGCCCGCTTCCGCAACATCTTTTATTACCAGTCTGTCAAGGTTGTCGATGACATACTTCCGGTCGTCCTCGTAGAACGGCAGATATGTCGGTGCGTTTTTCAGTATCGGTTCTTCTCCGAGATAGTATTTTATCATCTTTGGCACGAAATAGTAGATGCCCTTGTCGTCCGCCACTCCGTTGCCGGGAGCGTTGATTATGCCCACATTTCCGGAACGGTATGCTTCCATAAGGTTCGGAATGCCGATAAGCGATTCCGGCAGGAAGGTCAGCGGATCAAGATATTCGTCCGAAATGCGCCTGTACAGCACGCCTATCCTTGTTTTCTGCCCCGAATAGGTCTTGTGCCAGAGAATGTTATCTTCCACAAAAAGCTCGTCGCTCCGGACAAGTATCGAGCCTGTGTGTTCCGCGAGATATGAGTGCTCGAAATAAGCTGCATTGTACCTTCCGGGAGTAAGTATCGCCCGTATGCCGCCGCAGTTCACATACTCCATTGTTTCACAGAGCAGATCGGCGTAGTTGCGGTTATCGACGATGTTGTTCTTGCGGAACGCATCGGGGCTTGCAATTCGCGTAAGCTCCCGCGCTATCAGCGGGTAAGAAGCGCCGGACGGGATACGCAGATTATCTTCGAGAATGTACCACTCGCCGTCCTTGCCCTGCACGAGGTCAATTCCGGAAATGTGGCTGTATATCTTGTTTTTCGGGGTTATGCCCTCGCACTGTGCGAGGTAGCCCGATGAGATGTAGATGAAATCCTCCGGGATAATGCCGTCACGCACTATCTTCTTATCGTGATAGATGTCGTACAGGAAGCTGTTGAGCGCATCAACACGCTGTATCAACCCATTTTCGATGTCGGCGAACTGCTCCGCGTCGATAACCCGCGGTATCGGGTCGAAGGGGAAGAACTGCTCCTTGAACTCGCCGTTTTTGTATATTCCGAATTTCACGCCGAAGCGCCGCAGCAGCTCGTTTATCTCGTTTGCATTACCGATAGCGTCGGTGAAATCCGGGGTGGTTATTTCTTTCATTTATTCCTCCGTTCAGCTCTTGTCTGCTTGCAAAACCGCGTTCAGCAGCACAGTCGCCGCGTCCGCGTATTTTCCGGCATCGTCCGGGCTCACAAGTATCACCGCTGTCGGCAGCATATTCGCGGCTATCCATGTATCACGGTCGGGCGAATAGTGCAGCTTCTCCGCGCTCACTCCGCAGACCGCCGCGCTGTCCTCGGTGAGCTTTGTCAGCTTCTCGTTGAAGCGGAACTCCGGACGTCCCACCGACGCCGTAACAATGTCGGCTATAGCTATCCCGTCCGGCACAACTGCGGTATGCACCTCGAACATGAAGCGGAAGTCGTGGGTGTTCAGCCGGTTCTGCCTGCTTCCCTTAGCGGACTTTTTCGGCTTTATGTCCTTGTAGTCGCCGCGTATTTCCTCCGGCAGATACTCCAGACAAAGAGCGCCCATTGCGGGAACAAGCTCCCACTCGTCCTCCGACGGCTCATCATTCCATAGCAGAACTGTAAGCGCGTGGGTATGCGGTATTTTCTCCGCTGTCAGCGTTTCTATAACTTCCACCACCGTGCCGATGCCCGCGTTATCGGTGCTGTCGGAGCAGGACAGGACTATT
>JAFVBZ010000066.1 GCA_017479645.1 Ruminiclostridium sp. | reverse complement strand
TTGAATAATGATCTGTGATTTGTGTTTTGGGTATGCGGTTTCTGCAAGTTAGCTACTCTCGCAATAATAAAGGCATTTTTTTGATCGAACCTTTACTTTGCCGCTTACAACAATCATATCGGCAGAAAACTCCAAAACTTTAGTATCAAAGTGATATTTTCTTGAAATTTGTGAACTATGTATTATAAATCTGTTCTTTGTTTGTGCAATATCACAACAATTTGACCATATTTTCCTCATTCGTACTAAAACAGTATGCAGCGCACAGCCGAACGGGTTGTGCTTTTTTTACGCACATTTTACGTACATTACCTGAAAAGCTTGCTCATTTCAGCGGTGAGTGCTTCCTTGTCGGTATGCACATAGTAATCGGCGGTTGTGTGATAGCTTGCGTGACCGATAATTTTCTGCAAGCGTTCGGGCTGCATACCGGCAGCGGCAGACAGTGTTGCAAAGGTATGACGGGTGCTGTGAGGTGTAAGATGATGCTCTGTGTGGAATCTGACCGCTCCTTTACGGTCAATATGCGCATCAAGTAAACCGAGTTTTATCAGCGTGGCATAGAACACCTTTGAGCGGAAAGTATGCTCCGTCATCGGGAACAACCGTCCGTCCGCGCCTCTGTCACTGAGCCATTTCTCGACGAACCCCTTTATTTCGGTAATATTAGGCGGGAACGGAACTATCCTGTTCTTACCCGCATTCGTTTTAACACCGCCGGTTATATACCCTTCCTCAAGGTGTACATCATCGGCGGTGAGTGCTGTCATTTCCCCGATACGGAATCCCAAATAGATCATAACAAGAATAGCCTGTACATTCCTGTCACCGGAATAACGCCAAAGCTCTGTGATCTGTTTTGCGGTGAATATCTTCTTTTCGGTTTTCTCAGATTTCGGGAGCTTCACGAACTCGGCATAATTCTTGTCTATAATATCGTTCTCCATTGCGAACTTGCAAAGATAGTTGGCGAGCGCCTTGATGCACCTTGCGACCCCGTTTCCGCTGTGAGAATTGACAATTGACTGCAAATGCACGGTTTTTACACTTGACATCTTCATTCCCGCAATAGGAGTAAAATGCTTCCATACCGAACGGTAGCTGTCGGCACTTTTTTCTGAAATACGGGTAAAGTGCGTTTCCGACCATTTTTCGTACACATCACCCACCGTAGCATTGTACAGATTTGGACTGCCTCTCCTGATATAATCTTTTATCGCCCTATCAGCACTTTCGGCATCGGGAAAGGCACCGAGATATTTTCTTGTCCTGCCGTCCGCTCCGATCGGAGCGTGCGCAATATATCGGTTTCTGTAACGATCATCAATGCTGACAGTTCCCGTTCCATGTGCTCTTTTTCGCGGGCGTGATTTCCCGCTGATACCCTGTTTCTTTCCACACACCGGACAGTACAAAGCACTTTCCGGTATCGTTTCATGGCATTTTATGCAAACCATAGCTGTCTCCTTTTCACGTCATGGCTGAAATAGTTGAAATTTCAGTATAGCACTTAATGTCAACGCCTGAAAGCCTATTTTCACCCTTTTCCGACAAAATTTCAGTTTGTAATTACGCACACTTTTACGCACAATTACCGCTGAAGCATTTTTACATTTAAATAAGTATTCTTGAAACAAATGTGAAACTGTGTTATAATATCCTCAAGAAATATTCAGCGGAAGTGGTATTTATGGCAAAGAGAAGCATTACAAACGATCTCGAAAAGAAGATATGGGACGCTGCCTGCATAATGCGCGGGCATATCTCCGCAAGCGATTACCGGAAGATCATCATCGGGATACTTTTCTTGAAATTCCTTTCTTTCGGTGACACGGATATATCCGTACCGTCGAGAGCCAATTGGGACTATATAATCTCAGAAGAAGACTCGGATAAGATCGGAGAAAAATTAAATTCTGCCATAATGTCCATAGAAAACGCAAATCCGATATTGTATGATACACTTTCCCATAACTATGCGGACGGTTCACTTGATAATTCGATCTTATTGGACGTTGTAAGATTGTTTGATGACGTAAAGCTTGATAAAGCCGGATATGGCAATGACTTTCTCGGAAGAGTGTATGAAAACTGCATTGCCGAATTTGCGGCATACGAAGGCAAAAAAGGCGGCGAATATTTCACACCGCCTTCGATAGTTAAAACTATCGTTTCGATATTGCAGCCACACGGAGACTGCTCGATCTATGACCCGTGCTGCGGTACGGGTGGAATGTTTGTACAGTCTGCCGAATATCTGAAAGCACACAACGACGATATTTCCGATATCCGTTTTTTCGGACAGGAATCCAATGCCGACACATGGAGAATGGCAAAGATAAATATGGCGATACACGGTTTTGCTGCTGATCTCGGCGACAGGAATGCCGACACATTCACCAATGACCTTCACAGTGATCTTAAAGCCGACTTTGTGCTTGCCAACCCTCCGTTCAATCTGAACTACTGGTCGCAGGAAAAGCTGCTTGATGACAAGCGGTGGATATATGGACTTCCGAGCAGGGCAAACGCAAATTACGCATGGCTTCAGCACTGTATATATCATCTCAACGAGCGCGGCGTAATGGGAATAGTGCTTTCCAACGGTGCGTCCTCCGAAAAGAACTTAGGTGTCGGGGAGATACGCAGAAAAATAATAGAAGATGATCTTGTTGAGGGTATTATTTCCATGCCGTCGAATCTGTTTTATTCTATCCCATTCCCGGTCACGATATGGATAATAAACAAAAACAAAGAGCAGCCGGGCAGGACGCTTTTTGTTGAAGCAAAGGATATGGGAACAAAAGTGGTCAAAGGTCACAGAGAGATCACGGAGGAGAATATACAGCTGATAGCGGACACCTTTGAGCGGTTCCGATACGGTGAGCTTGACGATAAACCCGGATTTTGTGCTGTTGTCACTTCCCAAAAGATTGCTGAAAACAACTACGATCTGAACATCGGTAACTATATATCGACAAACACCGATACAATGTCCGAAGATGAATTTATGCAGTGCATGACCACACTTGCTGATGAATGGTTTATGCTTGAAAAACAGACAGCGGAGATACACGACAGGATAGCTGAAAGCTATGCAAAACTGGGGATTGATGCTTCAAGATGATAATAAAAGATCTCGGAAAAATAATAAAAGGCAGAACACCGCCGACAGATAAAATGGAATACTGGAACGGAGATATTCCATTTGTCACCACAAAAGATCTGCAAACCGGAAAATATATCCGCTCTACCGAGCGCACAGTTACTTTAAGCGGCTTACAATTATACCCTAAAAGCATCGTTCCACCGGACTCAGTATGCTTATCTTGCACCGGAAACTTAGGATATGTAGGAATTACAACAGAGCCTTGCCTGACTAATCAGCAGATACTTGCAATAGTTCCCGGTAAGGAAAATGATCCCGAATACATTTATTATCTGATGAAAAGTATGTGGGGTTATTTCAAGCAGATCGAGGGACATTCCACCGTTACGTCTGTTTTAAGCAAAGAATGGTTTTCTGATATTGAAATAAACGTCCCGGATTTATCAGTGCAGCGCGAAATTGCGGAAACATTAAGACCTTTTGATGAGCTGTTGGAAATAAATGCACAAAAAGAGAATAATCTAAGGGAACAGCTAAAACTCATATTTCGACATTATACATCAAATTCAGATGAAACCATTCCGCTGTGCGATTTATGTACAGTAAAAAACGGTACATATCAGATATATCAGAGTGATGACATAAATGTCGGCGGTAATATTAAGTGGCTGTGTGCTCAGGACATTTCCGGGACTTTTGTTTCAGAAACAAGCAGAACAGTATCGGAAGAAGTGCTTTCAGTCTCCAGAGGCAAGCAGGAGACTTTTCCGTCCGGAACTATCGTTATTTCTATTGTCGGAACGATAGGACAAACTGCGATAACAACAGTGCCAATGTGCGCGAACTCAGCTATAGCATTCATTATACCGAATAACATTAATTTGACAGAGTATATTTACACATATCTGCTGCGCCAATATGAATACCTGAATCAAATCGCTTCGGGAAGTGTCTTGAAACGAATAAATGTAAATACATTAAAGGCACTGCCTGTGCCGATGCCTTCGGAGAAAGAATTGCAGTTAATCATTGATGTTATCCGCCCATATTTCGTTCAGCTCAGGCACATACATGAGGAAAATACTGTTTTGACCCAAACACAGGACATTGCTGTAAGCAAACTGTTCGCGGGAACCTTATTGTGATTGGGAAAAGCTCGAGTTTATCCTTGCTGTTAAATAAATATCATATAAAAAGTATTGATTTTTTCGGCAATATGCTGTATAATATATGTGAAGGAGATGATACGGATGGACGAAATAAAGCTGAAAAATATCAAACCGTTCGACGAGCTCACTATAACAGACGACTTTATGTTCGGTGCAGTTATGAGCGAGCCGAAACATCTTAAACCATTGCTTGAATACATTCTCGGTATCAAAATCGCCGAGATCACATATCCAGAAAAGCAAAAGACCATTGATGTGAATTACGGATACAAAGGCG
>JAFVBZ010000065.1 GCA_017479645.1 Ruminiclostridium sp. | reverse complement strand
TCGAGGGTCTGATCTTCGGCGTTGAATACGCATTTACCGCCGTTCTTGCCGTCCTTGCCCCAGCGTCCTGCCGAAACTATCAGCAGATCTCCGGTGTCAGACAGCACAAGCTCCGCAGAACTCAGGTTTACGACCCTGCTTGTGTTGGTGCAGTAGAACATTGCACCGCTTTGTGAGATCATTTTGCCGCCCGTCATTGAGAATACGCTCGTACCCTCTTTTGCATCGCCGGAAGCGCTCTGATACAGCAGCACATTGGCTCTGATACTTCCGGATTTTGTTGACTGGTCATTTCCGGTCAGGGTGCAGTTTTCCAGTGTAACGCTGTTCTTGCCCTCGATTATGACAGCTCGCGACTGTTTGGAAACTCCCACCGCGTTCTTAACCGTTATGTCTGCCGTACTGTATATCACCGGACAGCCGCTTGAACCTTCGGAGGTATATGTTCCTCCGTCGATCACCATAATACCGCCGCCGCGATCCGAACGTATAGCCGCTTTGCTTGCGCTTGTAACGGTAAGGTTATTTCCGTAGAGCGTACCGCCGCCGGCTACCTGAACTCCGCCGGCACCGCCGCCCGTTACCGTTACAGTGCTGTCGGAGATGTGTATGACTCCGTTATCATATGCAAATACTCCGGTAGCATTTTTCGCGTCCGCTTCGATAACGCAGTCTGTAAGTGTGACATCTGCGCTCCCATAGGCCCTTACTCCGGCGTTAAGTCCCTTGAAGCTCGAATCATCGGCGCTTGACGCGTCTCCGGAGATCTTTTTCAGTATTGCTCCCGTGACCGATGCCTTTACATTTCCCGATGCTTCAAGAACGCTTTCATCTTTTCCGGTCGCGGAATAAGTTCCCCCGGTAAGGCTGTCACCGTCTTTTAATACAGTCGCCGTATATTCAGCCGAATTGTCGTACTCGGATTTCTCTGTTACTGCCGTAGTAGTTTCCGAGATCGTGGACGTGGTTGCAGATGTAGTTTCTGCCGTAGTTTCGGGAGCTTTTGACCGCGCCGTGGTAGTAACTGTCGTTTCGGGAGCTTTTGTAGTTGAAGCAACGGTTGTTGCAGCGGTAGTTGTCGTGTTTGTGGCTTCTGTTGTGGTGGCAGAGGTTATTGCTGTGGTTGAATTGCTCTCTGCTTCATCAGAACTAAGAACTGTTGTGGTGGGTTCGGTTTCGGGAGGCACTTCCTGCGCAGTCGTGCTCGAATCCGAAGAAACTGAGGTCAATTCTTTTGTAGTTGTACTCGAAACGGAAGAAGCCGCGGTAGGCTCCTGAACAGTTTTCGGCTCAGATGAACAGCTGCTTGCAGATATTATGAGTGCCGCAATGAGTAGCAGCGTATATGTCTTTTTCATTATAAGCTCCTCCTGCTTTATTTTTTGTTTCAGTGTAATTATTATAGCTCAGTAACTTAAAGCAAACTTAAATATAAATATTTATATTGTTCCATAACACACTTCACAAAAATCCAAACGTAGTTTTGTCAAAAATATCAAATCGTACGTACACAGCCAGTTTTTACCCGATCCGAAGCTCCGAAACCTATGAATTATTTTAGTTTTTTGAAAACTATTGATTTTGGCTTCAAAATCTGATATAATATATGTAAGAAACGAAAGACATCACTGGAAGGTCACTATGGAAGTCAAGACAAAAGAACAGCGCCATGAAGAATACCTTAAAAAGATACCCGAGTTCATCTTGATGGACGACACCTTTATGAACGCTTGCTTCAATGAGCAGCCGCAGCTCGTCCAGACTGTTCTCCGTATCATTATGGATAAGCCCGGGCTTATCGTTAAAAGCTCGCAGATACAGAAGGTGTTCAAGAATCTCCACGGACGCTCGGTCACATTGGATATCGATGCCGTTGACGAGAATAATATCGAATATGACATTGAGCTGCAACAGGCAAACAAAGGTGCCGGCCCCGAAAGAGCAAGATTCATCAGCAGCATCATAGATGCCAACATTCTTGACCCGGGCGAG
>JAFVBZ010000064.1 GCA_017479645.1 Ruminiclostridium sp. | reverse complement strand
TCAGGCAGAGCTGAAAGGAATGAAGGACGCAGGCTTCGACGAGTATGAGTTTATCTCTCTCGGAGAGGAAGCAGAGAATGTCTGTGACACCTGCGACGATCTCGACGGCGAGCGGTTCAAGATATCCGAAGCGGCTGTCGGTGTGAACTGTCCTCCGATGCACCCGTTCTGCCGGTGCAAGGTCACCACACCGCAGGAGACGCTTGAAGACATTCAGGCAGATATCGAAAGAATGCTTGAAGGAACCTCTATCGAGGAGATAGAGCAAAGGCTTGACCAGATGATAGCGGAACGGGAAGCTCTCCCGGAGAGCGATTCAACGTTGAATTCAGCGCAAGAGTCAGCGGAAAAAACTGTCGATAATTTCGAGAAAAGCGTTGAAGTTGATTACGCTAAAAGCATAGGTGCTTTTAATTTTTATGATATTGATGATTCATCTCCAATAACAGCACAGGGAGTAATAGACGAGTTAAATAAGACAAATATCGGCAGAGAAACATTAAAAATAATTGATGGACTCCCTGAAAATATTAAATTTACCTATGGCTATTATGGGAAAGAAATACGTGGTGATCATTCAGGTGGACAAATTCGTATCTTCATAAATAATTGTCCCAATACATTGTGGGTGGCTCGAACGGTTATTCACGAGTGTACACATTACAGATATGGGATAGGGCAAAGTCAATGGGCAGAAGTAGTATGTATTGCACAGGAACTAAAGCATGCAAGAGGGCGCGACTACTTGACAATAGCCGATAAAAGGCTTATAATAAAAGCAGTGAAGTCTGATAGTGATTATGAAAAGCTGAACTGGAGGAAAGGGGGCATAATCAATGGAAGAAGAAAATCTCATTGAAAGGCTTCGTAAAGGAGAGAAAATAATTTGTGATGTTTGCAAAAAACATTATTATGATGTTTCTTACGAAAATAGAGAAATATCTAATTATTTTCATTGTGAAGATCCTAATTGTAAAGGTTATGTTCACATTCAGAAATCCATTATCGTTGAGTAAATGAATACTTATTTTCAGCGCACGCCTCCGGGTATGCGCTGTTTTTATGTAACAACTCAATAATTTCAGCGTCGCGGCAACAGCTTCGGCGCTGTTTTTATACCCAAAAAAGAACGATCGGAGGAATTCGATCGGGCAAAACATTATGAACGTTCCGGACACGTTACGGAACGGGCAAGGAGGAAAACTATGTACACAGATCTTTTCAGAAGACCGACGCTGCATATCTCAATGCAGTATTTCGCGGATCCCGAGGGCGGGGAAGGCGCAGACGGTGGAACAGACACCGGCACGGAAATTGCGGCAGACAAAAAGCCTACGTTAAAAGAACTGCTTGCATCGAACAAAGCGTATCAGAGCGAGTTTGACAAGATGTCAAGCAAGGCGCAGGAGACCGCGATAGCAAATGCGAGGGCTAAATGGGAAGCTGATGCAAAGGCACAGGCGGACGAGGCGGCAAAGCTGGCGAAGAAACTGATATAGAGGGCAGATAAAAGACTTGACAGGGCAGACACTGAGGTGATATAATTAATACATAAAATCATTTATTCGCTGAGGTAACGCTATGTTCGGGAAGAATAAAGACCGGATCGGTCATACACAAGCAAAAATAGAATCATTCAGCACCGTTACGCTGCGTGAAAGCGGCATGCGCGGTTTAACAGAGTATGAGATCGTGATGAATGGTGAGAATGCGGAAATATCGTTTTATTGGATAAATTACACTCAGGGCAAGGACTGCCGCGAGCTTGACAGGCGCACCGTGTGCGGTAAAGAAACAGTTATCAGGCTGCTCAACGATTGTAATGTTCCGTCGTGGGACGGTTTTGTCGGTAATCACCCGAAATGGGTGCTTGACGGTACAAGTTTCACTTTCAATGCATCTGTCAATCAGGGCGGAAAGATATATGCGCACGGGTCGGAGAATTTCCCGAAACATTACAGAGAATTCGTGAATGCGCTGAATAATTTCCTTTACGGTGATTTTTAGCTTGAAGATGCTGATCTGAAAACGATAGCGGAAATTACAGGCTGTGTCAGACCGGTAAGAGATCCAGATGTTACGGAGTTTTGAATGTTATGAAAAAGTTTACTGTATCTCAGAAAGTTATTTCTTCTGTATTGAAGATGATCGTGATCCTGTCCGCCGTGATCGGAACCTATCTGAGCTGGTATGCCGGAAAAGGTTCTTTTATGGGCGGTTCCAATGTATTTATGTTTTTCACTATACAGTCGAATATCGCCGTCGCTGGGATCGGCATTATCGGGTTATTCATGATGTACCGGAAGAAACCGGTCCCGGCTGTATGGCATCTGATTAAACTCGTAGGAACAGTATCAATAACACTCACAGGTATAGTGTTCTGCTTTGTGCTTGCTCCGACAATGGGTACTGCGGCATGGAACATACAGAATATTCTGACCCATGTTGTTGTTCCTGCCGCGTCGGTTATCGACTATTTCGTGACTGGTGTAAACGGAGATCTGAAGAAGCGAAGTGCCGTGTGGGTGATCGTTCCTCCGCTTCTGTACGCGATATATGCAGGTATCGGTTACATAGCCGGCTGGGAATTTGCGGAGGGTATTACCTATCCCTATTTCTTCCTCAACTGGGGCAGCCCGGCGGGCGTCTTCGGATTCACCGACAGTCTCCCGTTTATGGGCTGTATGTGGTGGATACTCGCATTGCTTGTGTTCCTTATAGCAGTGGGTCTGTTATATCTTGTTATAGTTGACGCACTCAAAAAATTGCTGAAAAAGTGATGTAAAATCCTTTTCGGAAGAATGATATATATGCTGCTTTGCCGGGATTGTTGTTCGATGTCCCGGCTCTTTTTTAGCTTAATGAGAGTGCTTTTCCGTAACCGGCATATAGTTCCTTGTAACAGAAAAACGGCTGAAATCCCATTCGGAATTTCAGCCGGTTTTATGCTATACCCGGATCAATTTCTGAGTCTGAATTTCTCCACAAGCTCGCCGAGCAGATTAGCCTGCTACGAGAGCTTCTCGCTGGATTCGGCAGTTTCCTCGCTGGTTGCGGAGTTTGTCTGAACGACATCAGCTATCTGACTGATACCGATGCTTACCTGGGATATCGACGAAGCCTGGCTTTCGCTTGCGGTGGATATAGCGTTGATACTCTCTGTGATATTCTTGATATTATCCACGGTGGACAGCAGGCTTGCTGCCGTATCATCGGCGATCCTGCTTCCGCGGGCAACTGCGTCCACAGAAGCCTTGATAAGATCAGTCGTGCTCTTTGCCGCTTCCTGTGACTTGTTGGCAAGGTTGCGGACCTCGTCTGCCACAACAGCGAATCCCTTTCCGGCGTCGCCCGCTCTTGCTGCCTCAACGGCGGCATTAAGTGCGAGAATATTGGTCTGGAACGCGATATCTTCAATGACCCTGATAACTTTGTCTATTTCCATAGAACTGTTGTGTATATCGTTCATCGAAGCTATGAGCTGCTTCATGCTCTCGTTGCTCTGGGAAACGCTCTCGGCAGCTTCATTCACCTTTTTGTTGACATTGTGAGCATCTGCGGCGTTCTTGTTGACCTGCTCGGAAAGTTCGGCTATTGTAGCGGACAGCTCCTGAACTGCGGCAGCCTGTTGAGAAGCGCCGTCAGACAACGACTGTGCGCTGCTTGAAAGTATCCCCGCACCTGCGGACACCTGCTGAGAAGAGAAATCTATCTGTGATATTGTGGAATTGAGTGAATCCGATATGTTCCGTATCGAGTAAAGAATATCGGCAAGTCCGCCCACATACTCGCCCTCGCATCCGGAACTTACAGTAAAATCGCCTTTTGCCATTGCTCCCAGCACTCTGCTCTCGTCCTGCACTATGTTCTGCAAATGGCGTGACATCTCCATAAATCCGTCTGCAAGGTTTCCAAGCTCATTGGGCGGGAAAGCATATTTTCTTCCGTTGTCTGAGAAATCAAATCTGTTTGTCTTTTCGGCTATTTCCATAAGCGGAGCTATCGGGGCAAGAGAGCTGCGGAGTATCAGTATGCAGATGACCGCAAGTGCGGCAATGCCGATGATACCTATAATAACTACTGTGACGGTTACAGAGTTTATCTGAGCGAACGCCTCATTATTTGCGACCACGAACATACTTACCCACGAAAGGTCACTTCCGTTCAGACCGATTGGCTCATAGCAGATGATAGCATCTGTGTTTAAAAGATCATCGCGGGTGTTCTCAACTACTGTATTTCTGTTTCTGATCGCTGTCGAACCGGCTGAGGTCATAGTTCCGACAAGTGAGCTGTCCTTTGTGTTTGCTATGTAGTATCCGTTCGAAGAAAGAATGGCGCTGTAAGCGTTTTTGTAGGGGTCTGCCGTATAATCGAGAGCACCTACCGAATCCGCTATGATATCGCAGTTCGCAACGCCGAGGAACTTTCCTGTCTCGTCGATGATAGGATTGCTGAGAGTGATCAGCCAGACCGTCTGACCGTTAGTGAGGTCATAGCTGTAAGGCTCAGTAACGTGTGTTTTTATGACAGATTTTGTGGTGGCGTAATAATCACCGCTGCCGTAATCCGCATAGTCGTTGAGTATATCCATGGCAATACTGCTGCCGTCGGTATATGCGTAATAAGAAAGACCGTCCGGGGTGTCGGGGAAGAACTGGTTCGGTTCAAACGCGAAGTATGCCGAGAAGACTCTTCCGGAGCGCACGACATCTTTCAGTGCGCTTTCCAGCATAGTACCCGCAGTCTCCCTGCCGAGAGCGCGGTTGCGCAGAACGTCGTCGCGCAGAGCTTCGGAATACACCTGCATACTGGTAAGGTATGAGCTGACGGTCTGGGTGTTCTGAGCGGCAATGTTGTCAACCTGGTCATTGAGCAGATCGGAGACTATGTTTCGTGAGAACACGAAGAATAATATGCACATTATAAATACGACGACCGTTACCGCTGCGATTATGACGACCGGTATCCGTACAGACAGCTTATAGGATTTTTTTTGCCATTTAAATTTCCTCCTTGACATTATTTTCGTCAGGTACGAAAATATCGGAAAAGCACATTCCCAATGATATTTATTTTTACTATAACTAATTATATCGTAAAATGTCAAGGCGTGTCAACTGTGAAAATAAATGATTTTTCCAGCCTATGCTAATCATTTTACATAAAACAATGGTGAGAAAATAACATTTTCAGTGCTGAATAGGTACCGCTCAGTTCAGACAGGGTATCACTGGTCTCACAAGCTTAGCCGATCTGACAGCTGTTGCTGTCAAAACAGTCGTACTTGCTGAACATGGCGCTCGCAAAAGCCGATATGATCAAAAAACCGGGAACAGCCGTCAGAGCCATTCCCAGGTCTTTTTGTATTCATTTCAGCAGGTCGGCAGTTCCGGGTATCGGCGCAATGCTCCTTTGCAGGATCCCATGGATATGTGCGATAGCGATGCCGTAATTTGTTATCGGAACGCCCTGCAACTGTGCGCGCTCCATTCGTGAGGTCATTTCCTTCTCGTTCAGCGTGCAGCCTCCGCAATGCACAACGAGCGCGTACCCGGTGAGATCGTCGGGAAACGTCCCGCCGGACGAGAACTCAAATTTCAGCTTCTTTTCGTTATATCCTCTAATCCAATTCGGGAGTTTCACTGTGCCGATGTCCTCGCACTGGCGGTGGTGAGTGCATCCCTCTGATATAAGCACTGTGTCGCCGTCTTTCAGCTTGTCGAGCATCGCCGCGCCCCGGACTGCAATATCGAGAAATCCCTTGTATCTCGCCATGAGTATCGAGAAAGATGTGAGCGGGATATCGGCGGAAACTGCCTTAGATACTTTTCCGAAAACCTGCGAATCGGTTATAACGATATCCGGCGATGCAGCCAGTTTTTTCAGCGTTTCGGAAAGTTCGCTGTCACGACAGACGAACGCGGTCATTCCGTGATTCAGAAGATCGCGTATCACCTGCTGCTGCGGGAGTATCAGTCTGCCTTTCGGAGCAGCCTTGTCTATCGGGACAACAAGTATTGCCGTACCGTTCTCCGGCAGCAGATCGGCAGCTATCGGCTTCTCTTTCTTTTCGCCCGCGAATCTGCCAAGCATCTCTTTCAGCTCGTTTATGCCCGTACCTGACAGGGCGCTCACATATATCTCGCCGTCCTTTGCGGGCAGTATATCGTCCAGAAGATCACACTTGCTGCGGGCGATAATGTATGGTATCTTACGTTCTGCAAACATTCCGAGAAGTGCCGTTTCCGCTTCCGGAAGTTCCCGCCGCGCGTCTGTAACAAGCACGGCTATGTCTGTATGCGCGAGAGTCTCCTTTGTCTTGCGGACGCGCAGTTCTCCGAGCTGCCCCTCATCGTCAATGCCGGGAGTGTCAATTATCATCACAGGTCCCAGCGGCAGCAGTTCCATCGCTTTCTTCACGGGGTCGGTGGTAGTTCCCGCGACATCGGAGACTACCGCAAGTTCCTGTCCTGTGACCGCGTTCACAAGGCTGGATTTGCCGGCATTGCGCATGCCGAAAAATCCTATGTGCAGGCGCTCTCCGGAGGGTGTATCATTGAGTCCCATAGTGTCTCCTTAAAATCTGAAATCGCGTCGGCCGCTGTTCTTGATATCCGCAATATTCTGCGTTGCGATGCTCTTTACTTTCTGGTTCGGTATCTTTTCCAGCTCTTTTTCGATGAGCGCATAGCCGATGTCCCGTGTCTCCGGAGCTGCGTAATCCACAAGGTACTCTGTGAGTGTCATCAGCGCGTTTGGGTGGCAGCAGTTGAGTATCTGCCCGCTCTTGCAAAGCGACATGAAGCGGTCGCCGGTACGCCCCTCGCGGTAGCAGGCGGTGCAGAATGACGGTATATGACCGTTCTCCATGAGCCAGCGGACTACCTCGTCAAGGGTTCGCTGGTCGGATACGTCGAACTGCTCGGTATCATGAGGACGCTCTTCCTCGGTGTAGCCGCCCACAGATGTGCGGGAACCGCCGCTTACTTGCGAAATACCGAGCCGCAGCATTTTCGAGCGGACTTCCTCGGTCTCACGGGTGGAGACTATCATGCCGGTGTAGGGAACTGCAAGACGAATGCAGGCGGTTATCTTCTCAAAAATATCATCGGAGATCGAGTTGTCGAACTCCTCCGGATCGATGTCGTCGGCGCGCTTCACGCGAGGTACGCTGATAGTATGGGGACCAACGCCGTGAACTGCTTCAAGATGCTCCGCGTGCATTATAAGTCCCGCAAACTCGTATTTGTACAGTTCAAGTCCGAACAGCACACCGAGTCCCACATCGTCGATGCCGCCGTCCATAGCTCTGTCCATTGCCTCGGTATGGTAAGCGTAGTCGTGCTTGGGTCCTGTCGGGTGCAGCCGCTCGTAGCTTTCCTTGTGATAAGTTTCCTGGAACAGGATATATGTACCTATTCCCGCATCATGGAGCTTTTTGTAATTCTCGACTGTCGTAGCCGCTATGTTGACATTGACGCGGCGGATAGCGCCGTTCTTGTGCTTGATGCTGTAGATCGTGTTTATGCAGTCGAGAATGTACTCGATAGGGTTGTTCACAGGGTCTTCACCAGCTTCTATCGCAAGGCGCTTGTGTCCCATATCCTGGAGCGCGATGACTTCCGCCGCGACCTCCTCCTGGGTCAGCTTGCGGCGCGGGATATGCTTGTTCTTCATGTGGTACGGACAGTAAAGACAGCCGTTCACGCAGTAATTGGACAGATAAAGCGGGGCGAACAGAACTATGCGGTTGCCGTAGTATTTGAGCTTGATGTCCTCCGCGACTTCGTACATCTGCTCTATCTTATCCGGGAGATCGCAGGCAAGCAGTACAGAGGCTTCACGGTGAGTGAGCCCGGTACAGACATAGCCGTTGCCTTTCTACTTCGGACGCGCCTTTTCGAGTATCTCGTCG
>JAFVBZ010000063.1 GCA_017479645.1 Ruminiclostridium sp. | reverse complement strand
ATCCCATACTTCTTTGCAATTGAACGATAACTGCCTTCTCCATTTAGGTATTCTTGTACCGCCGCTATCCGTTCTTCATCCGTAATTTTACAACGTCTTGACATAAAATAACCCCCTTAGAGTTTCACACTTTTGTTTTTTATGTGTCTACTCTAAGGGGATTATATCATACTATGGTAAGTAAACAGGCTTCTTTATTTTGTGAATAATGCTCCGGTGAGATCACACTGACATTCCGAGATATCCCTTAAGCTCATCAACTCTGCGTTCCATATCGTGAAATCCGAGCCAGTAGAGCGCTCCGAGCTTATCCATATCGCCGTCAAACCTTGATACGGTGACAGGCTCCGAGGGTGCGATGAGGAACAGCGAACCGTCCTTTGCTTTCTGTTCGATACGGTCAGCTGTGGCATTGAAATTCTCGTTCGCGGCTTCAAGGCTCCGCACGAAATTCGGGTACTTGCCGTAGCATATCCTTGCCAGCCGTGAAGCGCCGGGCTTTCTGCGGTAGCTGAGCTCGCGTGTCCTTACGACTACAACCTTGTCTCTTCCCGAACGCTCGACTCGGGAATACGGTATCTTCTCCGCGCACCCTCCGTCAAGATACGGCACGCCGTTTATCATTACAGGCATCGAGACATAGGGTACTGTTGCGGAAGCCTGTATTGCGCGGAAGAGATCGCATTTTCCCTTCTGAAAATAGGTTATCTTTCCGGTCAGAAGGTTTGTTGCGGTCACTGCGAGCTTCCTGTCCGGTGACATGAGCCTTTCCTCGTCAAGCGGGAGGGCTTTTGTTATATCATTGAAAAGGTATGTAAATCCGGTAACCCCGTGATCGCGCAGTATAGCGCCGAACCCGCAGTAATTGATATCATGCCTGTATGTAAGGTCTATCCTTGCTGACCAGCCTATCTGCCCGGAAATATAACCGACGGAGGAAAGAGCTCCGGCGGAAACTCCGATCACAGACGAGATATTGATCCCGTTCAGCATCATGCAGTCAAGTACGCCGACTGTGTAAAGCCCTTTCCAGCCTCCGCCCTCAAGAACGAGGCAGCCGTCGGTGATACTGCTGTCTGCGCGGCCGGAGGGGAGTTTGTCCAGATCTCTGTAAATCTTGTCTTTCATATTACGTTTCCATTCGTTTTGGTATTTTGCTGACATCTTGCGGTCAGTCTCATATCTGCAATTATACTACTGTTTTCCGCAAAAGTCAATTGCAGCATCTAACATTTCCTTTGCTTATATCTCCGGCAGGGAAGCGCGGAACAGCTGAAATTGACAAATGAGGGCGGCTGTGATATACTATTATCAATGAAATGCAGTATACAGACCCGTCCGGACGGGTAATAATAAAACGAAGTCTCGTTAGACTTCACGGCTGAAAAAGGTACGGGAAAACAGCTCCTTATCAGATAAGAACAGGAAGGCTTGATCCCGGAATGTCATCAAAGGGGGTAAATACTTGAAAAAACTGCTTTTTGTATATAATCCGCACTCCGGCAAAGGCGCGATAGGTCAGTCGCTTTCGGAGATAATATGCCGTTTCACGGACGGGGGTTATGATGTTACCGTTCACCCCACGCGTGAGCAGCGCGACGGTCAGAATTATATCCGTGACCATGCCGGGGAATACGACACTGTGGTCGCAAGCGGCGGCGACGGTATGCTTCACGAAATGTTCTGCGGATTTCACGAAGCGGGGATAAAAATGCCCTGCGGGTATATCCCTGCCGGAACGGTAAATGATTTCGCGTCATCGCTGAAGATACCAAAGGTGCCGGAGGAAGCTGCCGATATCATAGTAGCCGGGAATTTCAAGGAACTTGACGCAGGGCTTTTTAACGACACTGTATTTTCGTATGTCGCGGCATTCGGTATGTTCACAAAGGTAAGCTATGCTACCGATCAGAAGATGAAGAATGCGCTTGGTGCTGCGGCGTATTTTATAGAGGTGCTGAAAAGTCTTGATCCGAAAAGCTTCCGTGATTCGACAGTCCGTGCGAAGATATCCTTCGGCGGTGAGGTGTACGAAGACGACTTCATTTACGGTATGGTCTGCAATACTCTTTCGGTGGGAACACTCACAGGCATAGTACCGCAGGGAGCGAAAATGGACGACGGACTTCTTGAGGGCGTGTTCATAAAGGCTCCCAAAAACCTGCCGGAGCTTGACAGCATCAGAAATGCGCTTGTTACAGGAAATCTTGACATTCCGGGGATAATTTACTCGAAATCATCGGCTTTCACAGTTGAGACCGAGCGCGAGACGGAATGGACGCTTGACGGGGAGTACGGCGGGAGCCACACTCTCACTGACATTCGTGTAAAGGAAAAGGCTGTGATCATAGCTGTTCCTGCTGACAAATAAGTACAGCTGCGTACATTATTGGGTGTACGCAGCTGTTTGTTTTTATCTGATCGTGCAGGAAAAGTCGTTGTGGCAGCAGGGACAGCAGACAGTATGACTGCCTTTCTGTTTCGGGAGGCGAAGTGTTTTTCTGCAGCTCGGACAAGTCCGGTAAACGTGGGTCTTGCGGTCAGTAAACTTCCGCTTCTGAAGATTGAGAAAACTTCTTGCTTTTCCGACAATTCCGAGAAACCATTCATTCTCTCTGCGCCGGTCATAGATCTTGCGTGACATAGTGCGGTAAATGCTCCAGACCATTACTGCCATTATCAGCGCATACAGTATTACCGAGCGCGCAAAGACATTGACAATGATAAGCGCCGTACAAAGGATCAGAGCCGCAGTGCCGAGCTGGTCATTGCCGTATCTGCCGCCCATGAACCGGATAACATTTTCTTTGAATTTCATAACTGTCATATCCTTTTATTAAAATATGGGGAAGAAGAAGATCGAGAATGCAAATCGTAAAAATCCTAACAGAAGCAGTGTCCTTATAACAGCCTTCAGTATATCGAAGAAGCCGAATGTGCGATAGTACTGCCTGTTGTCGTCATCGCTGCTGCCGGGCATATTGCCGAAGCCGAAACCGTAATATCTTCTGCCGTAAGCGCTCCTGTACTCTTCAAACGGATCGCTGTAGCCGGGACCGGCATTCCCGTATGTCTGATAACCGCGGGCGTAGCTGCTGTATGAGCTGTCTGTGCCTGTGTATGATCTCTTGCCGGAACGAATGTCCCTGATCGCTTCGTATGCTGTATTGATCTCCTTCATCTTTGCTTCGGCAGCGGTATTTCCGGGGTTCAGATCGGGGTGATACTGTCGTGCAAGCTTTTTGTACGCCTTGGATATTTCTTCATCGGTCGCCGATGATGCCACTCCGAGTACTGAATAGGGATCGTTCATGGACATTCTCCTTTCCGGTTTATTCTGACTTATCTCTTTTATAATAATATCTCATTATCTTTACAGTACATTCAGCGTTATGTGAAAATTCGGTGAAATTTATCAGGTCTGCCGGATTCGATGTTACCTGCATAACAGGAAATATTGCCGCAGTATCGGTTATAACGCGGAACTTTTCAAAAAACGACGGCAGGGATATTGTATAATGCACGGAAATATGTTATAATAAGGCATAAACCGGTTCGGTTATATGCGTTTATGCCATGACCCAAACCGTATTTATTATCCAAGGAGGAACAAATATGTCAAGCAATGCAAAAGCAAGCAGCCATCTTCTTGCACAGAACCCTGTTATCAGAAAACTGGCAAAGATCAAAGAATATGGCAGTGAGAATGCCTGCACATACAAGGGAATAACCGCAAAACTTGTATTCTTTCTTTTAGTAACAGCCGCAGGCGTCGGATTGGCAGTATTCATGAAGTTCACCGGAGTATTTGCCGGAGAGATGATATTCGATCAGCCCTTATATGAGGACGGTGCGCCGGTACTTATCTATGCCAATGAGATGTTATACGTTCTTATCGCAGGCATTATCTCTATCATAACTCCCTTGCTTGCGGTGTTCATCAAACCCACGATCCCCGTTACAGGCACGCTTTTCTGCGCTGCGATAGGTTATCTGCTTGCATGGCTTGCAACAACCTTTGCCGATCAGTATCTTGCTCCGGTGCTTCTTGCGCTTGTAATAACGCTTATTATCGTATTTACTATGGGATTTCTGTACGGAATGGGCATCATCAAGGTCACAAGCAAGGTGAAGACATTCATCATCACAGCAATGATCACGGTATGTGTGGGAAGTCTGCTGGTATTTATCGGCTCACTTATCCCTTTCACCAGCGGCATTGTTGCTCAGCTTGCGGCGAATCCGGTGCTTTCGATAGGCGGAAGCGCAATTATGGTAGTTGTCGGTACACTGTTCCTGCTTGTTGATTTTGATACGATTCGCGAATGCGTTGAAAACGGACTTCCGAAGAAGTATGAGTGGTATGCGGCATACGGTCTTGCATTCAGCGTTATCTGGCTTTACTTCAAAGTTCTCGATCTTGTACTCAAAATAATGGGTAAGAGCAGAAGCAACTGAAAGGATTTGAAGAAAATACTCTGAACCGTTCTTTATGCAAGAGTTGAGGCTGTATTCAGCATCAGTCCGTCGAAAAAAGGTACTTTTTCGACGGACGTCCCCGCGGACAGCGCCGGGCTTACGCCGCCCGGACCCGCGCCGGCGTGACGCCGGACTCGTATCTCGTATATATTATTAAAACCATGCACCGATCGTTTATCGATGCATGGTTTTTCTTATTCGTTTTTATACTATCTATCCGTAGACAAAACCAAGTAATATCGTCACGATTCAGATATGCGCGCAGAGCGCGCTCCATAATTGTGCATTGCGCATTGTGAATTGTGCATTTGAATAATATTACTTTCTTATGATGCTCATTCCGAATGGTTCCAGCGTGATATCCTTACCGTCAAGGTGTACCGTTTTCTCACTGCCGGAGTTGTTGAATACGAACATTGCTGCCACTCCGTTTCCGGTGCGCACGGTAACTTCAACATTTTCCGGAAGCTCTGCAATATACGGTATTCCGCTGTCATCAAGCATCGTCTTTGCGAGCTTTTCATACATTCTCCGCTCGCCCACAGTGCCGATATAATACGCGGTGCCGCTGCCGTATCTGTTGACGGTCACAGCGGGCTTGCCGGCGTAGAAGTCGCTGTCGTAGCAGGCAAGAGCTTCCGCAGTATCCGTTTCGAGAATATCGCACCACTGCCTGCAATCGAACACCGCCCCGTCTGTGAATCTCAGCTTCGCTCTGCTCCAGCCTATCGGGTCATACTCCGAAACATGACAGCCGGCAAGTTCCTTATAAACCGTCGGAAGCTGCTCCATAATGCAGTTGTTATTGCTGTCCTTGACTCCGCTTCTTGCCGTAATGACCACTGTTCCGCCGGATCTTGCAAAGCTGTACAGCCTGCTCACGGTATCATCGTTTACGATATAAAGTGCCGGTACGCAGATGATCTTGTACTGCGAGATATCCTCGTGCTCATCAATTATATCCACGTTCACGCCGTACCTTGCAAATGCCTGGTGTATAAGCTTTATCTGCTCCATATAGCTGAATCCGTCGGTCTGCGGCTGAAGCTTGAATGCCGCCTCGCTTTCCGGCGAAAACAGTACGGCGGCATCTGCGTGCAGTTCGGTTCCGCGAAGATCGGCAAGACCTTCCGCTTCTCTGCATAACTCCGCAAATTCCGCGAATCGTCTGCCTGGAACATTCGAGTGGTCTATAAGACCGTGCCAGTGCATTTCCGCGCCTGTATTCGCCGTGCGCCAGCGGAAATGCACTACTGTGTCCGCGCCGTGGGCGAACGCCTGTAAGGCATAGCCTTTAATCATGCCGGGACGGGTGGTTTTCTGCATTGGCATCCAGCAGCCGATACCGCCGCTGAGCTGCTCCATTATCCAGAAATCTTTCCTCTTTATGCCGCGCATAAGATCAAGGTGAGGCGCATGGGTATAGATATCTTCATAGTCGTCGGGAATGCCGGTGGCGGGGTAGTTGTCGTAGGATACGAAATCGAGGTCAGCGAAAAGCTCCCGGAAAGCGGGAATATTGCTGCAGAACCAGGTGTTTGTGGTGATCTTTGCGCCGGGGATATGGGAACGGAAAATGTCAGCCTGGAATTCAGCGAACTCTGTCACATCTTCGGCTGCACGGCGGCGGAGATCCAGCATATAGGCGGGATTGAGCCAGGCAGGATTATAGCCCCCGTAAGGCGGGTCAACCTGCTCCCAGGAAGAATACTCGCCGCTCCAGACGACATTCCCGTAAGCACGGTTGAGCGCTTCTATCGTTCCGTACTTGTTTTTCAGCCATTCGCGGTGCTTATCAGTACAGGTCTCGCAGTAACAGATGTTCGCTTCAAGCTCGTTGTCTATCTGCCATGCTATCACATTTCCGAAGTTTTTGTAATGCGCGGCGAGCCGATCAACGATGCGCCCTGCGTATTCGCGGAAAACAGGGGAGTTCATACAGCGATGACCTCGTATGCCGATCGGGTTGGTCTTTCCGCTGTCACCGACAGGCAGTATGTCCGGGTGTTTTTCGCAGAGCCACCTCGGCGGGCAGTTAGTCGGAGTTCCTATGACCACGTCAATGCCGTGGTCGGCGAAGATCCGGACTGCATCATCAAGCCAGTCAAAGTCAAAAACACCGTCGGAGGGTTCAAGCCTGCACCATGCAAATTCCGCAAGCCGGACGAGCTTCACGCCCGTTTCTGCCATAAGCCTTGCATCTGCGCTCCACATTTTCCTATCCCAGTGCTCCGGGTAGTAATCTACGCCAATTCTCATATCTTTTCCTTTCCGGCGGGCTGACCGCGGATATCAGCAAGTTTCGGGCATTATTCTGATTTTACCGGATATTTCCGGCAGTTTTATCCTGTACTTTTCGGCAAGTTCCGGTCCGCATGCATGAGAACCTACACCCGCCATTGCAAAGTCAGCGCAGATCACATTGTATTCCGACTTTTCAAGCTCGAAGTTGTGGTGTTTGTTCGCCAGCTCTTCCTGGGTGTACTCCGACGCGCTGAATGAGAAGCCGTCCGGGTTGGTGAATGAGAGCGCGGTCTTGTCGCCGAGCACCGTCATTCTCGTGCAGCCCCAGTGCGAGCCGTTCTCCTGCGGTCTGATGTAGTCCTCGTGCATATCTGCGATATCTGCGCCGAAATTGCCGGCGTATGAAGCAAGGTGCTTGTCGATGTAGCTTTCATAGGGTCCGCAGCCGTAATATTCAATGCCGGAGAAGCGTTTCGGCATAAACAGGCGCAGTCCGAACCTCGGCAGGAACTCGACCTTGTTCGATGTCTCGGCACTGCATGAAATATCCAGCGCACCGTTTCCGCCGATGCGGTATTCGGCGGTCATTCTCGCAAAGGGCTGTTGAATGCTCCAGCCGAAGGACTGCTTCACGCGGATAACGGCGCAGTTGTCTTCCTCTGCGATGTTCGTCTCGTACACCTTAACAATGTAGTCGTTGAGATGTGCCGAGTACCAGTCGCCTTTCATAGTGTCGTTATCCACCGGAGCGCGGAAAAAGTTGTACTCCATAGGTTTGGCGATAAGATTTTCACTGTTCACGGCAATGCAGTCAAACTGCGCTGTCCGGCGGTTGAACAAATACGACACATTGCCCGCGGAAATGCGGTATTCAAGCGGAGTTTCGGTGAATGCCGGAACCGTTTCCGATACCGGCTGTACCGCCTTTTCCGCAGTGTATATTTTCAGCTGATCGAAGCAGACTTCCGCGCCTTCCGGAAATACGCTGTAGCCGTTCTTTGCGGTGAAGATGAACCGGATATACGCGTCCTTTTCAAATGCTCCACCGGCTTCCGGAACAGAGATCTCCGCGCTGCCCATTGGCGGTACGGAGAATGTGAAACTGCCCTCGGCTGATCTCCCGCCGTCGCAGGTTATCTCCCACTTACAGTCAAGATATTCTCCCGCGTCGATGAACCGGAGCAGGCTGTTTATCACGAAAGTTCCGGCAGTCTTACCTGCAGTCACTCTCACCGGACGGTACGCCTGCTTCACTTCGAGCAGTCCGGTGTGTGGCGTTCTGTCGGGGTAGCAGAGCGCGTCCATGCAGAAGTTGCCGTCATTGTGGCGCTCACCGCTGTCACCGCCGTAGCCGTATTCCGGCTTGCCGCCCCCGGTATATCCGAGTATCACGGCATGGTCAGCCCATTCCCACACAAGCCCGCCGCAAAGCCTGTCACTTGTCATGAACAGGTTGTGGTAGTCCTCAAGATCTCCGGGTCCGTTGCCCATTGCGTGGCAGTATTCACAGAGAATGAACGGACGCTTTTCGTCCTCTTTTGCAAGGAATTTTTCGATGTCGGCAGGAGAAGTGTACATCTCGGACACCACATCAAGCACATCGTCGGGTGTATCGTCAAGCTTGTGGGTACTCTCGTAATGCACTGGGCGGGTGCTGTCGAGCTGCTTTATCAGCTTCGCCGCTTCACGGAAGTTCTCGCCGTAGCCGCTCTCGTTGCCGAGTGACCAGAAAATGACGCAGGGACGGTTGATATCACGGGTGACGAGAAGCCGTTCACGATCGAGTATAGCTTCCTTGAACTGCGGGTCTTTTGCGATAAGCGCAATGCCGTTGTAGCCGTTTTTGTCCGTCCAGTGCAGGTCATTGTACACATTCACACAGCCGTGGGATTCTATGTCCGCTTCGTCTATGACGTACAGACCCAGCTCGTCGCACATAGCGTAGAATTCCGGCGCGTTCGGATAATGGGAAGTTCGCACTGCGTTGATATTGTGAAGCTTCATAAGCGTGAGGTCACGTCGCATTTTCGTTCTGTCTGCGTAGTAACCTGTGTCCGGGTAGCTGTCGTGGCGGTTCACGCCGAATATCTTGATATGCTGTCCGTTGAGTCTCAGAACGCCGTCTTCAATGCACACTTTACGGAAACCAACTTTTTCACCGATCAGCTCACTGTCCGTTTCGATCTCAAGGCGGTAGAGGTTCGGGCTTTCCGCAGACCACAGCTTCACATCACCGACTGTCCGCTCAAACGTTCCGCCGTCCGGCACAGTACCCTCACATATCAGCTTATCGCTGTCGTACAGGCGCACTTTCGCGTCTGCGCCCTGCACGGAAATGCGGAATATGCCGAACTTCATAGTGCTGTCCGGCTCGGCAGTTATGCGGTAATTCTCAATGTGCTTCTCCGGGCGGGAGAGAACGTAAACATCGCGGAAAATGCCGGAGAGACGGAATTTGTCCTGGTCTTCGAGATATGTGCCGTCGCACCATTTCAGCACCGCCGCGGTAATGACATTCTCGCCTTCGTTCAGCAGTTCGGTGATATCAAATTCCGAGGTGTGGTGCGATACCTGCGAGTATCCGGCGAACTTTCCGTTCACATAGAGATAGAAACAGCTGTCAGCTCCCTCGAAACAGAGTATCTTCCGAAGTACGTCCGGCTTGTAAGTATAGCTTCTGCGGTACACTCCCACGGGTATATCGTCCGGCACATAGGGCGGGTCGTATGGTATAGGATAGCACACGTTTGTGTACTGCGCCTTGTCGTAGCCGTGAAGCTGCCAGTTCGACGGAACGGTCAGCTTTGCAGGAAAATCTGCGTTGATGAAATCGTCAGGCATATCAACAATGCTGTCGTAATACGCGAAATCCCACTCGCCGTTCAGCAGCTCAAAGAAACGTGATCGCTCGCGTTCGGCAAACGCGTCCTGTTCCTTGCCGAAAGGGATAAAATAACAGTGATCGGGAAGTGTGCCGATATGCAGCTTCGTCGGATCCTCGTGAAAAGTCATATAGCTTTTGGGTGAGCCTTGTCCTGCAATAATTGAAATATCCATTTTCTCCTCCTCGATGAAATTTCGGTTGTTATTTTCTCACTTACGTTCCGATTATAGATCTTCTTGTTCTTCTTCACGGCTTTATAATCCGGGATCATGGAGAAGCTGTCGATGCCGAATTCCTCCTCAACCGCGGAAAAGTCGTAGAAGAAGATGTTCCGGATATGCTTAAGATCCTCACGCACCAGAGAGATCGCCGAGCCTGTATAGGATCGTGTCCTTACCTATACCGCCGTACATGAATAGTTACGAAATATCTCTGTACACGGTATCTTCTGTAAATGCGGTTTAAAATCACTTTTGTATTATACTACACGATCTGTCGGCTGTCAACGCAACATTTGTCCAGAGGTTTCCGGTTTACCAAAAACAGCCGCCTTGCAGCGACTGTTCAGTTTGTCAATAAGGTATTTTTTCACAGATGCTCAAATCTCCGTGGTACGGGATCGGTTGCAGGGTGCGCGCAGTCCCGGCGCTGTCCGCGAGGACATCTGTCGGAAAAGTTCCTTTTCCGACAGACTGATCAGCTTCTCCCTTTCTTACGGGCAACTTTATTTGCATACATTCGCTCGTCTGCGATCTTGAGACAGCGGTCAATATCGTCATAACCGTCGGTGTAGTCGATGAAGAATCCGGTGCTCATTCCGACATGATACGGCTTTTCGGAAGAAGCGTTGTATCTTGCAAGATAACCGTCGATACGGCTGCGGTAGAATAT
>JAFVBZ010000062.1 GCA_017479645.1 Ruminiclostridium sp. | reverse complement strand
CTGCGCACTGATAAAGTCGAACCGCATCATTTTAAGAATGTCTTTCATTCTTATCCTCCTTTGCGATATACACAAGTATCTCGTCAATGCTTGCTTTCTCGTATTCGAGCGAAGACGGTATGCCGGCAAGATCATCGGTCGGGATAAGCGCTTCAAAGCCGTTTCGGTAAGCGTGGAAGCCTATGCACTTTTCGCGGAGCGCGTCCGTGATATCGTCATTTCCGCCTTTAAGCACCGCATACTTCTCCGAAAGCTCGTCCTTTTCGCCGGTGAACCATACCTTTCCGTTGTGCAGCACGGTAACATAGTCCGCGATCCGCTCCACATCGGCAGTGATGTGTGTTGAGAAGAGAACTCCGCAGTTCTCGTCGGTGATATAATCCGACAGGATATCGAGCAGTTCGTCGCGCGCCACCGGATCAAGTCCGCTGGTAGGCTCGTCGAGTATCATAAGCTCCGGTTTGTGGGAAAGAGCACAGGCGATCATGAACTTCATCTTCATGCCCTTCGAGAAGTCGCCGATGCGCTTGTTGTCCGGCAGTCCGAATTCCTTTACCATACGGAAGAAATCTTCGCTGCTCCAGTTCTTGTAAAACGGCTTGAGCTGTCTGTCGATAAGCTTCGCGTTCAGGTTCTCCGCGAGGTAAAGGCTGTCGAATACCACGCCGAGGCGCTCCTTTACAGCTATGGTATCGGTCACGCTGTCAAGCCCGAAAACACTGATCTTACCGCTGTCGATCTTCGTCATATTGAGAATGGAGCGGATCGTGGTAGTCTTGCCGGAGCCGTTCTGACCGACAAACCCCATTATGTAGCCTTTCGGAAGTGCGAAAGACACATCTTTCAGCGCGAAATCCTCATACGACTTGTTAAGATCCTTAATTTCAAGAATATTCTCCATAATTATTCCTGCTCCCCTTTCATAAACTTTTTCAGTGCTTCGATGATCTCCTCATCGGACAGTCCCGCGTTGCGCCCGTTGGTGACCGCCTTTTCAAGACCTTCTTCCATTTCGTAGAGCAAACGCTCCCGCATAAGCTCATTGTTCCTTGATGCGACGAAATAGCCCTTGCCGGCGACGGAGATGATGAATCCTTCCTCGGCAAGATCGTTGTAGGCACGGGTGGTGGTGATGACGCTTATCTTCAGATCTTTCGCAAGCTGGCGGACAGACGGGAGCTGCTCGTCTTCCGGTACCGCGCCTTCGAGTATCTGCGCCTTTATCTGCTGCTCTATCTGTTCATAGATCGGCAGTTCGGATTTGTTTTTTATAATGATCTTCATGATAACTCCTGTAATACTGTATATAACGAACTATATACAGTATATCAACAGTTTTATCATTTGTCAATAGGTTTTTGAAAAAAATTTTCCCGGTATGTTTCGCATACCGGGGAAACCCTCTCTTATATCATTATTTCTGTTACCGTTTATCCGGCTTCTGTGCTTACGGCACAACCACTGACTGCAAGCAGCATGGAAGCCATAACCAATACCGAATATCTTCTCATCTGAACGCTCTGCTTACTCCCATTCGATCGTAGCCGGCGGTTTGCTCGTTATATCGTAGCAAACTCTGTTTATATTCCCGACTTCATTTACTATACGGATACTTGCCTTTTCAAGCACATCGTAAGGAATGCGGGCAAAATCCGCCGTCATAAAGTCGGTCGTGGTGACACCGCGCAGTGCAAGAGTATAATCATACGTCCGTCCGTCGCCCATAACTCCCACGGAACGCATATCCGTAAGCACGGCAAAATACTGATTTATGCTGCGTTCAAGACCTGCCGCAGCTATCTCCTCGCGGAATATCAGATCGGCATCGCGCAGTATTTCCAGCTTCTCCCGTGTTATCGCTCCTATTATGCGTATTGCAAGCCCCGGTCCCGGGAAGGGTTGACGCCATACCAGGTAATCGGGAAGCCCGAGTTCCGAACCGAGCTTTCTTACCTCGTCCTTGAACAGCAGGCGAAGCGGCTCGATTATCTCCTTGAAATCAACGTGATCCGGCAGTCCACCCACATTGTGATGCGACTTGATCACAGCAGCATCTCCTGTACCGCTCTCGATGACATCGGGGTATATGGTACCCTGTACGAGAAAATCAACGGCGCCGATCTTTTTGGATTCTTCTTCAAAAACGCGGATAAACTCCTCGCCTATGATCTTCCTTTTCGCTTCCGGTTCGCTCACGCCTTCAAGCCTCGATATAAACCGCTCGGAAGCATCTACCCTTATAAAGTTGACATTCCTGTCCTTGAACGCGGCTTCTACCTCATCACCCTCGTTTTTGCGCATAAATCCGTGATCCACGAAAACACAGGTGAGCTGATCTCCGACAGCCTTCGACAGAAGTGCGCAGGCAACCGAGCTGTCAACGCCGCCGGAAAGAGCGAGCAGCACCTTTCCGCCTCCTACGCGGGCGCGTATCTGCTCAACGGCGGTCTTGGCATAATCCTTCATATTCCAGTCGCCGATACAGCCGCAGACATTCTTCACGAAGCTGTCGAGCATTGCGATACCGTGCTGTGTATGGTTCACCTCGGGGTGGAACTGTACGGCGTACAGCTTTCTGTCAGCATTCTCGAATGCCGCCGCGGGGCAGTCTTTGGTATGCGCTGTGATGCGGAAACCTTCCGGCACCTGTGCAACATAATCCGTATGGCTCATCCACGAAACTGCGGTTTCCGGAAGCTCATTCACCTTTCCGAATATCACAGAAGTCTTGTCGTAAGATGTTTCCGTCTTGCCGTATTCCGACACCTTGCATGTTTCTACTTTTCCGCCGAGGGTGTATGCCATAAGCTGTGCGCCGTAGCATATACCGAGGATCGGGATACCCATATCAAAAATATCTTTCCCGATATGCGGCGAATTTTCGTCATATACGCTGTTGGGACCGCCGGTAAAAATAATACCTTTCGGTGATAACTTTCTTATCTCATCAAGCGGTGTCTTATAGGAGCGCACTTCGCAGTAAACTCCGCATTCTCTCACGCGTCTTGCGATAAGCTGGTTGTATTGTCCGCCGAAATCGAGGACGATAACAAGTTCGTTCTGCATAGTTTTGTCTGCCTTTCATTTTCTGATAGACATATTGTATCACATTTCTCTCATAAATGCAAGAAAAATCTGATATTCCTGCAAAATACCCTAAAAATCAGAGGTGTCTGTAAAAAAGAACAGGGATACCGAAGTATCCCTGCACTGAACTCTGTAATCTGTCTCCCCGTTAATGTGACCGGAACGGTAGAACCGGCACTGACAGACAGCTGAAAAGCCGTCAATGGGTCGCCGCCTGTGCAAGATGCGAGATAAAACCTCACTTGTGCGGCGGATCGTCCCCGCGCGGACTCCGCGCGGCCCGCGGCAGCGAAAAATCTACGCGCGTGAGCGCGCCTCTCGAGTCTCTCTACGCGCGTGAGCGCGCTTCCCGAGCCTTCTCTTATATCTCCGACAGCTCTTTCTCCGAGATAAGCGTGCAGTCCGCGTCCTTGAGCGCTTCAACGGCATTCTCGTTGTTGTCCACTCTCAGGATAAGGCATGCGGAACCCTTTTCGCGGTTGAGGAATGCGGCATACATATACTCAACGCTGATATTCGCGTTGTAGAGTATCTTCATAATCGAAGCCATGCTGCCGGGCTTGTCATCTGCGATAACCGCAATAACGTTTGCGGCGGAAGCTATAAAACCGTTTTCCTTAAGTGCGGCAATAGCCTTGTCTGTATCGTTCACGATGATACGCATAATACCGAAGTCCTTGGTGTCCGCGATAGATACGGCGCGGATATTGATCCCTGCCGATGCGAGAGCTTCTGTTACAGCGGAAAGTCTTCCGGGTCTGTTTTCAACAAATACTGATAACTGCTTGACTGTCATTGTTTTTTCCTCCCTTTACATCATACAAGCTTGCGCTTGTCTATAACACGAACTGCCTTGCCCTCGGAGCGCGGTATGGATTTCGGCTCAACGAGGGAGATCTTGGCCCTTATGCCGAGTATCTGCTGGATATCCGCGCCGATCTTCTTCTCAAGCGTCGAGATATCCTTGATCGTATCGCTGAACATATCGTCGGAGATCTCGACCTTAATCTCGAACGTATCGGTTGTGCCGACTCTGTCAACGACGATCTGATAGTTGGGCGCAGCCTTGAAGTCCTTGATGAGCACTTCTTCGATCTGCGACGGGAATACGTTGACACCCTTTATTATCAGCATATCGTCGCTTCTGCCCATAGGCTTCGTCATCTTAACGAGCGTTCTTCCGCAGGAGCACTTTCCTCTTGAAAGTATGCATATATCTCTCGTTCTGTAACGGAGCAGGGGGAATGCTTCCTTTGTTATGCTGGTGAACACGAGCTCGCCCTTTGAGCCTTCTGGGAGCACTTCGCCGGTATCGGGATCTATGATCTCCGCAATAAAGTTATCTTCGTTTATGTGCATTCCGGACTGCTCTTCACACTCGAAAGCAACGCCGGGGCCGCTTGTTTCTGTAAGTCCGTAGATGTCGTAAGCCTTTATTCCGAGAGTAGCCTCGATCTGCTCACGCATAGCCTGTGTCCACGGCTCCGCGCCGAATATGCCGGCTTTCAGCGGTATGTCCTCGGGCTTATATCCCATCTCCTGCAGCGTCTCGCCTATATATGCGGCATAGGACGGGGTGCAGCAGAGGATAGTTGCCTTGAGATCCATCATGAACTGTATCTGTCTTTCGGTATTTCCGGAGGACATCGGCAGAGTAAGGCAGCCTACCTTGTGGGAACCGCCGTGGAGACCCGCACCGCCTGTGAAAAGTCCGTAACCGTATGCTACCTGCACAACGTCTTCCTTTGTGCCGCCTGCAGCCGTGATAGCTCTTGCGACGCAGTCCTCCCAGAGGTCAACGTCGTTCTGCGTGTAGAAAGAAACAACTCTCTTTCCTGTAGTACCGCTTGTTGACTGTATGCGCACGCAGTCCGAAAGCGGTGCGGCAAGCATACCGTAAGGGTACGAATCACGAAGGTCTGCCTTGCTTAAGAACGGCAGCTTGTGAAGATCGTCAATACTCTTTATATCGTCGGGAGTAACGCCTTTCTCCTCCATTTTCTTCCGGTAGTAAGGAACGTTGTCCCATACATGCTTGACCTGAGCGACAAGTCTTTCGCTCTGGAGCTTCCGCATCTCCGCGAGCTCCATTTTCTCGATCTTTTCGTTCCAATATCTCTGAGCCATTGGAATATGTCCTCCTTAATGAACGCTGCCTGAATCAATAAAGCATATTGATATCCGGGTAGAATTGAATCCTGCGCTGTTATTATACCACATTTTTGCAACTTCGTCAAGATTTTTGTGCAAACTGCCCACTTTTTTGTATTATACCGGTTCTGCGAAAAAGGTTGATTTTTGACGGAATATATGATAGAATAAGCTGTGTAGATAACTGACCGGAGGTGTATGGCTTTGGGAAACATATTTTCCGTTATTTTCATGAATTTCTGGGGATTTGATATCATCATCTTCCTTGCCGCATTATTCAACGGCTTTGTGTTCTATATGGTCAAGATCTCCGCAGACAAGATAAAGGCGAAAATGAACCATACCGTCTATGTGCCTCATTTCCGAGTTTCCGGCAAGGAGATGCACAAGCAGGTCTCCGAGCTCCGGGAAGAGGACGTTCTGACACTCAAAAGCTCGTCGGACAAGTTCTATGCGCTGTTTGTGAATATAACCGGCATATTTCCGCTCCTCGGCATTCTCGGCACAGTAGTCTCGCTTCTCGGGCTTGTGTCCGATATGAACAACGTTGCCGGCAACTTCTACGGCGCGCTCACTTCCACATTCTGGGGGCTTATCTTCGCAATACTGTTCAAGTTCCTCGACGGCATAATATCGCCCGAGATCGAGAGCAATGAAAAAAGCGTGCTTATGTACCTCGACAGCAACAGCGAGGACGAGCGCGCCGAAAAGCCGCAGCCCGAAAAGCGCGGAAAGCGTAAATAACAGGCGGTGCCGGTATGAGAAACAAGGGGATCGCAATTGAGCTCACCGCACTGCTGGACGTTATACTGATAATGCTCTTCTGGGTGATGATGAGCATGGAGCATGAGAAAGAAGTCGTGCATACCGAAGCGGAGGAGACGATAGCGGCGAAGGAAGCCGAGTTTGAGCAGCAGGTCTCGGATATCACCGCGGAACTTGATGCCGTAAAGGCGGAGTACAACCGCTTCCTTGACGAGAATGCGGAGGACGCCGCTGTCGCAAATCAGAAGGCGCTCGATGAATTCGCCCAGGGACGCATGATAACGCTCAATCTCACATACGACGCGGTAGGGAAGCTGTTTATTCTCGACGAGAACGGGGAGCTTGCGCACACTCTTCTCGGTACCGAGGAAGAGATCGCGGGTTCCATATCCGATGTCATAGAAGAGTCCGGGCTTGACAAGGACGATGTCATACTCTGTGCCTTTGTCTATGACGGCAGCAGGGCGCTGTACCGCGATGTGAAGAAGATAACTGCGGCAGCGGATATCGTAGGCAAGGACTACAATAATTTTTATTGTACATACATCAACATTTCGCGGTGAAAAGGAGTATCAAAATGGCAAAAGACGACAATCAGAGACTGGAAAAGCTTGAAAAGCAGAACAAGAAGCTGAAAAAGAAGAACAAGGCAGGCGGTAAAGTTATAATCATTCTGCTTATAATCATAGCGCTGCTTGCCGCGGTGATGTTCCTGTTTGACCCGTTCGGGTTCGGATTCGGAGCTCCCTTCGCTGTCGGCGGCAATAACGGCGGTGCCGGCGGTCAGGCTTCCGCGGTCACAAGTGCGGATACTTCTCCGGCAGTAACCGAAGCTCCTGCAACGGAAGCTCCCGATCCGGATTATATCGAAATCACCGTCTCCGGCTCCACATACCTTTATAATGGCAGCGAGAAGACTGCGGACGAGATAGCGAAGATATGCTCCGACGCGGGCAAGGGCAAGGTGCTGATAACCGACGACAGCGCCACACAGAACGCGATAGACGAGCTTTCGTCGGCACTCAGGTCTGCCAGTATAGAGATGCTTCTTCCCGAGTAAAAGTGTCATTTTCTTCCTTTGCGCATATAATGAATCGTGGGCTGCAGCAGGACTGCAACCCCTTACGCAAAGGAGGAAAAACAATGGCAACATTTTATAATCAGGCGACTCTGTCCTATAACAATATAACCGTAAGTTCAAACGTGGTAAGCGGCGAGATAACCGAAGTCCTCACCGTGTCAAAGACCGCGGTATCCGACGCATACAGTCCCGGCGAGGTACTGACCTATGCGGTATCACTGGTGAACAGCGGCGCTTCCGCTCTTACCGACATCACGCTTACCGACGATCTCGGCGCATACGATTATAACGGCACGACCCTTGTACCGCTGACATACGTTGACGGCTCCGTGCAGTATTTCGAGAACGGCGAGCTTCGTCCCGCACCTTCCGTGACAGCCGGAACGAATCTTGTGATCTCCGGAATAACCGTTCCCGCGGGCGGCAATGCCATGATAATCTATCAGGCGTCGGCAAATGAGTTTGCGCCCGTGGAGGTTGGTTCCGCCATAACGAATACTGTCACAGCAGACGGCACAGGAACTGCGGCCGTTGAAGCTTCCGCAGCTGTTCCGGCGGAGAACGAGGCTGTACTTTCGATAAGCAAGTCCCTTGCTCCCTGCGAAGTCGCTGAGAACGGACAGATAACCTATTCGTTCCTTATCCAGAACACCGGCAATACAGCCGAGAGCGCCGCGGTCATCAGCGACACATTTGATCCGGTGCTGAGCGGCATTTCCATGACGGTTGACGGAGCAGCATCGAATGCTTACACCTACAACGAGCTTACCGGCGAATTTGCGACGAACTCCGGGGCATTCACTGTTCCTGCCGCATCTTCCGGCCGTGATGCTTCAACCGGTGCATGCACTATCGTCCCCGGCACGGTTACTGTTACAGTTTCGGGAACGATCTGAAATACGGAAGTTCAGAAGATCCGGAATCAAAATTTCATATCATAGTAAGGCTCCTGCTGCACAACTGCGGCAGGAGTTTTTTATGCAATATATTTTGTAAAAACTGTTGATATTTGTTAAAAGATATGTTATAATACAAGAGATTAATATAAAAGAGGTGACCGGATATGATCAATGTTGCTATAGACGGACCGGTAGGAGCCGGTAAAAGCTCCGTTGCCCGCGAATGCGCGAAGAGACTCGGCATCATATATGTTGACACAGGGGCGCTGTATCGTTCGTGTGCGCTTTTCTGCGTCAGAAACAATGTGGATATCAGTCCGGAAAACGAACAGGCTGTTTCCGAGCTGCTGAACAGTAAGCTTGATCTTTCGATAAAGCTTGAGGACGGCACACAGCACGTTATTGTAAACGGGGAAGACGTTTCCGACGAGATACGCACTCTCGAAATAAGCAAGGCGGCAAGTGCAGTTTCCGCGCTCCCGTCTGTCCGTGCATTCCTCCTCGGTATGCAGAGAGATATCGCTTCAAAGAACAGCGTTATCATGGACGGAAGAGATATCGGTACAGTGATACTGCCGAACGCGGATATAAAGATCTTCATCACCGCCAGACCCGAGATACGCGCAAAAAGGCGCTACGATGAGCTTGCCGCAAAGGGTTCCGATGTAACTCTCGGCGAGGTGCTTGTAGAGGTAAACCGCCGCGACTTCAACGATATGAACCGCAAGGAAGCTCCGCTTAAACAGGCACCGGACGCTATTCTTCTCGATACCTCCGATCTTGATTTCGAGCAGACCGTAAGCGGCGTGACCGATCTTATCAGAGACCTCGGAAAAATCTGACGAAAGGACAGGCTTACCGATGTATCTGTTTTTCAGGAAGCTGCTCTCGATCTTTTTCCATATAAAGTATAAAATAAATGTGCTGCACCCGGAGAATATACCTTCCGCAAAAGGCGGCTATATAATCGCGTGCAACCACCAGAAATATGCGGATCCGCCTATGATCGCGGCAGTAGTCCGCGGCAAGTTCTCCTTCATGGCGAAGGAGGAGCTTTTCAGAAATCCGTTCTTTGCATGGCTTATAAGAAGATGCGGGGCATTCCCGGTAGTCCGCGGTTCCGGTGATGATGCGCCTATACGCGAATCGGTGGGAGCTGTCGAAAAGGGCAGGATACTGGTGATATTCCCCGAAGGCACCCGCTCAAAGGACGGCACTATCGGACGTATGAAGTCGGGAGTAGTGCTCATAGCATCACAGGCAGGCACGCCTGTCCTTCCCGTATGCCTTCGGTACAGCGGAAAAAACAGAGTTGATATCAACTTCGGTGAAGCGATACCTGCCGAAAAGCTGAAAATAGACGAAAACGACCGCCGCAGCATGAGAAATGCGGCAAAGCTCATAGGCGATTCGCTTACCGGACTCCAGAAGGAGATCTATGATGCGGCAGGCGAGCCGCTGCCGGTACCGGCAAAGGAGCAGAAGTCACCTGCGGAGGAAAAGAGCGTTGACTGAGATAATTACCGCAAAGACTGCGGGGTTCTGCTTCGGCGTTAAGCGCGCAATTGATATGGCTTGCAAAGCGGCGGAAGAAAAAGGGCGCATATATACCCTCGGTCCGCTGATACATAACAACGATGTCATAGCCGATCTTCTGGAAAAGGGGATAACCCCGGTAAATGACCCGTCGGAAGCGGAAGGCTGCATCGTTATACGAAGCCACGGCGTCGGCAGAAGCACATACGATGATATCGCCCGGCTCGGGCTGGAATGTATCGACGCCACATGCCCTTATGTAGCGAAGATCCATAAGATAGTTGACGAGAATACCGCGGACGGAAGTGACCTGCTGATAGCGGGTGACGGTACGCATCCGGAAGTCATCGGGATCATCGGATTTGCTCACGGGCATACCGAGACAGTAAACAATTGTGAAGAACTTGACAAACTGAAAAAATCGGATAAAAACTTTGGTGCAAAATCACTAATTGTCGTTGCTCAGACAACTTTTGATATGTGCAAATGGACAGATTTGCAAAAAAATATCAAAAAACACTATACAAATTTAAAAATTTTTGATACAATATGTAGAGCTACTATTGAAAGACAGCGCGAAGCTGAGGCTTTATCGGCGCAGTGCGACGCAGTGATAGTAGCCGGCGGAAGCCACAGCAGCAATACCCGTAAGCTTGCGGATATCTGCGGAGCAAACTGCCCGGTATTTTTTGCCGAGAACGGTGAACAGCTCCTTAAAGAGCATAAGACCGGACTTGAGCGCCTGTTATCATCCCGAAAAGATGTTAAAATAGGAATTACAGCAGGAGCATCGACCCCTGCATATATAATTAAGGAGGTTCATAATATTATGAGCGAAATCATTAAAGATGAAGCCGTTGATGCTGAGTTTGCGGCTGCCATCGATCAGATGCAGAAGGTGCGGGCATACGCCGGAAACAGGGTCAAGGCTACCGTTGTTGCTGTAAATAAAACAGAAGCTGTTGTCGATATCGGTATCAAGCAGTCGGGTTACATACCCGCTGAAGAGCTTTCCGCAAATCCGAATCTTACTCCCGATGAGGTAGTAAAGGTAGGCGATGTTATCGACTGCATCGTAACAAAGGTAAACGATGCCGACGGATTCGTATATCTCTCCAAGAAGCAGGTAGATGCACAGGCAGGCATGGAGAAGATCCTCAAGGCTAAGGAAGAGAACGCTACCGTTAACGGCACAGTTACGGCTGTTGTCAAGGGCGGTGTTATCGTTACAAGCGAGGACGGAGCAAGAGTATTCGTACCTGCTTCCCAGTCCGGTGTTCCGAGAAACGGCAAGCTTGAAGATATCCTCAAGAAGGAGGTAGGCTTCAAGGTTATCGAAGTAAACGAAGGCAGGGGCAGAGTTGTCGGCTCTATCAAGGCAGCCGAAAGAGAAGCTACCGATGCAGTTAAGGCTAAGTTCTGGGAGGAGCTTGAAGTCGGCAAGAAGTTTGTCGGCGAAGTCAAGTCCGTGGAGAGCTACGGCGTATTCGTAGATCTCGGCGGAGTTGACGGAATGGTTCACCTCACCGAGCTTACATGGAACAGAGTTAAGCACCCGAAGGAAGTTGTTTCTATCGGCGATAAGCTTGAAGTTACAGTCAAGAGCTACGATCCCGAGAAGAAGAGAGTTTCCCTCACAGCCAAGAAGCCCGAGGATAACCCGTGGACAAAGTTCCTCAACGAGTTCGCAGAGGGCGATGTAGTAAAGGTACAGGTAGTTTCTATCACACCTTTCGGCGCATTTGCTCAGATAATCCCCGGTGTTGACGGACTTATCCACATTTCGCAGATCTCTCTTGAGAGAGTAACGAATGTTGCACAGGTTCTCAGCGTTGGTCAGGTAGTTGAAGCAAAGATCACCGAGATCGACGAAGAGAAGTCCAGAGTAAGCCTTTCTATCAAGGCTCTTCTCGAAGGCGGAGACGCTGACGAGGACGAAGCTTCCGACGAAGAATAATGAAAATGTCCCCTGTATGTTGATCATACAGGGGATTTTTGTAAGCCGTGACCTGATAAACAGGCAGGATACAGACAATGCCCTTCCGTGCAGTTGTTCCGCGGAAGGGCATCGTTGTTTTGCTTATGAAATACTGTCGAGGAAATCCTTTCCGTGAAGCTTTATCTGCGCGATCATTTCCTCGTCGCTGATAACGGTGACTCTTCCCGCCTCGTACTCTGCGTCTATCCATTCCTTGATCTTCGCAATGAACGGTTCCTTCTTGCTGACCGCTTTATCCGGCGGGAGACGGTAGAAGTTGTTGATCCAGAGGGCGATCCCGGCAAGTCCGGAAACGTTGCTTACTGCAACAAGGGGCGGTCTGCCGAGGATAGTGTCTGTGTCGAAGATATTGTAGATCTCCGGGTCTTTGAGCAGTCCGTCCGCGTGAATCCCGGCGCGGGTGAGGTTGAAGTTTCTGCCTACGAACGGGGTCATGGGCGGTAGATCGTAATTTGTCTCCTTTACGATGTAGTCCGCGATCTCGGTGATAACTCTCGGCTCCATACCGTCAAATGTACCGCGGAGCTGGGCATACTCGAACACCATAGCTTCAAGCGGAACGTTACCGGTTCTCTCGCCTATTCCGAGGAGCGAGCAGTTGACCGCCTGCGCACCGTAAAGCCATGCTGTGGAAGCATTCACCACGCCCTTGTAGAAGTCGTTGTGACCGTGCCATTCCAGCATTTCGCAGGGAACGCCGGCGTAGTGCTGCAAGCCGTAGATGATGCCGGAAACACTTCTCGGAAGCGCAACTCCGGGGTAGGGAACGCCGTAGCCCATTGTGTCGCAGGCACGGATCTTTATCGGTATGCCGCTTTCTTTCGACAGCTTCATGAGTTCTGCCGCAAACGGAACTACGAAGCCGTAGAAATCGGCTCTTGTGATATCCTCGAAGTGGCATCTCGGGCGGAGTCCGGCTTCTATCGCGTCGGATACGATGCCGATATACTTGTCCAGCGCCTGCTTTCTTGTAAGCCCCATTTTGTTGAAGATATGGTAGTCGGAACAGCTCACGAGTATGCCCGTTTCTTTTATGCCGATGTCGCGTACAAGTGCGAAATCCGATTTTGTTGCGCGGATCCAGGTGGTTATCTCCGGGAAGTCATAGCCAAGCTCCATGCACTTTTCGAGGGCTTTTCTGTCCTTTTCGGAGTAAACGAAGAACTCTGTCTGACGGATGATCCCGTTCTTTCCGCCGAGCTTGTGGAGCAGTTCATAGATATGCACCATCTGATCGGTGGTGTAGGGAGCGCGGGACTGCTGACCGTCACGGAATGTGGTGTCGGTTATGTATATCTTCTCCGGCATATTCATAGGAACGCGCCGGTAGTTGTAGGCGATCTTCGGTACCTCGGTATAAGGGAACATCTCGCGGAACAATTCCGGCTCCGGGACGTCCTGGAGGTCATACATATAAGGGTCCTGTTCAAGCAGGTTGCTCTTGTCGCTGAGCGTGATTTCGGACATTTTTATCCTCTCCGTTTCTTTTGATGTAACCTTATTATATGCCCTTGAAATGGTTTTGTCAACAAAATAACGGGAAAATCGGCTTTTTAACGCCTTTTTCCCGCTTTTGCAAGATTAAACTGTCAATATTGCATAACCTTAATGCCGTAATCCGGCATTTCAGATGTGCCTGCTGCTGTTGTTTCCTGTTATCCATTCATACACCGCGGTACATTCCGTTGACATCATACCGCCGGAGACTGCGCCTGCATCAAGAGCACGCCGTCCTGCCTCATACCTGTCAAGATCCGTTCCGCCGATACAGGGAGTGGTTATTGTCACACGTGCCTTTTTTGCAAGTTCTCTGACTGTGTCTGTTATTTCTCCCGCCGGAAGTCCACCCGCGCCGTATGTCTCGATTATCACGCTTTTATGCCCGTCAGCCGAACGGCGCAGATCATCTCCCGACATGAACGGTGACAGCTTCACGACAGCCGGGAACGCGTCCGGCTTTTCCGGGAACGGCAGAGTGCGTGTGACCTTAAACCCGGAGTATCTGCGAAATGCGTCCTTTTCCGCTGAATTTATCTTGTGGATATCCGCACCGCCTATCACGCGGTTTGCAAAGACAAGATGCACTCCCGGATATTTCCGGAATTTCGCAATGAGCGCAGCGAACTGAATGTTTCCGGGAGCGTCGCTGTCCGGTACGCCGAAAGGAAGCATGGATCCGGTCAGTATCACCGGCTTGTCCGTGTTTACTGTGAATGCCAGCACCGCGCCGGTGTACGCCATTGTGTCGGTTCCGTGAAGAATAACGATCCCGTCGTATTCCGGGAGCTTCTCCGTCACCGCGTCATACAGCAGTTTCCAGTGCGCCGGCGACATATCCGTGCTGTCTATCGCGTACAGATCGAGTACATCAAAGCTCACGTCCTCCAGTCTCGGAAGCATCTCCGCGCCGTTCTTCTCCGGTGCAAGTCCGCCGCCCCCGGAATTTCCGCTTGCGATCGTACCGCCGGTGGTTATCATCAGAAGCCGGGTCATCTGAACAGCTCCCCGTCAAAGAATTTTTCCTGGAACTCGATCTTTTCCGCTATCTCGTCGTCCGTGTAGTCGCGTCCGTCCGCGGAAACTATCCACTTGTCCTCAACGTCGTTGTATCGGTGCCATACCGCTATGACCTTTCCGGTGAAGGTTTCGGCAGGCTTGTCCTCGCCGAGCAGGTAGATATCCTGTTCAGCGCCGTCGTCCGCAAATACCCCGTCAACATAGCCGTAGTTCACGGTATATGTCATATCCGGAATGCGTGGGTGGACAGAGCCGAGGGGACGGTCTATCTTTCCGCTCACTGTGGTGCCGATTATGCCGGAGAAGTCCGGTTTTACATACTCCTTTTCCGCGTCCGCTTCCGCGAACCAGTGGGAGCCGGTGGCGTTGTAGAGCGGTGTTGCAAGGGTATCGACATGACGCAGAACATTTATCCGGAAATCCGAGAGCAGTCCCCTCATAAGTTCCTCGTCGGCGAAGAAATGTGGGATACCGTCCTCGGCTCCGCCCACAAAGCGTATAGTGTTCTCGTCGATGCGGTCGCCTATGCACTGGGTGAACTGCCATGCGTTCTTTGCACAGAGATCGAAGTATATCTCCCCGCCCGGCTTCAGAACGCGGCGGACTTCGCTCATCACCTGCTTTATGCCCTCGGTGTCTGTGTGTGAAAGAACGTGGTAGGAGTAGATGCAGTCAAACGCATTGTCTGCGAAGGGCAGCTTCTTCATATCGCCTACGACGGTGCGGAAATCCGTACCGTTCTTTTTCTGCCATTCCCGGAGGTGGTTCACGCCGTATTCCGAGAGGTCTATGGCGGTCACTTTAAATCCCTTGGCATCGAAGAGTATCGAATGCCTTCCGAGCCCGCAGCCGAGATCGAGCATTCTCGTCCGTCCCTCCGCGCGCCACTTTTCGGCATAGTAGAAGCTCTCTTCCGAGGGCTTCAGCCACGACTCGCTCTTTATATTCTTCCAGTCCCATTCCTTTGAACTTACCATTTCAGTCTCCTTTTTTCACGGCTTCGAGCGCCGCGGCATATTCCTCTTCCGATAACAGCGTATTCAGTGCTTCAAGCAGAGCCTTTGCTGTCATTCTCTCCGGCAGTCCGAGCTTCATACAGAGCTTTTTCCGCAGCTCCGAGCTGTTATCTCCGCCGGAGAGCCCGTCTTTTACCAGCATTTGCTTATCCGCCCACAGCGAACGTTCTGGTCCGGGACCGGTGACTCCTGCTTTCTCGAAAGCTTCCCGGAGTATATCCGGGTCTATCCCCTCAACGCCGAGCTTGCCTTCTTTCGAGGGCTTGTCCTTGCGGCGCTCCTTGCCGAAGATATCGGGGATATAGACGTTTACGGCGCGCCCGTTCCCGATACAGCTTTTCAGCGAGTTCCGTATCTGGAATCCTGCCCCGTCGCTGTCGGTAAGTATTATTATGCCCGTTGTTTCGGCATATTTCCGGATAAGCGCCTGTTTTGCCTTGTTCTTGTAGATGCCGAAGCCGTCGGTGGTGATGATGATGCCGTCGATCACGCTCAGCAGCTTTATCTTGTCGTATCTGCCCTCAACGACAACGGGCATCGTGAGCTTTATCCGTCCGCTCATCGCTGTCTTTTCTCCCTGCACATAAACAGCTTTGTGACCGCTTCTTCTATGATTATTCTTTTATCCACAGCCGAGGATTTCAGCTTTATATCCGTTTCCGACATAAGGCTCACCGTTTCGCGGAGGTAGCCTGTTTCAAGCCTTGACGCAGCCGGATAGACCTTGTTTGCGAATCCCCACTGCCTTCCGCCGTAGTAACCGAACATCTGCGCGGCATTGGCGGGGCTTATGCCGTTTACTTTCGCGAGCTTTGCGCAGTACATATCGAGATATGCGCCGGAAAGGGCGGAGAGGATATTGACGGGTGATATCTGCTGGCTGAACAGCTCGTCGATTATGCGGAACGCGTCGGCTCTTTTTCCGGCATTTATTGCCGCGGCGAGGTCAAAGACTTCGGCTTCAAGGCGTTTCGGCACAAGTGCATTGATGTTGTCGCGGGTGACTGTACCGCCTTCTCCGGCGTAGCTTATGAGTTTGGCTGTCTCATCGCTTGCGGAGGTCATGCTTCCGCCGACGCGCTCTGTGAGTTCGAGCGCATCGTCATAAGACAGCACCACGCCTGCCTTTGCTGCTTTTTTCACGCACAGCTCCGCTATCTTCGGCGCTTTCATCTGTTCGACTGCGCAGACGATGCCGTTTTTTTCGACAGCGGCGATGAACTTCTTGGTTTTGGCTTTTTTCTCGTCCGGCTCGATGCCCGTGCAGTAGAACACAACAACAACGGTATCGGGGATATCGCTTATTATGTCGAGCATGCGCCTGTCGGTATCATTGTCGTTTTTTTCCGGGTCATAATCCTTGACGGTTATGACCTTGCGCTCCGCGAAAACGGGCAGTGACTCGATGTAATCGGAGAGGAGTGCGGGATCGGGATTGCCGTCAAGACGCTGGAGATTGAAGTCGAGTGCGTCATCGCCCACTGTCTTCTTGATGATCCTGTCCGTGTGCATATTTATAAGGAAAGGCTCCTTGCCGTACAGGTAGTAGAGCTTGCCGATATTTCCGGAGCGTATCGCGGAAGCAAGCTTGTCTTCGGTGATCTTCAATCTGTCATCGCCGCCTTTGCATCAATTCTCCCTCAATTGTACCATAAATTATCAGAAAATGCAATAGCAGGTGAGAGGCGCTGCTATGCCTTCTGCTTCGCTTTGTCCTGCGCGGACGGCGCCAGCCTGCGCGGCTGGACCGCGGCGGGGAACGCCCCGCAGCTTTATGACCGTTACACGGGATTTTGTAAGTTTGGTGAAAGGTTTACAGGTTCTTCTCTGTGAAAGACAAAACCGCTGAATATTAGCATATTCAGCGGTAATTGCTATTGATGATGAGAGTTTGTATTTTCCGCGCGGGACAAAGCGCGGCATTTTACAGGAATACGGTGGTCTGACCGGTAAGCTTGAAGATGATGTCGAGTACGAGTATTATCACCGGCTGGTGCAGGAGATATACCCAGAGCCCGTGCCTGCCGATAAAGGACATTGACTTGAAACGGGTAGGGTAGATACCTTTCGGGGCGCGTCCGGATCTGAGATACACGCCGAGTGACGCTCCCGCAAGGAACAGGAACAGGTTCGGTATGAGCGGGAAGTAGTCGCTGCTGTAAAATGACGGTGAAGTGAAGCCGAGAGGGAACAGCCAGTAATGCTCGTAAAGTAGATCCGGCATAGGTACGCTGAACAGATCTTTGATGCCGAGATAGCCGAGGGGAACATTCAGCGAAGCGGCGAAAAGAAGTGAAAAAACGATAATGCCGATTATGGAGGGTATCTTTTCGGTGAACTTTCCGATAAAGCCGTAGATCATGCAGGCAAAGCCCATGAAATGCAGGATACCGAAAACAATAAGCTCGGAGGGCATTGCCACAGCCGTCACGAAAGTGAGCAGCATTCCGCAGAAGAAGTACAGCACACCGCGTTTGAAGTTGTTTGCGGAGAAGTTCGAGGATATGCCGGCGATCACGATAAATGTGCCGGCGATAAGGGGCTGGATAAAGCGCAGAACGGTGTCGAGTACGTCCGGCAGGTCATGCCCGTAAACGAACACGATGTCGTAGTAGGCGTGGTATATTATCATCGCGATATAGGTGATACCGCGTATTTCGTCAAGAAGTCCGATCCTTTTTCCCATTGCTGTTCCCTTCGTTATAATATTCATTGTTTCTCATTATACTCCAAAACACCTGCCGTGTCAATAAAAACGAGCCGCAGTGTGTCTGCGGCTCATAAACTTATGTATTACTTTTCGTTTCCGGGCTCTCCGCCTTTTCCGGCGGCAATATCAAGGAGCTTCGATTTAAGCTTTCCGGACACGAATACGAACGATGCGCCTATCGCGGCAGCAGTAAGCAATTCCATAATAAAGCCTCCTTTCGATAGTTAGCTTTTGCTAACTATATACAGTATAACACATATTCTGTAATTTGTCAAGGCTCCTGCCAAAAAAGGTTCTACTCCGAAAATCGTAACGGATTAGGACAAGCAAGCTTAAGTTTAGCAGCAATCAAATAAATCATTGAAGAAAAACCTTCGAAAGTATGATAACCGCGAGCTTTGCGTTTGGCAGCTTGAATCATACTGTTAATGCCCTCGCAGATAGCATTGGTCATTTTTGAGCGGAAAATGTTCAGAATTTCTTCAGAATAGTTTCTTAACGTCAGAGCGCATTTTTTCATAGGCTCCAACCTACTGCGACGAAGCCAACAATAAAGCTGATTCAAACGGTTTGAG
>JAFVBZ010000061.1 GCA_017479645.1 Ruminiclostridium sp. | reverse complement strand
ACAGAATGAAAGACTGCTGAAACTTATAAATCTCAGCAGTCTTTTCTTGTATTCAGATGAATATAGCTAACCGTGGAGCTGCACCCGCCCATTGAAGAATGTCGCTACGCATCAGTTTAGGGTGTCCAGCCCCCTTTTTTAAAGGGGGCTGGCGGGGGGTTGGGGGGCAGCGCCCCCTCTCTCAAATCTCTCTCAAATCTCTCTCAAATCTCTCTCAAATCTCTCGAAATTCTCTCAAAATCTCTCTAAATTCTCTCAAAATCTCTCAAATCTCTTGAGTGAAGCGATACATCTTCAGCCGAGCATGTTGAAATACGAGCCGCTGATGTTGGATACCTGAGTCACGTTTCCGGCATCGGTATAGGCGCTGGAACGCTGATAGAGATCGGTCTGTGCGTAGGCGGCAAGCTGTTTTGCCTGTCCGTCAATGAACTCCGCAAAGGAATCCTCCTTGCCGAAAACACGCTCGATATCACGCTCGCTTGCCTGGTCAAGCTTATTCTCGTCAAGTGTGAGCCGTCCGCTGTCGTCTTTTGTGATGCCTACATTCTCCAGCCGCTTGCCGTATGCGTCGGACATCTCACTTATAAGCTTCGATTTGCTCTCAACAGTCCCGTTTCCGCTGTCCTTCAGGCTGTCGGCAAGCTCGTTGTACCTTTCCACAAAATCCCTTGCGGCTGCACGGGCTTTCTCCCTGTCAAGCTCGCCGGTGTTCGCATCGCGCCTGAATCCGGCATCGAGCTTCTCACGCGCTTCCGCCATTCTTTCGGAATGCTCCTTGAGCTTCTCGTTCGCGGCGGACAGCGATTCCATAGACCTGTCAATGAACTTGAGCACCTGGTTTTCCGGCTTCGGGGTCTTTGCGGTATTCTGAACCGCATTGTTCTTTGCGGCTGCAAGTATCGAGCTTATCTCATCGGTGGACTTTATTTTCAGATCATCGAACATCTTGCCTGCCTGCTCAACGGATTTCACCTGGAGATCGTCGAACAGCCGGCTTACCTGGCTTATCGGAATGTTCTGCAAAGCCTGGAGAGTCTCCTTTGCCTTACCGTCGGAATTCTCCTTGAGTTTCTGGAGATACTCCTGGAATATGCTCTGATTGGTATTTATACTGTCGTCTTTTGACGATGAGATATTGCTGAGCGAGTAGTCGGTGCGCTGTGACGAAGCCGCATTCTGCATAGAGTACATTTTAAGATTAAGATCACTCATACATATCCCTCCTTTGAAATTCAAACATCTATTCGTATAATATATCGGCAGGAAAGCGCAAAACTTTAGCTTTTTTTCAAAATTTTTTAAAAAAATACGCGAAAGTGCAAAAAACGGCTGTCAAATCTATTTTTCGCACCCCGGAAATGACAAATTTCCCGCGCCGGAAGTGGTATAATCTATACACAACGGCGGCGGTGATAAAAATGACAGTTTATCTTGACGTACTCACGGTTATGAATATCTACATATCCTACTTTACCCTGCGTGCGGTATGCAGGCTTCTGCACACCGGCGCAAGCTTCCGCAGGATCGCTGCCGCGTCGGTATTCGGCGGCTTTTCATCTCTTGCCGCACTGGCGGACGCGGGATTTGCAGTCTCGATGCTGCTCAAAGCTCTGCTCACCGCACTTACCGTGCTTATAGCTTTCGGCTTTGGCAGCCTTCGCCGGTTTGCAGTCCGCACCTTCGTCTGCGTCACCATAAGTATGCTGATATGCGGTGCCGCCATGCTGCTCCATGAGCTTACCGGCTCGGATATGGTCTTTGCCGCAAACGGCTATGTCTATCTCAACATCTCGGCTCTTGTGCTTGTTGTCTCATCGGCTATGATATACGGGATACTTTCTTTAGCGCGGCGCATAGCTGACAGTCCCGAGGCTGACGAGCGGATAGGGCTGACTGTTTCCGTCGGCGGGAATACTGCGGAGCTTGAAGCTGTCTGCGACAGCGGGAATTTCCTTAGAGACTTTCTCACCGGAAAGCCTGTGATACTGTGCAGGAGCGATGCAGTCCGGGGAATAATGCCGGCGAGCGCGGAAGCGTTTCTGAACGGTGAAGATGCAGATGTAGCGGGACTTCGCATAATACCGATAAGGACTGCTTCCGGAAGTGCTGTTGCTGCTGCATTCCGCGCTGACTGCATCACCGCCCGTTACCGCGGCGGTGACAAGAGACTCGATGCGCTTATCGGAGTATGCCGCGATGCGCTTTCCGACGAGCAATTTGACGCCGTGATATCGCCGAAGCTGCTGAAATAAAACGAACGGATAAAGAAGAAGGAGAAGAAAAATGAACGCAACGATAAGACTGAACGAGCTTATCAGAAAAATAATCGCCAGACAGTCTGTACAGAGCATCTATTACATAAACGGCTCGGATAACCTCCCGCCTCCCCTCACCAGGGAAGAAGAGGAACGGGCTTTTGACGGGATAAGGAACAACTCCCCGGAAGCGCGTGATGCACTTATAACTCACAATCTCCGGCTTGTGGTGTATATTGCGAAGAAGTTTGAATCCACGGGCATAGGCATAGAAGATCTTATCTCGATAGGCACGATCGGTCTTATCAAGGCTGTGAACACGTTCAGCCCCGACAAGAACATAAAGCTTGCGACATACGCGTCAAGATGTATCGAGAATGAGATACTGATGTTTCTCCGCAAATCTAACCAGTACAAATCGGAGATATCTATTGAAGAACCGCTCAATATTGACTGGGACGGGAACGAACTGCTTTTGTCCGACGTACTCGGAACGGAAGACGATATAGTGAACGAGAATATTGAGAATGAAGCGGAGAAGAAGCTTTTACTTGAATCGGTGGCAAAGCTGCCCGATCGTGAGCGGTTTATAATGGAGAAGCGATTCGGTCTTGCGGACGGGAAGGAGATGACACAGAAGGAAGTCGCCGATCTTATCGGGATATCCCAAAGCTACATCTCCCGCCTCGAAAAGCGTATCATCAAGAGATTACGCAAAGACCTCGAAAAGCTGTCATGAAGGCGCTCACGCGCTTGTCCTGCGCGGACGGCGCCAGCCTGCGCGGCTGGACCGCGGCGGGGAACACCACGCCGTGAAATACGCAGCGACATTCTGCAAGCGAATGATACGGTGTCTCGGTCAGTTAGTCTCTGCATTGGCAGATAAAACTATAACAGATTTAAAAAGCCATAACAGGAAAAAAGCGGGGTACTTTTCATACTCCGCTTTTTGGATTTCTTTTAAGGTCCTCGCAGTCAGGAAGCTGTGTTCTCTGTCTCGGCAGATGCGGTGAAGAGCAGATCGACCTTGTACTCCTCGCCGGCAACCCATGCCATAGCGTTTGAGCCTTTGAGACGGAATGTTGCGGAAACGCTCTTTGAGCCTTCCGTGACTTCCATTCCGAGAAGATTTATCGTTGCGTAAACATCGGCCGATGTCATCGTCTGAATGTAGTTGGAATAGCCGACCACATTCACCACGATCTCATTTGTGAGGATCTTTACGTCATAATTCTTCGGTTTGTTGATGACTGTGAAGTTCTCCGACGGAACAGTGAATCCGAGCTGTCCGAAATCGTCCGCGTCCGGGAAGTAAACAGTGATCGTGCGGTTCCCGGAGATATTCTTGTATCCTTCCGGAAGCTCTACGGGAAGCTGGATTCCGCCCTGCAGATCTTTCAGTGTAAGTGCGCTCAGCGATACTTCTCCGATATCAATTGCGGAAAGGTTGTCGATCGAGTTGTCCGGAGATGCAATAGTGATCTCTTCTATCGACATTGTGTAGTTCAGATCTTCCGGATCGAATCCGTATGAGCCGGAACCGCCGGTGAATTTGACCTGAACGGGGAGCGTCTTTACCTTGTAAACCGGGACAAGTACGATAAAATCATCATGGCTGTATTTAATATCGGGTGAGTTAAGCTCCGCTCCGGAAGCAGTGTAGAATACGGGATTTGAAACAATACCCTCGGTAAGCTCTATTACCGAGTCGCTGGAAGCTCTTGCTTCTACCCGCGCTATCGAATTCACGAGGGATTCCTCGCCGGTTATCACGATCTCGGAGGGCGATACTGTAACATCTCCCTCTATCTGCATTCCGTCTGCGAGCGTCAGAGAATCCGTATTCGGTACTACGTCTATCTCACGGGTGATGATCTTTACTACCTCCACCTTTGCTGACAGGGAAGTAGTGCTTATCTCGCATTCAATGCTGTCGTCAACAGGGGAAACGCGCACCGGAACTGTGAATGTACCGGCTTCGTAAACGCTGGAAAGATCGGCTTCCGCGATAAAGTCATCGCCGGTCAGCTGGCTTATGGAATAGCGCTTGCCTTCGATCTGTATTGCTACCTTTTCGGTATCGACAGAGACTATCTGGAGGTTATCGTCCTTCATAAAGCTCGTCTGTTCGCAGGATACCGGGATATCTGTTATATGCAGCGAGATATCCGGGAATATCTGTATTGATATGAAGAACCAGATAATTACGGAGAATACGATCGCCTGTATTATTGTTTTAAGGTCTGTTACAAAGCGTTTTGCGAAACGGCTGAAAAAGCTGCTCACTTGCGGTCACCGCCTTCCTCAGTACGTCCGGCAGCCTGTTTTCCCTTGCTGCTCTTTCGCCTTTCTCTGTTTTTACGCTGATCGGGCGTATCGAGAAGAAGCTTCTTTGAAAGATATTTGTAAAGCTTTTCGCGGTCAAATCCGCGCTCAAGAGTACCGTTCTCGGCGATAGAGATCATACCGGTCTCTTCCGAAACGACTATGATGATCGCATCGGAGACTTCGCTCATTCCTATCGCGGCGCGGTGACGGGAACCGAGTTCCTTGTTAATCAGCTCTTCCTTCGACGGTTTAGGAAGAAAGCAGCCTGCCGCATAGATCATACCGTTTCTGATGATGACAGCGCCGTCATGCAGTGGCGTGTTCGGGAAGAAGATATTCCTGAACAGCTCCTCGCTGGGTATCGCGTTAAGTATCGTACCGGTCTCTATCTGTTCGCCGAGCCTTGTCTGGCGCTCGATAACGATAAGTGCGCCGGTAGCGGTCCTTGAAAGCTTTTCGCAGGCGAGAACTATCTGCTCCACCGCGAGGCTCTCCTTGCCCTGGGTCTCCGGGAGGGAGGTATCGAACAGCGCAAGAGGCTGCATCACTTTGGAGCGTCCGACTTTTTCAAGTGCGCGGCGCAGTTCGGGCTGGAACATAACGATAAACGCGATAAGACCGACATTCATCACCATCTGGCTTATAACGCCCATAGCCTTGAAGCCGAACTGATTGAGTATGAAAAGCACAGCCGCAAGGACAACAACGCCCTTGATGAGCTGTTCGGCACGGGTCTCCCTTACGAGCTTTATCAGCCAGTACAGGATAATCGCAAGAAAGATTATGTCAAGCCAGTCGATAAGTCCGATAGAACGGAAAACGCTGACGAGAGAATTCCATATATCTGTAAGGTAGTATATCAAAGTATCCATCTGTTCATCCCATAAAAATAGAATTTATAAAGTCACATATAATATTGTATCATATTTTTTCAAAATTTCAAGTGTTTTTTTGCAATTTTAATGATTTTATTCCACAAAAATAGTCCCTTTGCGGTGTTTTATCCGGAAAGGGACCAGATATGTACGAAAATCCGTATTACTCTTTCGGTCTGCGCTTGACGATCGACTCCACGACGCTTGTGAGCACCTTCTCGTCCTTCTGGTTGAACACATCTATCGTGACCGTCATTATCCCGTTGAAATCGTTGCGGAATGCGATCCCGGTCACTCTTGCGACTCCGCGGAGGACATCGTCCGCGAGTACCGGCTTCATCCACTCCACGGCTGTTGACTTGCCCGCGATAAGATCCTCGCCCGCGAAGTCAAGCTCCACATACTGCCCCCACACGGACAGGAACGAGAGCATTCCGGGGGCTATCAGATCACCGAAACGGGAAAGCTTTGCGAAATCCTCGTCGGTATGTATTTTTACGGGGTCATACTTCCGTGCGAAATCCAGCATTTCTTCCTTGCGGATAACGATGTTTTCAACTGTAAGCTCAGAGCCCGGCTTTATGTCTTCAAGATACATATTCTGTTCCTTTCAGTCTGTTTCAGATGCAGTAATCGCCGCCTGCGCTGCCCTTGTTCTGTTTAAGTATATCCGCGAGAGTGATGCCGTCGAGATAATCCCGTATCGAAGCATAAAGCCCCTCCCAGACGTAGAGCGTAGCACAGTTTTCAGCGCGCGGACAGTCATTCGGTTCGCATTCGAGACAGGCTACGGGAGCAAGACTTCCTTCGGTTGCGCGGAGAACATCGCCTACCGTGATATCCTTTGTATCCTTTGCAAGCGAGTAACCGCCCTTGTTGCCGCGGTTCGTGCGAAGTATCCCGTCTCTTGTGAGAAGCGGGACGATCTGTTCAAGATATTTTTTGGATATTTCCTGTTTGTCCGATATTTCTTTCAGCGAAATAAAGCCGCCGTCATCGCGGCTTGCTATCTCAAGCAGCATTCTTAACGCATATCTTCCCTTTGTTGATATCTTCATACGATCCCCTCACAAAATCTCTGCCGTATTCTCACCGGGAATACGGACATGCGGTGTTTCTGATGTCTTATACTATATTTCTATCGAAATATAGACAAATTCACAATTCACAATTCACAATTGTGGAGCGCGCTCTGCGCGCATATCCGAATCGTGACGAAATTACTTGATTTTGTCTACAGATAGATACTAATTTAGTATTATACTCTATTATACCATAGGTTTAGTGTGTTTTCAAGCCTATTTTTCTTTTTTGTATATTTTATCTAAAAAAATACAGCACCGGAGCCGTTTAAAGCTCCGGTGCTTATCTTCTTTACTTTGACATTTTCAGCATATCCGAGAATTTCAGTCTGTTTCCGGTATGCAGTATAACGCCCTCGTAAACCTTTGCGACTATCATCATTATAACGATATCGGCTGCCGCAAGTATTGCCACAGCGATAAGCGCACTCATAAGATCTATCTTTCCGAGCATGTAGTCAGAAGGAAGAATGAACGGCGACGAGATCGGAATATAGCGCGCCACTAAAGACATTGTGTTCTCTTCGCCTGTTATCTGCGGGAAGTAGGCGAGGTAGAAACCGAGAACTCCGATAAGCGAAAGGGGCTGGATAGCGGAAGAAAGATCCTCCATCTTGCTGACGCTTGCGCCTGCAAGTCCCGCGATACCCGCAAAGAACAGAAATCCGAGTATGAACGTAACGAACATTATGATAAATACGCTTGCATCGAGGTGAGAGAAGGCTTCGGTGATACCGCCCACAACTTCAACAGCTCCCGATTCCGCACCGGAAGCGGCAGTCTGCACCTGTTCCGCGGCGCTTCCGAGCATGGGACCGATCTTTGAAATTATACCGAATGGCAGGGAAACGACAAATCCCACAACTCCGCCGAGTCCGATCAGAATGAACTGCAAAAGCGAAACGCAGCACATTGCAAGCACCTTGCCGAGTATGATAGCAAGCGGCTTTATCGAGGTGAGCAGGTACTCTATGACGCGGGAGGATTTCTCTATCGCTATGGACTGCGCCACCATCTGGCTGTAGGAGAAGATGAACACGAACAGAACTATCGACGAGATCATCGGAACTATCGTGTTGAGCATCTGCTGGACGAAGCCTACCGGCTCCTGTCCGGCACTGCTGAACGAGGATCTTACATTCGACATTGCAAGTCCGAGATCGGCTTCGGCTACTCCGAGCTTCATAAGATACTGCTTCTTTATGGTGTCGGTCAGCACAGCATTGAGCGCTTCGACATCGCCTTTTGCAATGTCTGCCTTGCCGGCAGCGTATCTTGTATCGACTGCGAAGCCGCTGTCATCAAGGGTTATCTTCGTTACAACCGCCTTTTCCGTTGTATCGGCGATCTCCTTTGTCTTTGCCTCGGCTTCTTCCGACGTAACGCTCTTTACGGTAATATTGCCGTCCGATAAAACAGATGAGAAATCGAAATCATAGTCGGTCTCGTTGCTCAGATACATCGTATCGACTGTGAAAACATCTTCGCCCCCCGCCGCTCTTTCTATCTTATCGAGTTCGTCCGAGAGGAATATCACCGGCAGGAAATCCGCAAGAAATGCCATTATTGCAACGATAAGTGCGATAACGATCGTGCCTATGATGAAGGATTTGGTCCTTATCTGCTGTGTGAACGAGAATTTGAATACTTCCTTCCAGCCCTTAATCTTCATTTACTTCACCCCCGCACTTTTCGACAAAAAGCTCGTGCAGCGACGGCTCTCTGAGATCGAATTTTATCACGTTAATGCCGTTATCGAGCATTTCTTTCAGCATACGTCCTGCATCTTCCTCGCTCTTTACCTTGAAAGAAGAGCCGTTCGGCGTTTCCTCCACGAGAGTAAGTCCGCAGCGTTCCGCGATATCGCCTATGGGCTTGTCAGCCTTTACCGTGAGATTTTCACGCCCGCGCGCACGCTTTATATCGTTAAGATTGCCCTGCATTACGGTCTTTCCTCTGTGAAGGAGGACGAGATCCTCGCAGAACTCCTCGATCGTTTCCATCTGGTGAGATGACATTATGATATATTTGCCGCTGTCGCGTTCTTCACGGATAATACTCTTGAAGAGGTCTGCGTTGACCGGATCGAGACCGCTGAGCGGCTCATCGAGAATGATGATCTCCGGGTTGCAGAGAAGAGCGGCGGCGAGCTGAACTTTCTGCTGATTGCCCTTTGAGAGCTGTTCCGCCTTCTTTTTCTTGTACTCTTCTATCTTCAGCCGCGAGAACAGGTAATCTATCGCCGCAGTCGCGGCCTTTTTCTTCATACCCTTTATCGAAGCGAAGTAATACATCTGCTCCATAATGTTGTATTTCGGATAAAGACCGCGCTCCTCGGCAAGATACCCCACTTTTTCCGTCATTATATCCAGCGGTTTTCCGTTCCATGTGACGCTTCCGCTGTCCTTTGACAGCATTCCGAGTATCATACGGATCGAGGTGCTTTTTCCGGCTCCGTTTGTGCCGAGAAATGCGAATACTCCGGGTTTTTCGATGCTGAATGAAAGGTCTTCAACAGCAATATGATCCCCGAACTTTTTTGATAGATGTTCGACAACAAGCGACATATTGTTTCCTCCTGTCTTGTGCCTTTGGGTCAGGTCAATTGGCATAAAAAATCCGCTTTGAGCGAAATGTAAATATAATTTACATTATAATACCACACAAAGCGGATTTTGTCAATAGTTTTTCCTCAGCGCTTTTCTATCGTGAGCTTCATACCGGTCTTTGTATCACCGGCAACGTCAAGCTCTTCGAACGAAGGCATACATACCGCGTCGATTCCCTCTTCTGCGAGAAAGACTCTTGCTACTGCGGCAGCTTTCACAGCCTGGTTCACAGCGCCTGCGCCGACAGCTTCGACTTCTGCGTGACCCGACTCGCGGATAACGGCGCAGATAGCACCTGCCACAGCTTTCGGCACACTTCGTGACGAGACTTTGATAATGTCCATATTCAATTTCCTCCCTCTTATTATTGTCTGTATTTCCTGATCGGCGGCTTTTATGCCGCCTGATTCAAGCCGCTATTCTTTTTATGCCCGTGCATCTCCCGCTTTTTTCGTCTATGGAGATGACGACTGCATTTATCATTATTTCTCCTTCCGGGTAAGTATGTTTCTGGGGATAGTATGAAGTGAGTTTTGAGATTATCACATTCTTGTCCACGCCGAGGATCGAATCCCGTGCGCCGGTAAATCCGACATCAGTGATATATCCCGTGCAGTTTCCGAGGATCTGCTCGTCGGCAGTCTGTACATGGGTATGCGTCCCGATAACGGCAGAGACCCTGCCTTCGAGGTAATATCCCATTGCCTTTTTTTCGGAAGTGGCTTCCGCGTGGAAATCGACGATAATGTTCGGAGTATCTATCCTGTCAAGTATCTCGTCCGCGCAGTGGAAAGGGTTGTCGCAGCTTTCCATGAATGCCATTCCTATAAGGTTCACAACAGCGACTCTTGTGCGTCCCATGTCAAATACGGTATAGCCTTTCCCGACTGTATTACCGAAATTTGCCGGACGTATTATGACCGAGCTTTCCTCGTATAGCTCGTCCATTTCGCGCCGCCTGAAGCAGTGGTTTCCGGTGGTTATAACGTCCGCCGCTTCGAGAAGTATCCCTGCCGATCGCGGCGTAATGCCGTTGCCGTCAGCGGAATTCTCACCGTTGACTATGGTCATGTCCACCGAGTATGTGTGCTTCAGCGCAGGCAGGGAAAGGCGGAGGTGATCCGCGCTTTTCTGCCCGACTACGTCGCCTACAAAAAGAATGTTCAAAATAAAGCTCCGTTATCTTTCAAGGATCTGGCTTCTGTCCGGACCTATGCCTACCATTGCGATCTTGCAGCCGCACAGCTCTTCAAGTCTGAGTATGTACTTTTTGCAAAGCTCGGGCAGTTCGTCGAATGAACCGCATTTTGATATATCATCGTCAAATCCGGGGAATGTCTCATATACGGGCTTGCAGTCAGCAAGTTCCTCAAGTGTAGGCGGGAAGTCCTTAATGATCGTGCCGTCGGGCTTTTCATAAGCCGTGCAGATCTTGAGCTCGCCGATGCCGCTGAGAGTATCGAGCTTGTTGATCGCAAGCTTCGAGAGTCCGTTTACGCGGACAGAGTGGCGGACGATAACTGCGTCGAACCAGCCTGTTCTTCTCGGTCTGCCGGTAGTTGTACCGAACTCGCCGCCCTTGTTGCGGATAGTATCGCCGGTCTCGTCGTTCAGCTCTGTGGGGAAGGGTCCCTTGCCCACGCGGGTGGTATAAGCCTTTGCAACGCCGATGATATCCTTGATTATCATGGGTCCTACGCCTGTTCCGACGCAGACACCTGCGGAAATGGGGTGAGAAGATGTTACATAGGGGTAAGTACCGAAGTCGATATCGAGCAGGGTAGCCTGAGCGCCCTCAAACATTATCTGCTTGCCTGCCTTATCTGCCTCATATACGATCACGGAAACATCGTCAACGTACTTTGCGAGGCGCTTGCCGTATTCGGTGTATTCCTTGATTATTGCTTCAATGTCGTGAGCTTCACCGCCATAGACCTTGGTGATGATCTCATTCTTGAGTCTGCCGGTAGCGCGTGCCTTTTCCGCGAATACTTCGGGGTGGATAAGGTCATACACTCTTATGCCGCAGCGCTCATATTTATCCATATATGTAGGTCCGATGCCGCGCTTTGTAGTGCCGATATCGCTGTTTCCGCGGAACTGTTCGGAAAGACCGTCCAGTGTTATATGCCACGGCATGATAACATGAGCTCTCGGGTCGATCTTGAGATTATCGAAGGAAACGCCTCTTGCTCCGAGGCTGTCCAGCTCGCCGATAAAGTCCTTCGGGTCAAGTACAACACCCGCGCCGATAAGGCAGAGTGTATCTTTATAGAGTATTCCGGAGGGGATAAGGTGGAGCTTATAAGTCTCGCCCTCGTTTACTACCGTGTGACCCGCATTGTTTCCGCCCTGTGAGCGTACAACAACATCAGCTCTTGAAGCGATGATATCAATGATCTTGCCCTTGCCCTCGTCGCCCCATTGTGTTCCTACTACAATACTTGCAGGCATCTTTTACCATTCCTTTCGAATTGCCTATTTGTCTTTGCGGGGAATAACATGATACACCCGCTGCACCCGCCGCTTGTTAAGACGGGCGCATATCTGCTGCGTGGTGTTCCTCGCACTTGTCCGTTTTTGCACATTTCCTGCACAATCCAATATATTATATCACATTTTATTCGTTTTGTCACCCTTTTTTTGAAAAAAATTTTATAATCTTTGTTTTCCGCATAAAAACCCACTGCCACTCGAGAGAGGGGAGAGATTTGAGAGAGACTTGAGATTTCAGAGAGGGGGCTCTGCCCCCCAACCCCCGCCAACCCCCTTTAAAAAAGGGTGCTGGACACCCTAAATTAATGCAGTATTTCAGAGCGCACTGCTATGGGCGATAGCCGACTGAAACGCAGTGGGGTTGGCAAAGACTCCGTTTGCAAAATAAGAAATCCTGCCGAAAATTTACACTTTCAGCAGGCTTCGGTTCTGTTGTGATAGCCCTCTCACTTAAAGGCGGAGCGATTAAAAGTCTTTGGAAAGGGGTTTGGGGAATAACCTTTCTTCAGAAAGGTTTTCCCCAAGTCTCGAGCGCAAGCGGCTGCTCTCGAGCGCAAGCGGCAGTCTCAATCGTCATCGACGATATCGACTATATCTTCTTCGCTGTCTTCAAGGCTTTCTTCGCCTTCCGTACTGCTTTCGCTGTTACTTTCGCCGGCTTCTTCTTCCGCCGCAGTGCCTTCATCGCTCTCGGTGACTTCTTCCGTTTCTTCCGTCACTTCGGGATCTTCCGGCGCGTCCGGAACTTCCTCATACTGCGTCGGCTCATCGGGTTCAGCCGGCTCCTCGCTTACTCCCTCCTCCGGAACATCGGCGGGAGCGCTGCTGTCAGCAGCGGAATAACCTTCGGAAGCATACGAGATCGAGCTTCTTGCAATATAATTCTTGATGCCGGTGACTATGCCTGCGGCGATGCCCTTGCGGTGCGTCTCCGATGCAAGCGCCATAGCGTCCATGATGTTATCGACAAATCCCGTTTCCACAAGTACGGAGGGGAAGTCCTGCTGCAGCGTCACATGATAATAGCTGTAACGGGCGCCGCGGTTCTTGTCAACACCGTCAGAGTAAACGTTTGTAGAATAATACTTTGATACCGCCGATGATATCTGCGCCGCAAGAGGCTGTGAGTAGGACGTGAAGTAATATACCTCAGTACCGCGCGCCTCTCCTGTCGCTTTGTTCGCGTGAACGGATATATATATGTCACAGCCGTACTGTCTTGCGTACTTCGGGCGATCCTTCGTCAGCAGAAACTCGCTCTCCGTGGGCAGACGGACTACATTCGCCCCTGCCGCCTTGAGCTGGGATTCAAGTTCCTTCGATATTGCAAGTACCACTTCCTGCTCCACAACTTCGCCGATAGCGCCTGGATCAAATACATCGGGCGACTTGCCGTATCCGTGACCGGGATCTATCACAACCGTTATTCCGCTGAGTGTATTTACCGGTACGGGGAACCAGAGTATCAGATCGCCGTCAGAATTGTATTTCGCGCTGTGACCTACATAAACACCGGGTTGGCGGAGTTCGAGTATGAGCCGGAATTTGGTTCCGTTGTCCTCGGTCACCGTGTCCCACTTGCCCGATCTGAATACCTGGTTGTGTTCAAATGAGGGCAGCGTCGTAACGCTGGTCACATTTTCAAATGTTATGTACAGATGCGTAGCGGTGAAATCGCTGACGTTGTATTCACCGTCCCATGCAGTGTAGTAGCTGTTGCCCGCAAGGCGCATATTGAAGCCTGTCCGGTGGTCAAGCTTAAGTTTGATGTAGCTTTGACCTCCGGTAGTTCCTATCGACTTCACGAAGAGATCGTTTCTGTCGATAGCGGGTCCGTCTTCAAGCACGGAAGCACTTGCTGCAATACGCTTTCCGGATTCCGTGACATAGTAGTTGCCGGACGTGGATTTATAGATCTCCAACGAGCCCGCAGGGAGCTGTGAGAATACCGGAGACGGGATATCGTCGGCAGTCTTGCCGTCATAGACCATTGTGAAATCCGAGAGAGCCTTAACATACTTTACAGTTTCGGAGGAACTGCGCGTAGATGCGAGTGTAGCAAACACCTCACCACTTCCGGAGGATTCGGCGTCGGTCACGATCACGGCTTCTTCTTTTTTCACCGGCTCCGGTTCGGCATTTACGGTTACTGATGCGCCTACCGCCTCCATGCTGTAGCCGGAATAGGAAGCGAAGATGTGTATTTTGCCGAGTTCCTGCTTCTGTCCGATGATCCCGGCGGGAACAGTGTATGTGCCGGTGTATCTGGCGTAAGACGAGTTCACCTCGTCCTCATCTGCGGTATCGGTAGTTTCTTTCATTCCCACAGTCGTTCCGTTTACAGTGCCGTACACAGTCGCGCCCTTGTATGCACGGGCTGTCAGTGTTATCTTTGTACCGCCGTCCACTGTGAGCGACTTGCCCTCGGATATCGCGGTACCGATTCCTTTGAGTACTGTGATCTTGCGGGTTATATTATAGGTATAGGTCTTGGATTTGTGGCTGATAGTGAATGTATTCAGCCCGTCGGCAAGCTTTTTCTCGAAATAGAAGTTGCCGGCGTCATTGAGCTTGATCTCTTCGCCGTTGAAGTAAACGGGGAAGTTGCTGTCGAAGCTTCCCATGAATGTTGCGGTGGCTTCGGTAGTGGTGTATTTGAGCGCCTGAGGCGAAGTCATTTTGAGATCCTCGAAAAGCGTTCCCTCGTCTATCTGTTCGTTGAAGTAGGAAGTGAGGGTCTCAGTGGAGCCGAGCGGGTCTTCAAGAAGGCTTCCGAAGGAGTTGAAAACGCTTCCGGAGTAGCTGTCGATCTTCTTTGCGATAGTGAGCTGCTTTACAAGCTGGTCTTCGCCGCCCCAGCCTGCGGTAGATGTACCTAAATACTCGTTGTGGTGAACAACGTAAAGCGGAATGTCATACTCATCGGTAAGTGCGCCCCACCAGCCGGTCACCTTTTCAAAGGGCAGTGCCGTCGATGTTACGGAACCGTAGGCGCGCAGCAGCACGAAATCCACATAGTCCTTCTCGATGAAGCTCTTGGTGTCGGAATAGCCGTCATAGTACGCCTGGACTGCATCGCTTGTCTCGCTTCCGGAAGGATCGGAAGCCGAGTTCGCCCACATATCGTTGATGATGAAGCCGGCGGCAATGGAGTTGTCGGTGCCGCGTATTACTTCCGCGGCAGTGCGGAAATACTGTTCAGCCGTGTCATAGAGCCAGTTCTTGTAGCCTATGCCGGAACCGTTGTTCATATAGCTTGTGAAGCTTTCCACATTTCTGCGGGCATAGTAGTCGTCGAGGATTATACCGGCGCACTGGTATCTGAGCGCAAAGCGGTGAACGCGGGAAACGAGCGTATCTATCGCTTCGGCTCCGGAACGGCAGTCGGACATGAGATGCCCGAGGTCAAGCACGATATAGGGTGAGATCCCGCAGTTATAAGCCGACGCGATCGCTGCAGCCGCGGGATCGGTGTCTTCATCTCCGTTTGCAAGGGAGTAGAATGCCTTATCATCACAGACTGTGTTTATTATAACGGTATTCAGTCCGATCTCCGAGAAATCCGAGAAGATGTTGTCGAGCTCGGATTCCAGTGCGTCCGCGTCCTCCTCCGGGTCCTTATAGAAATCCACGGAAGGCGTTATCACCGATGCACGCATATCCGACGGCAGCGTGAACATGACCCCCGGCACTCCGGCATTTACGGAGGGGAGCTCCTGCACCGCAGCCTCGGGAAGCTCGGTAAAATATGACGTTTCCGTGTCCGATTCGCCGTAAACCGGCAGAGAAAGACACGTTACCGCCGCCGCTGCCGCAAGAAACAGCGCAGCCGTGCGTTTTATTGATATCTTCATTTTCTTCTTCCTTTTAAGATGCGAGCAGAGACTTGAGGTTATCAGCCTCCGCTTTCATAGCCGCTGTTCTGTATGAACTGTTGAACAGATAGTTGTATGAGTACAGAGCGATGCCGGAGCAGCCGCTCGTGTCCGCGTATTCAGTCTGGCGTTTCAGCATTGTATCGGTGTTCTGCCACTCGTACTTGCCTGTGCCTGCCCACTTGTCCTCATTGCCTGCCTTGTAAACGGCGAGACCTATGTAAAGCTTGGTCTTTGTGCCGCTGACAATGGACAGCCACTCGTCAACGTTTGACTTGTACGGCACGCCGGAGTTGTCGAAGCCGTAGTATATCTGCGGTGTGAAGTAGTCGATGTATCCGCCCTTGCACCACGCCTTTGTGTCGGCATACAGGACGCCGAGGTTGTTGATGTTGTTGCCCTGCGGGGCAGCGCCGTATATCGCGGAACTGCACTCGTGCGTTCCGTTGTACATCGCCTTTACCATTTCGTTTATGTTGTTGATGCGGAATGAGGCAAGATCGCCGTATCCGCTGGCTGAGAATGCGGCGCTGTCGAAGGAAGCGTCGGTAGTGGGATAGAAGTAGTCGTCTATGTTCACGCCGTCAACATCGTAATTTGAAACGATCTCGCGGACATTGTCGCCGATAAGGTCACGGACAGCTTTGTAAGCGGGATTGAGATACCATGTGCCGTTGACGTTTACGATATATGTGCCTTTCTCCGAGCCTTTATACCATTTTCCGACGGTGTAGTCTGCGGAGATCTTCTCCATATCCGCAGTGGCGCAGAGACGGAGCGGGTTTATCCACGCATGGAACGAGATGTTCCGTTTGTGGGCTTCCGATACCATTATTTCAAGCGGGTCATAGGAGGTCCTGCTGCCCACCGTCCCCTTGAAATTCTTGGTGAAAGGGAACAGGGACGAGAAATAGTATGCGTCGCCGTGGGAACGGACATGGACGTAAACGGTGTTGATGCCGAACGCCGTGCAGTTATCCATCATCGCACCGAAAGTTGAGCGGAAGTCAGACTCGCTCTTGTTGAAAAGGTAGTCGTAAAGTTCTATGTATGATATCCAGACAGCCCGTACCTTGCTGTGATTGAGCGCCTGGTAGCTGTTTTTGGAGAATGTGCCGTTGTAGGCTTTGGCAGTAGTTGTAGTCTGCACGGGGGCGGGAGATTCTGTGGCTTTTGTTTCCGGGAGATCCACTACCGACGGTACCAGTGATACAGGCGCGGCGGGAGCGGCAGTTGCCGTTGTGGTTTCTTTTGCGGAAGCTGTCGTTTTTCCGGAAGTTGTGGATTCGGCTTTTTTGGCAGTCGTTGCGGCTGCGGCAGTCGTACCTGTTGGCGCAGCGGTCACAGATGCCGCGGTCACCGGTGCAGTCGTTGTAGTATCTGCATTTTCGGCAGGCGCGGATATTTCTTCGTTGGGTCCGGTGATTATGCCTTCCGGGACGGGAGCTGCCGTATCGGCGGTAACGGGAGAGGATCCGAGGAGAATTGCGCCGTGATCCCAGTTGCGGAGAACCGGAGAGCTGTCTGACTGAACCGATGTAACATCGGCTGAGGTTGAAGCGACAGTACCGGTCTCTGCGCTTTTGCAGGAAGAAAGCAGAGCGGCGGCAGTCAGAATGGCGGCAAGCCTGCAAAAAAATGTTATTTTTTTCAAAAGGCACACCCCCGAAAACATTGTGATACATTCTGATTATAACACCCGCAAATCGGTTAGTCAAGGGCTTTTACGAAATTCGTTCATAAAATTTAAGGCTATGAAATTGTGCATTTTGTTCATATTTTACAGCCTGAAGAACGCGGAGACTTTTTGCTGTCAAAATATTGACAAATTTCATTATATATAGTACAATATGTTGTATGGAATATTATTTTACAGGAGGAAGTCAAATGGGACTCACACTGACCGAAAAAATAATCAAAGATCATATCGTTGACGGAGAAATGATCAAAGGCACCGAGATCGGTCTGCGCATAGACCAGACTCTCACGCAGGACGCTACCGGCACCATGGCATATCTCCAGTTTGAGGCTATGGGCGTTGACCGCGTAAAGACGGAGCGCTCTGTCGCTTACATCGATCACAACACGCTCCAGTCCGGCTTCGAGAATGCCGACGATCACCGCTTTATCGGAAGCGTCGCAAAGAAGCACGGCATCTGGTTCTCGCGTCCCGGAAACGGTATCTGCCACCAGGTACACCTTGAGCGCTTCGGAAAGCCCGGCAAGACGCTTATAGGCTCCGACAGCCATACCCCCACAGGAGGCGGTATCGGTATGTTCGCATGCGGCGCCGGCGGACTTGATGTTGCTGTTGCTATGGGCGGCGGCGCATACTACATAACGATGCCGGAGATAGTAAACATAAAGCTTACAGGCAGGCTTAACGACTGGGTCTCCGCAAAGGACGTAATTCTGAAAGTGCTCCAGACCCTCTCCGTAAAGGGCGGCGTTGGCAAGGTAATGGAGTATTCCGGTGAAGGCGTGCTTTCGCTGTCCGTGCCGGAAAGAGCAACTATAACAAATATGGGCGCAGAACTCGGCGCTACTACCTCGATCTTCCCCTCCGACGAGACCACAAGACAGTTCCTCAAGGCACAGGGACGCGAGGAGGATTATATCCCGCTTGCTGCCGATCCTGACGCGGTTTATGATCAGACTGTAGAGATCGATCTTTCGGAGCTTGTTCCGCTTGCAGCATGTCCTCACAGCCCCGATAATGTAAAGACTATCGACGAGATAGGCAATATAAAGATAGACCAGGTGTGCATCGGTTCCTGCACAAACTCTTCAATGCAGGATCTTCTCAAAGTTGCGCATATCCTCAAGGGCAAGACAGTACACCCCGATGTCAGCCTTGCGATAGCTCCCGGCTCCAAGCAGGTTTACAACATGATGGCACAGTGCGGTGCGCTCTCCGATCTTATTGACGCGGGTGCAAGAATACTTGAGTGCGCATGCGGACCCTGCATCGGTATGGGACAGTCTCCGAACAGCCACGGTATCTCACTTCGTACCTTCAACCGCAACTTCGAGGGAAGAAGCGGAACGAAGGACGGTCAGATCTACCTCGTATCTCCCGAGACTGCGGCTATATCCGCGATAACCGGCGTACTTACCGACCCGAGAACTATCGGCGAAATGCCGCCTTATGTGATGCCGGAGCACTTTGTGATAAACGACAATATGGTAGTTCCGCCCGCATCTCCCGAGGAAGCGCCCGCTGTGGAGATACTCCGCGGTCCTAACATCAAGCCTTTCCCGATCAACAAGCCTCTTGCCGAGAACATCGCCGCAGGCGTAACATTGAAGGTAGGCGATAATATCACCACAGACCATATCATGCCTGCAGGAGCAAAGATACTTCCGCTTCGCTCGAATATCCCGGCTATCTCGGAATACTGCTTCACAGTATGCGACGAGACATTCCCGAAGCGTGCCAAGGAGGCCGGACAGTCGATAATCGTCGGCGGCTCGAACTACGGACAGGGCTCTTCCCGCGAGCATGCGGCTCTTGCGCCTCTCTACCTCGGCGTAAAGGCGATAATCTGCAAGTCGTTTGCCCGTATCCATAAGCAGAACCTTATTAACAACGGCATACTCCCGCTTACATTCGAGAACGAAGCGGATTATGACAAGATCGAGCAGGGCGACAAGCTGGAGATACCCGGCGTAAAGACCGCGGTAAAGAACGGCAGCAAGATACTTGTGAAGAATATCACCAAGGGTACTATGTTCAATACGGTACTTGAACTCTCCGAGCGCGGAAAGGGAATGATCCTCGAAGGCGGTCTGCTCAACTACACAAAGAAGAACGGCTGAGAGACAGCGTCCCGCTTTGCGCGAGCCGCCTGAGGAAGAGGCGCCGCCTCTCACTCAGACTCCCTCACCGCTTCCTTTGGACGCCAAAGGAAGCGAAAACGTAATGGTATATGAAAGGATATAGCTATGGATTGTCCGTTCTGCGGGAAAGAAATGCAGCATGGTATCCTGTCCGGTGACGGAAGAAGCGCTGTAACATTTAAACCCGGTGAGAAAAAGACCGGCTGGTTCGACAGGCTTATCGGGATAGACAAGATCACTGCCGCGAAATATACTCTCATGGCATTCACGATAGACGCGGATTACTGTCCCGGCTGCAAAAAGATGATATTCGATACCGATATAAAGGGATAAAACTACACCGAAAGGAATTAAAACAATGGCAAAGATTCAGATGAAGACACCGCTCGTCGAAATGGACGGCGACGAAATGACCCGCGTGATATGGAAGATGATAAAGGATAAGCTCCTGCTTCCGTATGTTGACCTCAAAACCGAGTACTACGATCTCGGACTCGTGAAGCGCAACGAGACAAATGACCAGATCACCATTGACAGTGCCAACGCTACTAAAAAGTACGGCGTTGCGGTCAAGTGCGCGACCATAACTCCGAATGCGCAGAGAATGACCGAGTACAATCTGAAAGAGATGTGGAAGTCACCGAACGGCACCATCAGAGCGATCCTCGACGGAACAGTCTTCCGTGCGCCGATCATAGTCAAGGGCATCAACTCCCTTATCCCCACATGGACAAAGCCCATAACTATCGCGCGTCATGCTTACGGCGATGTTTACAAGAACAGCGAGATGAAGGTGAAGGACGGCTCAAAGGCTGAACTCATCGTCACCGATAAGGACGGCAATGAGACACGCCAGCTT
>JAFVBZ010000009.1 GCA_017479645.1 Ruminiclostridium sp. | reverse complement strand
TAAGAGATGCCGATCCGGATCTGGACGGATTTGAAACATTTATGAATGCCGCGGAGACGCTGCTGCCGTATTCGCCGTTTATACTTGCGGGATTGTTTGCACTGCTGTTTGCGGCGCTGTACTTTATTTACAAAAGGAGGGAGAAGTAATGTCCGGCCTTATCTACAAGAATTTCCGGGTGAACCGGAGCGAGATCATTTTCTCTCTCGTAACGGCGGGGCTGTGCTGCATTACAGCGATACTTCTTTCAGTGTTCATTGGCGGTGCTGATGCGATAAAAAATGAGTCCGATCCGTCAAGTGTGGTACTGGTGTACGCTCTTTTGTACTATCTTGCTTTCATGCTCCCGGCTATGGCTACGAGCAAGCTGTTTGAGGGTGATGAGAACAAGACCTGCTGCGCGTTTGCAATGTCCTGTCCGCAGGGCGGAAAGGGGCATATCGAGGCAAAGTACTACTACCTGCTGATACTGAATCTGACGATACTTTTCATGTCTTTTATTTCCGATACGATCACTATGGGCATCTTCGACGGAAAGGTGTCTGTGTCATTGGCTCTCGGACTGATATTCTGCTGGAGGATACTGCTCTCTGCAATAGAAGTACCCTTCGTTATCCGTTTCGGCTCACAGCGCGGAGTTGCAATAAAGGGTGCTGTGATAGGTTTTATCTTCATCTTTATTACAATATATTTTCTGTTCGGGGATATCTCGTGGCTTATCGGCACGGAAGATCCGATAGAGGCATTAATGGAGTGGCTTCAGAGCGGCGATATCATATTCTGGGCGGGATTGTTCCCGTTCTTTGCGTTCGTGGCGTTCTATGTGTCCTGCAAGATTTCTGTGAAGCTGTTCAGAAAGGGGGCGGAGAACTATGAGCAGTGACAAGAAGCTGACGGTAAAGAGGCTGGTGATCTTCCTCGTTATCGCATTCCTGCCGTTCTTTATAATAATCCCCGTGATGTGGGCGGTTTACGGCGAGCCGATATACACTATCGAACGTGAAGATGCGGCAGTTGCGACGTATCTTCTCGGCGTGTTCGGTATGATGATACCGTCTGCGGCAAATCTCATCACACGTCTTGTCACAAAAGAGGGCTTCCGGAACTCGTATCTCGGCGCGCATTTCAAGGGAAAGACAGGTTACTGGGCAGCATCGGTGATTGTTCCGCTGGGGTATTCGGTTCTGGGCGCACTGGCAATGTGGGCGCTGTATATGGGCGGAATGAGCTTTTCCGATACATTCGATCCATTAGGAATGCAGAATACGGGTCTTTTTCTCCTTCAGCTTGCGTTCTCGGTGATCGTATTCTTCCCCGCGTTCGGTGAGGAATGGGGCTGGAGAGGGTATATGATGCCGAAGCTTATGGAGCTAATGCCGAAGCCGGCAGCAGTGATCGCAGGCGGTGTGATCTGGGGACTGTGGCATGCTCCGCTTACTGTTGCGGGACACAATTTCGGCGTGGATTATCCGGGCTATCCGTTTGTGGGGATAGGACGGATGTGCCTTATGTGTACGGCGCTCAACGCATTCCTGACGCTTATAACCGAGAAAACGAAGTCGATATATCCCGCGGCGTTCTGCCACTCTGTAAACAACAATCTCGGTTTGGAAATCATTTTCTCCATATTCGGCACCGAAAAGGCGCAGGAGAAGATGACGGAGATGTCGGACGTCGGCACTATGCTGCCGTATCTTGCAGTATTAGGCTTGGTGGGTATAGCGAGTTTTGTGCTCCTCGTTATGGATAAGGATAAGAAAGAAGCAGTCCGGCAGAAAGAAGCGGCATAAGCCGGTCAAGATGCTAATTTCGGACTGTGGCTGACAGCTCCGGGGCGGGAAACCTGCTCCGGAGCCGTTTTTATGCAAAACTTATCTATACAGTATGAAAAAAACAGTTATTTTTTACTTATTTAATGGTGTTTTTGATTGACTTATTCGCGATAAAGTGATATAATTACTATTGTTATACGGTTTTTCCGTTTTTTTCGGAAAAACACTGCCACTTACGGAATATCTTCGTATAAAGATACAGAATGGAAAAAACAGCGGTCAAAATTGTAAAATTCAAAAAATTTGGAAATTTTGCTGCCACCTTTGAAATTCTGTCGTATAAAGATACAGAAAGCAAAAACAAGATATTCCGCAGCGCGGATAAGAAAGGAAGATCATTATGACAAGTATGAAGAGGAGAGTTACCAGCGTACTCGTAGCCGCAGCTACGGTAATGTGCTTAGGGACTGCCGCAGTACAGGGAGGAAACGCTGTTATCGGCGATCTCGGTATAAAGGCAAGCGCTGCAGCCGGAGTAGGCTATATCAACTCCACAGGCGACTATAAGACAGTATCGGCTTACAGCACGATCACATCCAGCTCCACAAAGCTCACAGGCGGCTGGTACGTTGTTGACAGAAATGTAAAGATAAGCTCCAGGATAAATGTTACCGGCGACGTTAATATTATTCTTATGGACGGCTGCACTCTGACAGCTGAAAAAGGTATCAACGTTTCTTCCGGATGCAAGTTCAATGTATATACCCAGGACGGCGGAAGCGGCAGACTCTATGCAGGTACAACAAACGGTACCAACTCCACAGCTGATTCCAACAGATGCGGTCTCGGCGGCGACGACGCTACCATAAATATCATAGGCGGTCAGGTCTATGCAGTAGGCGGCAGAAACTCTGTCGGCATCATGGGCAGCACGATCCGTCTTTACTGGACAAATCCCGAGGACACTGTTTACGCTTCTTCTTACAGCAAGGCTCCCAGACTTTGCAGCGTTTTCGTAGATAAGAAGAACAGCAAGGCTTACAACACCGGCAACGGTTCCGTATCCGCATTAAAGGGCGCTACCCTTTCCGCAGCTACGGCTATCGACTCCGATACAAATTACCTTGCAGACGGTACATACGTTGCGTTCGGAAATCTCACAACACGCGACCGTATCGAAGTTGCAGATCAGGTAAATCTTTACCTCGCAAGCAATGCGGTACTCAAGGCTCAGGACGGTATCACAGTATCCAGCGGCAATTCGCTCAACATCTACGGTACCGGTAAGCTTTACGCAGGTACTTCCAACGGCTCTAATGTTACAGCTTCCAACAACAACTCCGGTATCGGTTCCGAAAACGGAGGCCGTGCAGGTGATATCATCATCAACGGCGGTACGATCTATGCAGCCGGCGGAAGAAACGGCGCAGGTATCGGCGGAAGCAGCAGCTACGTTGAGGTAAACGGCGGTAATGTTTATGCTGCAGGCGGTTCCAACGCTGCAGGTATCGGCGGTAACAGCGCTAACGTAAGACTCGGCTGGACCAACAGCTCCGACAGCATCTATGCTACATCTTACAACGGTTCCGTATCCTTCGCAAAGACACTTTATCTCGAGAACAGCGGTGAGACAGCAAGAACCGGCAATATCGGCGGTCAGACTCTCGTAACAACAGCCAAGATCAGCAACTGCACGATCTCCTTCGAGTCCAACGGCGGTACACGCTCAAGTTCAATTACAGTAGCTTATAACAGCTATGTAAACAGCCTTCCTACTCCCACAAGAGACGGTTACACATTCGACGGCTGGTACTACGATCAGTACTTCAACAGAATGTTCAACTTCAACAACCGCATCACACAGAACATGACGCTCTATGCTAAGTGGACAAGAAGCGATTACTGCAGAGTTACCTTCAATGCCAACGGCGGCAGAATGACAGGCGGTTACACCTCCGACTGGGCTGATGTCAGATACAACGATACAGCATATATACCCAGTGAGCCTACAAGAACCGGATACACATTCGTAGGCTGGTACACAGAAAAGGGCTGCTACAACCTCTATGATTTCAGCACAAGAGTAAGGAAGAATATCACTCTTTACGCAGGCTGGGTAGAGAACAAGAGCTACGTTACAGTCAAGTTCAACACAATGGGCGGTTCCTCTATCCCGAATATGACTGTAAATTACGGCGATACGCTCAACACACGCGGACTCGGTACTCCTACAAAGAACGGATACATCTTCGACGCATGGTACTATGACCGTGCATGCACGCTCCAGGTCGATGTATTCCACGATACATTCTACGCTGACACAACACTCTACGCAGGCTGGTTCTCTGTAGCTCCTCAGTACTGCACAGTAACATACGATTCGATGGGCGGTTCTTTTGTACCCTCCAGAACGATCAACTACGGTGACTGCGTAGGCGCTTCCGAAATGCCTTACAAAGAAGGCTATGACTTCACAGGCTGGTACTCCGAAAGATCTTGCAGAAACATATTCAACATCGAAACTCCTATATACACTGATGTTACTCTTTATGCAGGCTGGAGCAAGCAGGTAAGCGCGGTTACTATCACTTTCAATTCCAAGGGCGGAAGCAATGTATCTCCCATGACAGTTGAAGCCGGTACATATATTTCCTCGGCTGAGACAACAGTTCCTACACGCAACGGTTACTTATTCGACGGCTGGTACAAAGATTCTTCCTGCACAGATTACTTCACCGGCGATTATATCTACACCAACATGACACTCTATGCAGGCTGGGAGCAGGCAGCACCTACAACCTATTCGGTAACTATCTTCGTTGACGGCAAATACGTTGAAACACAGAATGTTACAGAAGGCGGATACATCACAATGCACTCCGCGTACTACACTTACGATTGGTCGCCTTTCGATCCTTCTACCACTCCGATCTACTCCGACACATCTCTGTATGCATTCTCTCAGGTGAACAGCAGCTTTGACAACGACGCTGATCAGGGCGGATATGCAGGCTGGAATTACGCAGGTTCCACATTCAGCAACGCAGGTCTGATAGCTGCGATCGCAGGCGGTGCAGTAGTAATAGGCGGCGGAGTTGCTGCAGGCGTAGTAGTAAGCAAGAAGAAAAAGAACGCCAAGAAAGATGACGAAAACAGCGAAAACAACGAGAACAAGTAATCGGGATCGCTGAATTGAGATCATCGGTTAAGTAAAAACGATCTCCCCCTTGCCGGAAGGTGAGGGGGAGATTTTTGTTCACAAGCCGCTATTGACCAATATGGTCAGGGATTTATGATGTCTGATTTGTTATAATTAATGTGTCCTCAAAGAGGACTTTGGAAAGCCTTAAAAATACGCTTTCAGAGCCTTTTTAAGGCGGACACATTCCTTGATGAGCAGACATTAATTATCATAAGATCGGGTTCGGCTGGCAAGTTTTATACAGTGAGGCGGAAATGAAGCTGTTTGATGAAATACCATATATGGAAAGCGACAGGATCATACTCAGAAGGATCGAAGATAAGGATTCTGACGATCTCAGGAATATGACATTGAATCCGAATGTATATCGCTATCTTCCCACATTCCTTTTTGAGATGCAGTGTGAAGATGTACATAAAACAATTGCGGATTTTTACGGAGAACTGTTTGCGTCAAAAGACTCTCTTATCCTCGGTATATGTATGAAAAGCACCGGAAGATTCTGCGGGATCGCCGAGTTTTACGGATATAAGGAATCACTTCAGAAAACCTGCATCGGATATCGCCTGGACGAGCCGTGGTGGGGGAAGGGGATAGCATCGGAGACTGTGGGTCTTATGATAGATTACCTTTATTCCGCGACGGATACCGAGATCATTACCGCAAGTACAATGATAGAGAACAAGGCTTCGGCGCGTGTCCTTGAAAAGAACGGATTTATAATGACAGCGGCTGCGGTTCCGGAAGACTGGGGATACAGCGAGCCTACGATCGCTGACAAATGGTTCAGATAGTATGAGCTTATAAATCGTCGGTTGACTTTTCGGAAGAAAAATGGTAAAATATAATTAATAAGTTGGGGGCAGTATCGGAAAAGGATAATACAGATGAACATAAATGACGTACTTAAAGAATACAGAACAGTTGAAGAAAAGAACATAGTCATTACCGATCCGAACGGAAACCTGCTGTATAAAAGTGAAAAAATGGATATACGGACAGATATTGTTCTTAATAAGATAAGAAGCCTTACCGGTCTCTATAACAAGGGCAAGTATATGGCACTTAAGAACGCTGACTTCGGAAAGCCGGAATCTATCGCCATATTCAACTTTGATGTCAATAATCTGAAACACATAAATGACAATTACGGACACGAATACGGCGACGCACTGATAATCAAGGCTGCAAAGAGCATTGATGCTGTCACTTCCGAAAACGTTTACGGATTCAGAATGGGCGGTGACGAGTATGTCATGGTGGCTGTAAATGTCTCTCCGGAGGAAGTCAGACAGATACAGACCGACTGGAAGGCTGCACTCGACAGGCTCAACGAGGAGGACAAGGAGATGTTCTGCTTGATGGCATGCGGAGTCTCCTATGGCAGCGGAGATTATGACTATGACGAGCTTTATGAGCATGCTGATAAGTTTATGTATGAGAACAAAAAGGCACTTAAAGCCGACAACATAACAAGCCATATAGTTTCATAAGCTGCAGCGATATAAGTAAACTTCGCCCCGATACAGCTGCGGAAATGCAAGTAAATACGGTATTGAAGCTGAGTATCGGGCGATCCTTTACTCAGCTTTTGATCTGTAAAAAAGCAGGATATTGGATATATATAAGAACAGAAAGAAAAGGAGCTGTCAGAATGCGGAATCTGAGTAACGGGACATTTACCGGCGAACGTGCGCTTTTCCGGGGCAAAGACCTTGTAATATGCGATTCTGTCTTTGAGGACGGGGAATCGCCGCTTAAACACAGCAGCAATATCGAGCTTTACGGCTCAATGTTCCGCTGGAAATACCCCCTCTGGTACAGCAGAGATATCAAGGTGACCGGCTGTACTTTTTTTGAAATGGCACGCGCCGGAATATGGTACACAGAGAACATTGAGGTGCGCGATACGATCATAGAGGCACCGAAGGAATTCAGACGGTGCGGCGGAATACTGCTTGAGGACGTAACGTTTACAAATGCGGCGGAAACGCTGTGGGACTGCAGAAATGTGCAGATGAAAAATGTCACTGCAAAAGGCGACTATCTCGCCATGAACAGCTCGGATTTGACGATAGAGAATTTACAGCTTGTCGGGAACTATCCCTTTGACGGCGCGAGAAATATCACTGTCCGCAATTCAAGGCTCATCAGCAAGGACGCATTCTGGAACGCGGAAAACGTAACTATCGAGAACTGCTTTATTTCCGGTGAATATCTTGCATGGAACGCAAGAAATGTCACGCTGAAAAACTGCACTGTTGAGAGCTTGCAGGGGCTGTGCTACGTTGAGAACCTTGTTATCCGGGATTGTAAGTTCATCAATACAACCCTTGCGTTTGAATACTCCACAGTCGATGCGACGATAACCGGCGGTATAGACAGCATCAAGAACCCACTGGGCGGAACGGTCTGCGCCGACAGCATAGGTGAGATCATTCTCGAAGAGGATATGGTAGATGTTTCGCAGACAAAGATCTGCTGCAGAGAGGTGTGCTGAATGAAATACGATTTTGATGAAGTCATAGACAGGAGAGGTACGAACTCGCTGAAATGGGATGTGGGGGCGGACGAGATCCCTATGTGGGTGGCGGATATGGACTTCCGCACAGCCCCCTGTATCATAAACGCAATAAAGGAGCGCGCCGATCACGGAGTTTTCGGCTATTCGATAATCCCCGACGAATGGTACAGCGCTTACATAGACTGGTGGAAAACCCGTCATGACGCCACTTTCAGAAAAGAAGAGCTGATATTCAGCACCGGTGTCGTACCTACGATATCGAGCTGTGTCAGAAAGCTGACAACTGCCGGTGAAAATGTGCTTCTGATGCCGCCGGTTTACAACATCTTCTACAACAGCATAAAGAACAACGGCAGGAATGTGCAGGAATGCCCGCTTGAATATTCGGACGGAAACTATTCAATAAACTGGGAGCGGCTCAAAAGCTGTCTTGCTGACCCGCAGACCTCTCTTATGCTCCTGTGCAATCCCCACAATCCCATAGGAAAGATATGGGACAAGGAAACTCTTGCGCGTATCGGAGAGCTTGCTTATGACAACGGTGTTGTGGTGCTTTCGGACGAGATACACTGTGACATCACCGATCCGGGACGGAACTATGTTCCGTTCATATCGGTGTCGGATAAGTGCGCCGAAAACTCCGTGATCTGCATTTCTCCCACAAAGACCTTCAATCTTGCGGGACTTCAGACATCGGCTGTTGCCGTGCGCAATACGAGACTGAGGCATAAGGTATGGCGGGCGCTCAATACCGATGAAGCTGCCGAGCCGAATGCTTTTGCGGTACAGGCGGCAGCTGCGGCGTTCAGACAGGGCGGAGAGTGGCTTGACGAGCTGCGGGAGTATCTGTACGGGAACAAGAAAACGGTTTCCGCATTTCTGAAAACCGAACTTCCGGAGATACGGCTCATTCCGTCGGAAGCCACATATCTGCTGTGGCTGGATTGCTCGGCTCTCGGAATGAAGTCAGCCGAACTGCAGGAACGGCTTCGGAAAGATGCGGGGCTGTATCTGTCGTGCGGTGAGATATACGGCAACGGTGAATATTTCATGCGAATGAACATAGCCTGCCCGAGAGCGATCCTGAACGAAGGTCTCGGACGGTTCAAAAGGGCGGTACTTCAATTAAAGTCAAATAAATAGTTGACATTCTTTCAAAAAATGATATAATATAATAGTGCAGGGGTTTTTGACATACTTCAACTCAGATTTGACCGATTTGACAATAAATACATAAGGAGTAGTATAAAATGAGCGAATTGTCCATTACAAAAAAGCGTGAAAACGAGAAACTGACCATTTTTGCTGAGGGCAGGGTAGATACTTCGACTTCGGATCTGCTGGCAAAAGAAGCAAAGGCTGATCTCGACGATATTACAGATCTTGAGATAAACGTTGAGAATCTTAAATATATCTCTTCTTCGGGACTCCGTGTGCTTATGAGCCTTAACAAGATCATGACAGGAAAAGGCGGAAAGCTGACTGTTGTAAAGCCCACAAAAATGGTGGCGGAAGTATTTGATGTGACCGGTTTTTCCAATGTCCTTAACATTGTGAAGTAAGAGGTACCTGTTATGAAAACTGATGTTTACAGATTTGAAAGAGCAGTCAGCGATCTTGACGGCATAACCGAGATAGCGGAAAAGGCCGCTTCATACAGCAGACTTGACGAAGACCAGGAGTTAAAACTCATGCTTCTGTGTGAGGAGCTTATCGAGATGCTGCCGAATCTGCTTATATACGGAAAAGGTGAGTTCTGGATAGAGACAAAGGACAAGGACTTTGAGATACACTCCGTAGTGGAGGCTGACGATCTTCTCACCGGCACCGACAGAAAGGATATCCTTAAGATATCCAAGACCGGTAAGAATGCCGCGGCAGTGGGCGTTATGAGCAAGATCAAGGCTGTTGCAGAAACGCTTCTGGCGAATTATGCACTTTCAAACGGCGTGAGCGGGGAAGTGGAGTATGAAACAGACCCGCTGGAATTCTATGATTACGGCATTACAGACCCGTTTGCACAGCAGGATATGTGGTCTCTCACCACATACAAAAAGAAGGTCAAAACCAACACAGAGGGCTGGGACGAGCTTGAACGCTCGATTATAGCAAATCTTGCCGATGATGTTACAGTCGGTATCCTCGGCGGAAAGGTAATGATCACAGTAAAGAAAAAGTTCTGATACTATATTTCTGTCGAAATATAGAAAAATTCACAATGCACAATTCACAATGCACAATTACGGAGCGCGCTTTGCGTGCATATCTGAATCGTGACGAAATTACTTGATTTTGTTTACGGTTAGATGCTGATTTGGTATGAAAATGAAATGAGACTGCTGAAATGTTTAAATTTCAGCAGTCTTTTTTCTGTTCTGAAAGACTTCTCCCTTAACTGCGGAGCGATCAAAGTTTTTAGGGAAGGGGGTTCGGGGGAATGACCCTTTTTTCAAAAAGGGTCTGCCCCCGGTCTCAAGCGACAGCGACCCATCTCGAGCGACAGCGAGCCGTCTCGAGCGCTGCGCGCGGCTTTTTAATTGATATCGCTTTTACCGAGCACCTGAAGGATCTTCATATAAGTCGGGATATCGGGTGAGCGCTCGCCGCTTTCCCAGCGATAGACGGTACGCCTGTCAACGCTGAGTGCTTCTGCGAGATCGGACTGCGACATACCACGCTCCTCTCTCCACTTCTGCAGTTTCTTCCCTATGACGCCCTTGCCGGCATACGCCTGTTCTATCATCTCGTCTGTTATGTTGGATACAGGGTGCCTGAGATGCGCAAGAGCATCTTCGATCATATCCGGAGTTACCGGCTTTTCGAGAAACGCGCTTGCGTATGTCCGGAATGCCTGTGCCGCGTAATCGGCATATCCGGTGATGTAGATGATATTGGTATTGGGGTGCTTGTCCAGCATTTTCTGCGCAAGGCTGATGCCGTTTGTGCCGGGCATCTTGATGTCTATGAATACGACATCGAACCGGTAATGCTCAAAAAGCGGGATTATCTCCTCCGGTTCGCTTGTCCCGATGCAAAGAGCGTCCGGGAGCAGTTTTGATATCTCGTCTTTCAGATCTTCGACTATCATCTGATGATCGTCGGCAATAAGTATCTTCATTTTCCGCTATGCACCCGAGGGTGCCCTCCTTATCTTTCCGGTGCGTTCTGCGGGAGCGTTATGGTCACTTCCGCGCCGTTCTCATTGATATCCAGTACGAGCGAGCCGGAACATTGCAGCTCGATGCGTCTCCGGGTGTTTTCAAGACCTACTCCGTTATGGATAGGTTCGTATTCGTCCGGTTTGTTTCCGGAACTTCCGCTGTCTTTGACGATGACGGTAACATTGCCGTCCGCGGAAGCTGTCCGGAGGGTTACGGTGCCTCCCTTTCGTCCGAGCCCGTGATCTATCGCGTTTTCGACTATGGGCTCAAGGGACAGGGGCGGTATCATAAAATCGGTGGTCTCAAGCTCATACACAGTATCTATCTTCCGTGTGTAGTCGATCTGGACAAGCCGGATATAGTCCTTTACATTCTCAAGTTCCTGCTCAAACGGTATAAGATCTTCGGAACGCAGTGCCTTGATATGCGCTTTAAGGTATTTCGAGAAGCTGTCCACACATCGCAGGGCAGCGCTCGGGTCGGTTTTTATAAGGTACCGGATTATATTCAGCGTGTTATAGATGAAGTGGGGCTGGAGCTGGTTCCGCAGGATCATAAGATCGCTTTTCATCAGATCAAGCTCTTTCCGGGCAACTTCTTCCCGTATTTCCTGCTGATATATGGTTGAAAGATAGATGTAGTATTCGAGAATGCAGAGCGCGGTTATCGGGTTTACAAATCCGGAGATGTTGTTGAATTCGAGGATTGCCACGCCGAGGGACTGAACGAAGATAAGAAACACTATCGTTATGACAAGAAGCAGCGAGATCATCAGAGCGAAAAGCTGAGTTGCGGGTATTTTTTCCTTCCTGTTGACAGCCATAAGCACAACGACAGCGGACAGTATTGTCAGAGTCATATAGTTTGAGACAAAATAATCCTTGATAAACTCCACAGCTACCGCTCCCGTCATAAAGATAGGTCTATTATAACAGGAAAAAAAGTCACTAATCCAAACAGAATTAGCAGCTTATTTGTGAAATGTGTATATTTTCATGCGCTTACATTGTGCAGTATTGCCAACTGCTTTTGGCATAAATGGTATTCTTAATCTTGACAAAACCTCGGGCTTGCTGTATCATAATTGTATAAATCTATTCCGGGAGGCGTTTATGAGCAATCTTTTTGAAAAGACCGCAAGCCTTAATACACCGATAGAGTGCTTCGTTTTCGATTCGGCAGCCGAGGAATTCCCGGTAAAGCCTCACTGGCACTATTTTGCCGAGTTCATATATATGCAGTCCGGTACTGCCGCGATGACCGCGGACGGAGCTGCATTCACCGCGGGAGCCGGGAGCCTTACGCTGTTCCCGCCGCTTTGTGTGCATTCGATCTCAGCCGGGGGAGAGAAGATGCCGGTTTACTCCGTGCTTAAATTCGATCTCGGAAAGTTTCCGAGCGTATCTTCCTATTCGCCGTCGCCCTCGGTCATTTTCAGATACGCTTCCGAAAAGAAGATGCCTGTGTATTTCGATAAAACTTCGGCGGAAGAAATGGGCTGTGCCGATATATTCGGGGACTGCATAAGCGAAATGAAGGATTTCCGCTACGGATACGATGTTATGCTGCGTTCGCAGATATACCGTCTTATTTACAGGATCATACGCTGCTGGGAAAGCTTCGGGCTGAATATCTGGGAATGCCCGGTGAACGCAGACGCGGACAGGTCTATCGACAATATCACCGAGTACATAGACCGTCATCTCAGCGAAAGCATAAAGGTGACGGACATAGCTGCCGAGTGTCATCTGAGCTATTCGGCGTTCGCGGCGAAATTCCGTGAGAGGTACGGTATGAGCTGCAAGGAGTACATCGAGCGGATGCGCATATTCAAAGCCGAGGAGTACCTGCTGTTTACGGATCTCGACATAGACTACATCGGGCAGGAGACAGGCTTCTCGGATTGCAGCCACTTCATCAAGAGCTTCAGAAAATACCGCGGTGCTACTCCGAAGGAATTCCGGGAAAAGAAGCGGTCATAGCTGGAGCGAGCGGAGCTTGTAGAACTCGCCCTTCTTTTCCATAAGCTCGTCATAGCTGCCGTATTCGATAACGTCGCCGTCTCCGATCACCGCTATCTTGTCGGCATTTCGTATCGTTGATAATCTGTGTGCCACGATAAGCGTCGTGCGGTCCTGTACCAGACGGTCAACGCTGTCCTGTATCTTCTTTTCTGAGACGGAATCCAGCGCGGAAGTCGCTTCGTCGAGTATCAGTATCTTCGGGTTGCGGACGAAAGCGCGGGCAATAGACACGCGCTGTCTCTGACCGCCGGAAAGGTTTGCGCCGTGCTCCGTTACGGGGCTGTCGAGTCCCTCAGGAAGCGATGCTATCAGTTCTTCAAGATTTGCAGCCTTTATGACTTCGTTCAGAAACTCATCGCTTATATCCTCAGAGCCGTAGGTTATATTCTCGCGTATCGTGCCTGTAAAAAGGATCGGCATCTGGGGAACAACTGCGATATGCTTCCGGTAGGTGCGCAGGTCTATTGCGTTAAGATCGTTCCCGTCTATAAGCACCTGCCCGGACTGGGGTTTAAGAAAGCCTATAACGAGATTGAGCAGGGTGCTTTTTCCGACTCCGGAGGCTCCCACGAATGCAACGGTCTCTCCCTTGTTTATCCTGAGGGAGAGATTTTTTATTACAGGTTTGTCCGCGTCTTTGAATTTGAAGCAAAGATCCCGGAACTTGATATTGCCTTCGACTTTCCCGATGGGAGGCAGTCCCTTCGGCTGTTCATCGTCGGCGCAGAGCAGGATATCGCTGACCGAGCTGACGGCTTCGAGTCCCTTCGAGATTATCGGGATAAGTGTGATTATACCGCTGACCTGATTCACTATCGTTGAGAAGTATGTCTGGTACATGACCACATCTCCGGGCTTTATAGTGCCGTTGAATGCGAGCCAGCCGGTAAAGGCAAGGCACAGCACCTGAAAGAGCTGGAAAGAAGCCCAGTTTATCGAGCCGAAGAAGGACTGTATCACATCGAGTTTCAGACCCTCGTCCGCCACATTCCGGAGCTGTCTGTCCATTTTCTCCGTTTCGCTGTCCTCAAGGGCATGCGCGCGGGTAACGGGGATAAGCTCCACCATTTCCATGACCTTTACCGACGTCTCTTCCATTTCCTTGCGGAAGGTCTTGTTGCGGAGATTGATCTTTTTGCGGAATACCGTTCGGATAATTACAGCCACAGGGATAGTCGCAAGGAAGAACAGGAACACCACCCACGAGGAGCTGACAACGACTGTGAATGCGATGATTATGTTCATGATGATGCTCAGCACAGATATAAACACCTGTGATGAGAGGTTCTCTATCTGCTCCACATCGCGCATGATCTTTGACTGCAGGCGTCCGGACTGCATCTCGTTGTGGAATGTGATCGAGAGCTGCTGGAGCTTTCTTACCATTGAGCTGCGCAGTCTGCGCTCCACGTTCCGTATCACCTTTGAGTAGCAGTATGTATGGAAGTAGTTCGACAGCACGTTCTGCACGATAAGGACTGCCATTATCACGGTGTTGATGATGATAGTCTGCATTGCGTTTTCGTCAAATCCGGTAGCCGCGTTTATGATATTCGCGGTAGCTATCGGGAGCACCCACACGGGTGTATGCTTGACAGCGAAAAGCATGACGGAGATAAACAGGCGGAAATACTGCCCCTTATACAGTCCGAGCAGGATCTTGAACCTGTGGTGTCTGTTCTGCTCGAAGCTTTTCAGCAGTAAATCTTCATCTATATTTTCATCGGTTGTAAGTTTCTTTTCAAGTATATGTGTATTGTTTTCTTTCATGGTATTATCTCCCCCTGTTATGACACGATACATTATATCACCAACGCCTGAAAAGCAATAGGATAAATAATTGAAAAAATTGTAAAAATCTATTTATTTTGGTTTTTTTCATTGCAAATGCAAAGCCTGTGTGTTACAATCAGAACAGATAATTCATAAGGCATAAGGAGGACAGTATGAAAATACTATTTATCGGCGGTACAGGCACAATAAGCATGGCAATAACCCGTAAGCTTGCAGAGCGCGGAGACGAGCTTTATCTGCTCAACCGCGGGAACAGGAACAATGACCTGCCCGGAAACGTGCATATCATCAGCTGTGATATAAACGACGAGAAAGCAGCGGCAGAGAAGCTTTCCGGAATGGAGTTTGACTGCGTCGGCGAGTTCATCGGATTTGTCCCGGCACAGCTTGAACGGGATTTCCGGCTCTTTGCGGGAAAGACGAAGCAGTTCATCTATATAAGCTCCGCGTCCGCGTACAGAAAGCCGATGCAGGGATATGTGATAACCGAGGAAACTCCGCTGGAGAACCCGTACTGGGAGTATTCCCGTAACAAGAAGGCATGTGAGGAATACCTTTTTGAGAGGTACAGGAATGACGGATTTCCGGTAACGGTGGTTCGTCCGAGCCACACTTACGATGAGAGGAGCGTACCCCTCGGCGTTCACGGCAGGAACGGAAGCTGGCAGGCAGTAAAGCGCATAAAGGAAGGCAGACCCGTGATAATCCACGGTGACGGCACATCGCTCTGGACGATAACCCACAACTCCGATTTTGCGAAAGCGTATATAGGGCTCATCGGCGATCCGGCAGCGATAGGTGAGGCATTCCATATAACAACGGACGAGAGCGTGAGCTGGAACGAGATCTACGGCTATATCGCGGACGCGCTGGGCGCTGAACTCAAGCCGTACTATGTATCGTCCGAGACACTTGCGGCTCTCGGAAAGCAATACGACTTCACCGGAAGCCTTATCGGCGACAAAGCCTGCTCGGTGGTATTCGACAACTCGAAGGTGAAGAAGCTCGTCCCCTCGTTCAAGGCGGAAGTTACTGCGAGAGATGGCATACGCAGAACGGTCGAGTATGTGATATCTCACCCGGAGTGTCAGCAGGATGATGACGAGTTTGACAAGTGGTGCGATGACGTTATCGCGGCATCGGAGAAGATGAAGGAGGCTTTCAATGGTTGACGTTAAAGGAAAATGGGCGCTTATCACGGGCGCGGCAAGAGGTATCGGATACGGCGCAGCTAAGTTCATGGCGGAAAGAGGCTGCAATCTCATACTGCACGGAAGAACGGCGGAGCACTGCTCGAAAGTGCTCGGTGAAGTCAAGGCTCTCGGAGTGGAAGCTTATGCAGTAGGAGCGGAATTTTCCGATCTTACACAGGTCGAGAAGATGCTGGCGGAGATCGACGCGCTCGGAAAGCCGGTGGATATCGTGCTTAACAATGCCGGCATACAGGTGGCTTACCGCACGGAATATCTGAAAACTCCGGCGGAGGATTACGAAAAGAGCTTCCTCATAAACACCGTAGCGCCGATGATGATAGTTTATCATTTCCTGCCGGAGATGCAGAAGCGCGGTTTCGGGCGTATCGTAAACACGACCAGCGGTATCCGGCTTGAACCGGAGCAGGCAGGCTATTCCGCAAGCAAGGCTGCTCTCGACAAGGTGACAATGGATCTTGCGTCAAAGTATGACGGCACGGACGTTATGATAAACATTACCGATCCCGGCTGGTGCAGGACAGATCTCGGCGGTCAGCACGCACCCAATGCTCCCGAAAGCTCCCTGCCCGGTGTAGTAGTCGGCGCATTCGTTGATGACAGGAAGTCCGGACGGAACTTCGCAGCCGGAAATTTCTACGGTATGACGCTTGAACAGGCTGTTGAGCACGCCGAAAGGAATATCCCGAAGTACACAGGCTCCATAGGCTGATGATCGCCCCTGACGTATGTTCCGCATGCTGAAAGCACTTGACATTATTTGGTGACCGTGGTATAATATGAAAACGGTTCGGAGGGCAGAACATACAAAGAAATGTAATGCCGGATAAGGCCGCAGGCTGAAATGCCTGCTGTTTTATCCGGCTTTTTTGCGGGGGTCAGAGGTATATGAACAGCAATGATTTTACGAGCGGCGCAATACTGCCGAAGCTTCTTAAATTCATGCTTCCGGTGCTGTTTGCGATGTTTTTGCAGGCTATGTACGGCGCAGTCGATCTGCTGGTCGTGGGGCAGTTCGGGACGAATGCCGATGTTTCCGCGGTTTCAACAGGATCGCAGATAGTGCTGACGCTTACCAACCTTATAGTCAGCTTTTCTATGGGTGTTACGGTGGCAGTCGGGCAGAAGATCGGGCAGAAGCGGCCGGACGATGCGGCGATGATAATAGGAACTGGACTTGTTATTTTTGCGGTGACCGGTCTTGCATTCACTGTCATAAGCGTTCTCGGTGCAGGTCTGCTCGCTTCGGTGATGCAGGCCCCGGCAGAAGCCTTTGATGTCACGGTGGATTACATAAGAATATGCGGAGCGGGATTTCTTATAATCACCGCATACAATCTCCTCGGCAGTATTTTCAGAGGTCTTGGTGATTCAAGAACGCCGCTGATAGCAGTCGGCATAGCCTGTGTTTTCAATATAATAGGCGATCTTGTATTTGTCGCTGTGCTCGGAATGGGAGCATCGGGCGCGGCGCTTGCGACAGTTTTAGCCCAGCTTATAAGCGTAGTCATTTCATTTCTCATTATCCGCCGGACAAAGCTTCCGTTCGAGTTCCGGCGCTCTCATATAAGGATCAATAAGTCCGGTGCGGCTGTGATATTCGGTATCGGTACGCCTATTGCGCTTCAGGATTTTCTTGTGGGGATATCGTTTCTTGTAATGCTTGCGATAGTCAACAGCATAGGCGTCACAGCCTCTGCGGGAGTAGGCGTCGCGGAAAAAGTGTGTGCGTTCATAATGCTTGTGCCTGCCGCGTTCATGCAGTCTATGTCGGCATTTGTTGCCCAGAATTACGGAGCGGGTATGCCGGAGCGCGCAAAGCAGGCGCTCAAAACGGGCATAGCAGTCTCGTTCGCTTTCGGCGTGGTAATGTTCCTGCTGACATTCTTCCGCGGAGATCTGCTTGCGGGCATATTCTCCGGTGACAGTGAAGCTGTCGGCAATGCGTGGGAATATCTGAAAGCCTATGCGATAGACTGTCTGCTGACCTGCTTCCTTTTCTGTTTTATCGGCTATTACAACGGGATACAGAAAACGACATTCGTGATGATACAGGGTATATGCGGAGCATTTCTTGTGCGGATACCCGTTGCATTCCTCATGCAGAATATCGGAAACGGATCGCTGTTTCTGATAGGTCTTGCGACACCGTGCTCGACGATAATTCAGATCATACTTTGTTTTGCCGTTTATGCAAGGTTCAGCAGACAGGAAAGATCACGGAAATGAAAGCATTCCGATTGATAAATATGCACAAATTTGTGAATGAATTGATCAATAAGTTTTCAGTTTTTCATCTCAATTTGATATATCTTTATTACACTTTTTGTGTTATAATAGAACGATAAGAAGATCTGTTTTCACGCAGCTCAATAGCTGCATTGAAATATACACAGACAAGAAAGGAACAATAACTATGAAAAAGAAAATAACACTTGCGCTTGCACTTTGTGCTGCGTTATGCAGCTTTGCAGGCTGCAACGGCGGTGCTCCCGCTGCAACCACAGGCAATTCTGCGGCAGAAGTGTCTGCTCCCGCATCTGAAACTGCTGAAACTCCTGCTGCAACTGAAGCAAGTGAAACCGAGGCTGCTTCTGCCGCACAGACTCCCGCTCCCGCTGAAAATACCGATCCCGATGTAATCTATGAAGCAGACGGCGTAAAGATCAAGTCCACAGGTTTCAGAAATTGCGCCGAATATGACGGCGGTCCCATGCTCGGTCTTGAGATAACAAACGATACCGGCAAGGAGCTTACGATATATCCGCGCGGAACAAGCCTCAACGGCTGGATGGTAAATGCCGATCTGATCACTATAAAAGAAGACGGATACCTCAATGTCGGCGGAAATTTTGAAGTTCCTGCGGAAAATGATACCAACACATACGGTGTCTACATCGGCAACTACATACTCGATGACCTCGGTATGAGCGAGATCGTAGATTTCAATCTGTCACTTGAAATAATTGTCGGCGAGGACTGGGAGAATGCGGTTACAACCGATATGGCAACGATCACCAATCCCGATGCAACAGGCGAGATACCTTCGTTCGACGAATCCGGCGATGTCGCTTATGACAAGGACGGAATAAAGATCGTTCTCCGCGGCGCAAACTACGATACAAGTTACTGGGGCCCCACAGTATATCTTTATGCACATAACGGAACCGACAAAAATATAACGATACGCATACCTAAGAGCGTCCTCAACGGCGAGGAGCATACCGCTTTCGGTGATATGGACATAGCGCCCGGCATGCGCATGAAGGAAGAGGTTATGTTTGATAATGCCGCATCTGTCGCACCTCTCGGAAAGGTAACAATGACGTTCGATATCTACGAGAATTATGCTTCGGAAGATGCAAAGCTTATAGATACCTCCGGCGAGTTCACTGCAGAATATGAGCCTGTCGAGATCAAGACCGAAGCGCAGATAGCGGAAGAAGCCGAAGCTGCAAAGGGCTGGTGGAAGCGCGAGGGCAATTTCAAGGATGCAGACAACAACACTCTTACTCTCACATTCTTGAGCATAGCCGAGAACTGGGGCACAAACGCATGGTATGCGAACGGAAGCTTCGGCACAAACTATTACTGGGGCGGCAATGTTCAGATCGGTGATGACGGTCTCAGCGGTACTGCGGATACTTCTCTGCTGAACGATGACGGTACATTCTCCGAGGGCAACCCGATAGATGTAAAGATCTCCGAGGACGGAGCAGACGGCGTTAAGCTTACTCTCGGCACAGGCGAGGAGTATCACTTCACCCCTGCGGCTGAAGAATAATTGCAAAGGCGCTGTAACAGATGAAAAGAACTTTGAAAAGTACGGCAGCCGGATTTATCGTTGCTGTAATGGCAATTTCCGGCTGCGGTGCAGCCCCTGCGAAAACTGAAAGCGTCCCGGTATCGGAAACCGGAGTTACGCAGGCAGAGAAAGATGAAATAGCCTTCACGGTGGAAGCTGAAACTTCCGCAGTGACGGAAGATAATACGATACCGGAACCTCCGCTCAGTGCGGAGGTCATCGTTTCGTCAATGACGCTCGAGCAGAAGATATCGCAGATGATAATGATCACTCTGAGATACTGGACGGATCAGTCCGATGACGGGCAGCAGTTTACCAACGACCTCAACGAAAAGCAGAAGGCGCTGCTCTCAAAGTACGATTTCGGCGGTATATGCCTGTTCGGTCCAAACATAACAGATACAGAGCAGACCGTGCGTCTTACAGCCGGGATACAGGCTGCCGCGCTTGAAAGCGAGAACGGGATCCCGATGCTCATATCCGCCGATCAGGAGGGCGGAGATATAATTCGTATCTCCACCGGATCAAAGACCTGCGGCAATATGGCTCTCGGAGCCGCCGGAGATGCACAGGCTGCGTACCAGAACGCCGTCATTATGGGCAGCGAACTGAATGCTGTCGGTATCAACACGGATTTTGCGCCGGTGTTGGACGTTAACAACAACCCCGCGAACCCTGTAATACATGTCCGCTCGTTCTCGTCTGATCCGGAACTTGTTTCGGAACTCGGAAATGCGTTCATGGACGGGCTTGCCGATGAAGATATCATATCCACTCTCAAGCATTTCCCCGGACACGGCGATACCAATACCGACAGCCATACGGGACTTCCGAAGATAGACAAGTCTCTCGATGAGCTGAAAGCGACTGAACTTGTACCTTTTGCCGCGGCTGCTGACAAGGCGGACATGATAATGACCGCTCATATCCAGTTCCCGCAGATAGAAAGCGAAACCTACACCTCAATAGATAACGGCGAGAGCATAACTCTCCCGGCTACCCTTTCAAAAACGATCATAACCGATATACTTCGCGGTGATCTCGGCTTTGACGGAGTTGTAATAACCGATGATATGCTCATGGACGCTATCAAGGTGAACTTTGACCGGACAGATTCTGCTGTTCTTGCGATAAATGCCGGTGTTGACATGCTGCTTGAACCGCTGTTAATCGTAAACGATGAAAGTGTTGAGGAGATAGGGAAGTATATCGGCTCGATCGCAGATGCAGTAAAGGACGGAAGGATCAGCGAAGAGCAGATAGACGATTCCGTTACCCGTATAATCGATCTTAAGATAAGAAAAGGTCTTATAGGGAACGAACCTGCCGATGTCGAAGAAGCTGTGAAAACAGCCAGAACCATTGTCGGTTCGAAGGAACATCACGATCTTGAACTCGGAATTGCCGAGAAGGCAATTACCCTCGTGAAGAACGATGACAATACACTCCCGCTTAAATTGCAGGAGAATGAAAAAGTTGCATACTTCTATCCGTTTGAAGGTGGGGAGAATACGATCGCGTTCGCATTCGGCAGGCTGAAAGCCGATAGTATCCTGCCGGAAAGCGTTGCTGCCGAGTGCCACTGTGTTACCGAAAAGAGCGCCGCGGAATTTGAAGATGTCATAAAGGATTCCGCTGCTGTGATACTTGCAGTTGAAACGTACAGGCGCGAGAACATGGACGCGTCTGTTGAAAGGGGCTGGCAGGCGGTATTTGCCGATCAGCTTATCGAGACTGCGCACAAAAATAACAAGAAGGTAGTTCTCTTGAGCATGCAGCTTCCATACGACGCGGCGAGATATACTGCTGCGGACGCTTTGCTCTGTGCTTACTGCGCACAGGATATGCCGGTGATACCGACGGAGTACAACGGCGAAACCCAGGCATACGGCGTCAATTACCCTGCCGCACTGATAACGGTATTCGGAGGGAATGTGCCGACGGGAAAGCTTCCGGTTGATGTACCGAAGCTGGACAGTAATACCATGTACACCGATGAAATACTCTATCCGTTCGGATACGGACTCACATACTGATAAGCAACGACTGCCCGCTGATCCTTTCAGCGGGCAGCTCTGTTATTCTTCTTTATCTGCTGTATCTTCGTCCGAAACAGGGTCATCGGCATCTGTCTTTGTGCGTTTTCTGCGTCTGTGTGTCTTTCTTGCAAGGAATATGCAGCCGATCATAACTGCAGGGATACCGACAGCAGCCGCAGCACCGGTAGCAGGGTTTACGATGCCGTCGCTGCGCGGAGCCGGGATATCCTGCGGCATCACTATCTCCGGATCTGATGTGTATGCAGTATTGACGATCATGAACGGTGAGAAGGTGTTGGCACGGAACATGATCTTCTTTACACCCTGTTCTTCGATGGTCGATGAAGATATATATTCCGGCTTTCCGTTCACGATGTGATACATTTCGACAGTGTCCTCAAAACCGGTCATACTTGCCGGGAGGGGAATGGTTATCTCTATGTACGCACCGTCCGGCAGATGCGAGATGTATGTGCCGGTATAGGTGTCGTAAACACTTACGTCAAAGGGATATCTGCTGTGACCGCTCATTCCGAGAAGGCGTAGTGCCGATACTGCATCGGGATCATCATTCGGCAGATCTTTGATTATGATGATAACATCATGCTCGAAGAACTCATATTTTGTCTTTATGCGTATCTTTTCTCCGCCGAGACCGGAAAGATCCTGGTCAAGCGATACATTTATCCTGCGGTCTGAAGTGCTTTCTCCGAATTCGTCCGAAAGATCATCGGGATCGTCCTCGGGGAAATATGGATCGTAATCATCGTCTGTCGGCGGCTCGGGGTCATAATACGGTTCGTCATCATCGTAGTCATCGGCAGGCAGGGTGGTCTCGTCCTGTGAAGATGTGATAATGACAGGAGCCAGCGTTACGGCGGAGGTGCGGGAAGAAGCTGTTGTTGACGGCGACTGTGTTGTTGGGGAGTAAGGCGCTGTGTTGGTTGGTATCGTATATGACGGTGTGGGCTTTGGGGGTTCCGAGCCCTGGGATTTCGTGATATTGATCTTCACGGAGTTTATGGAGGGCTGCCATAGCTCCTGGTAGTCATATCCGTTTGCCTTGACGTATGCGAAGCTTGATCTTTTCAGCGTTATGACACCGGAGGAAGCGGCGGTATTCGCTTTTGCGCGGAGCACGGCTTCAAGAGTAATGCCTTTTGACAGATCTATATTCCGCTCGGGGTTGGAAGCGGAAAGTGCGAAAAAGCCGGCATCATCATTGAACATGGTTCCGGGTATTTCCGGTGACCATGATACCACTTCAAACACATCGGAATTGAAGCTTGCGAGTATGGAAGCTGTATCGGCATTTTCGGCTATCTTCGGTACATTGATATACACGGAGAATGTTCCGCCGCGTTTTACAGATGATGCAGAAGAGGAGATGCCGCCGCCTTTGACTATATCGGTCGTTTTTTCGGGCTCGCCGGTATAGTCTGAAACAGTGACATAAGCGGTGGTTGTTTTCGGCTCCCACAGTTCACGAAGGGTAATACCGTCGTCCTGGTAGCAGGACAGGCTTGCTCTGTCGATCTGAAAAGAGTAATTACCTGCAGCTGCATTTGCTTTAACTGTGAAGGCCGCTGTGACAGTAAGCCCGTCTGACAGGTCTATGTTGCGCTCCGAATTGCCGGCAGACAAAGCGATAAAATCATCTCCGGAGCCGGTGAGCGCATTCGGTATTCCGGCTGCCGGCCAGCCTTCCTTTATTACAGGCTCGAAGATATCGCCGTCATATTTTATCCGGAGCGATGCCGCGTCTGCATTCTGATCCGCGGCAGGAACTGTGACAATGACAGTGAACCGTTCACCCGGGGACAGTTCTTTGTCAGATACCGAGATCCCGTTTATACCCGCGGCAGATGCAGGGCTGATAAAGAACAGGACAATAACGGAAAACACCGCGATAAATACTGCGGCAGCTTTTGCCGAAAAAATGCCGAGTGAGGCGGCAGTTCGTGTAACTGCACCGGAATATGCGTCTGTATTTTTTTTCATTTCAGGATAAACCTCCGGAATATGTAAGACCCATTTTATTACTTTCTGACTATACATTATACCATTTTTATCGGTATTAGTCAACTGTTTAATGAAGGTTTACAGCGCGGTCAGAAAATAAGTCGTGTATTGACTTTTATAAGTGAAAATGCTATAATTTATGGACGAAAGACCATTTACATCGTTGATACGGGAGACAAAATGAAAACGGTTATAGAGTTTCTTGATAAAAGAATAAAGTTATCCGACAAAGCTGGCAGGATAGTCGGCTGGGTCTTTACAATATTGTTTGCGGTATCTCTTGCGCTTTTCGGATATCTTTCCCTGAAAATGGATATTTTGATATGTGCAGTGTTGTTTATTATTATCTGTGTACCGTTTCTTGTATTCAAGTATTACCGGCTTATATTCAACAATACTGTTATTTTACATATTGTTTGTTTAGCAGCAGGAACATTTTTTGCTTTTCTTAATAACAGAGCAGCCGTCGGAGAGATCCTTCAGTTCCGTATCTGGGCATTCATTTTTTCAGACTTTGCATTTTTCTGCTTTCTGGAATCAATATCAGGATTTATTATGAATTTCTCCGGAGGCAAGACTCACTCTGAATATTTTAAAGAAGCGTTATTTTGCACATTCCCGTTATTCCTTACAGCATTCTTTTATATTCCTTCCGAGACATTTTTCAATAATCGTCAGGAGTTTCAATACAGTTATCTGGACTTTGGTCCGTATATTTTCATTAAGACGGCTTTATTCATATTCATACTGTCCGTTATAATGTGTTCTTTTTCGCGTAAAGGTTTTGAGACAATTGCAAAGCTGGCTGTCGGGCTGGCACTGTGTTGTTACTGTCAGTATATGTTCATGAACGGCGATCTGTCTCCGGAGATCGGCACACTTACCGACTGGTCAACACTTACTGTGCAGATGATAATAAATGCTGTAATATGGCTGATACTTCTTGTGCTGCCATTTGTGATAAGCTTTGCGGTAAAAAAGATACCTGCATTAAAAAACAATCGCTATGCCCTTAGTATTCACAGTATTGTAACCGCATTCATAGGTGTTGTTCAGTTTGTTTCGCTTATAGCCGCGGCTGCAATTTCGCCGGAAATAATAACGGATTACAGTGCTGCTAAGCTTAACAGTGAAGAACAGTTCACAGTTTCCGGAAAAAGGAATATAGTAACGCTTATAATAGATGCCGGAGATCAGGCTTATTTTGAAGAAGCATACAGGACTCAGCCGGAGAAATTTGAATGCCTGAAGGATTTTACGATCTATACGAATACCTGTATGATGTATGATTCGACATATCATTCAATTCCGGAGATGCTGACAGGAGCTCGTGATTATCCTGAGGGAGACGGTATAGAGTGGCGCAGAACAGTCTGGGAAAGTGAAAGGTGCAGAACCTTTTATTCACGGCTTCATCAAAATAACTACAAAGTCAATTTCTACGGCGATTTTCTTTATGATTGTACACCTGCTTCCGAGAGCGCAGATAATATAAATGAAGTAAAACGTGATGAGATAATACTCGACAGCATTCAGCTGTTTCAGAATGTTGATTCTTTTGCTGCATACCGTTATCTGCCCATCTTTGCCAAAAAAGGATTTGAACCTGATATTGCGACTATCAACGATGCTGTATATATACCATATCAATGCTTACATCGGAACGAGGAATTCCTTGAACATCTTGACTTGGAAAAAGCAGATAATGATTATGATTATTTTATTGTGGAGCATGTTCTTGGTACACATAGGTTCAATAGTGACCTCAATAAAGCAATAAATGACAGCCTTGAGATAATGAACAGGTATATTTCACAGTTAAAGGAGCTTGGCTTATATGATGATGCGGCGATCATCATAACAGCAGATCACGGCGAACATGACAAGCCCGGAAATACGCCGATATTCTTTATGAAGGCTCCAGGTGAAACACACGACAGTTTTGTTTATAACAACGCGCCGATATATCATACGGACTATCTTGCAACATGCCTGAAACTTACCGGTTTATGGCAGGAAGGAGACGAAGAGCTGTTCGGCAGAGCAGTTATGGATATTCCGGAGGACGAACAGCGTACAAGACTTGTTTTTGCAAGGTATTGGTACGGGCATGACAACCCGGATTACGCCAAGGATGCATTCGGCTATTATTACACAGGCGACAGATATGAGCTTGAGAGGCGTGAGAAGTACGACGATCCGGATATCATACTTCATCTCAAGACATTCTGACATGACAGGCATAGCCTTTATTTGATAATACCAACACACCCCCGTGATCTTTCCGGATCACGGGGGTGCTGTCATCATATCTTGTTTTTCATCAGTTCCTCAAGCTTGTTCAGAGCCTTGCGGTGCCGGATCTTAACAGCGCCGTAGCTGAGATCAAGTTTTTCTGCTATCTCGGTAAGGGGAAAGCCGCTTCCGTATCGAAGGGCTATAATACGCCGTTCGTCATCTTCAAGTTCATTAAGAGCCGACGCGAGTTCGGACAGAGTTTCTTCTTTCATATAGCTTTCCTCGGTCAGAAGCGGGGAAGGGGCGTCCTCGGGCAGCTCCTCGGATATATGATTCCGGCGCAGGAAATCCGTAACGGTATTTCTTGTTATGGTATATATCCAAGTGGAGACCGATGCTTTTTTCTCGTCGAACTTGTCAAGCGACGCATGCACCTTCATAAACACATCGGATACAAGATCCTCCGCATCTTCCTTATTGCGGATATGGCTTGAAATATATGCAGCAACCTTGCTGCGGTAATCGAGATAGATCTGTTCGGAACTTATTTCAGTCATTTTTTAGCTCCCTTTATCTTTTGGGGATCTATGGCGGTGCCGCCTGCTGCAAGATCAAGCATATCATCGGACAGCTCTATGGCTTCGGTGTAATTTTCTGCTTCATCTATTATGCGCTGTAATGCCGGATCGCGCGCAAAACGCTGAAAATCAAACAGATTCTTTAGTATCTGTTCCATTATGATTACCTCCTTTTTCTGTTTTTCCGGGCATTCTGAAACATACAGTCCCTTATGCTTCGGGAGGATCGGGACCTGTGCCGGAAAAACCGGTGGCGATGATATTAATATGCATTATACTGCCTCCTGTTAAAATCGGTTCTGTATATTTATACGCAGAAATCCGATAACGGGCAGTTGTTTTGCATTTATAAATTCTTGCTTTACAGATAAATTATAACATTACTGCGCCGATTTGTCAAGTATAAGCGCAGCGGATAAATGCAAAGCTTGACAGCGATTGCTTAAAATGATATAATAAAGTATTATATATGATTTTTCAGGGGGAAAACCAATGAACAGAACACTTGTTGCATATTTCAGCGCAAGCGGCACTACTGCCGCAAAGGCAAAGCTTGTTGCGGAGGCGGCGGGAGCCGATCTTTACGAGATAAAGCCTGCCGTACCATATACAGAAGCCGATCTTGACTGGAAGAACGAGAAATCCAGGACCAGCCTTGAGATGTCCGATAAATCCTCGCGTCCTGCACTTGCGGAGAAAGCACCGGATATGTCGGCTTACGATACTATACTGCTGGGATTTCCGATCTGGTGGTATGTTGCTCCGACTATAATCAACAGCTTTCTTGAAAGCGGCGATTTCTCCGGAAAGACGATAATCCTGTTTGCTACTTCCGGCGGAAGCCGTTTCGGAGATACGGTAAAGCTTCTCAAAGGCAGTGTTTCCGATACTACTGTCATCAAAGAGGGAAGAATGCTTTCGAGTGTACAGGGATATGTGATCTCTGCATGGGTAAAGGATCTCGGACTTTCGGAATGAGCGG
>JAFVBZ010000060.1 GCA_017479645.1 Ruminiclostridium sp. | reverse complement strand
GGTTGATTTTTTCGTGATCTTGTGATATAATATCCTATGTTGTATGGGCTCGTAGCTCAGCTGGGAGAGCGCCGCGTTCGCAACGCGGAGGTCAGGAGTTCGATCCTCCCCGGGTCCACCATTAAGAAACCGCTTAACAAAGCCTGTTAAGCGGTTTTTGATTTTGACAAACTAATTAAAAATTTGACCCCATTTTGGCGTTTTGTTCACAATTTGTTCACACCAAGATTCGCGAGCCCTTTATTTATCGCAGTTTGAGGCGATTTATTGTAATGAAGTGTATCTTTTGAGAAGCTGTTTTTGAATAATAAGTGTGAGCAGGCTTGCAAATCGACACTATATTTTTATACTATATGTAAAAAACATTAGCTGAAATTCAGAAAAAACAGCGGCACGACAGACCGTTATGATCTGCCGTGCCGTTGCATTATTACGCAATACTGCTGTTGATTCGGAGCTTTTTGGCTCTCTTTGCCGCCTTGTGCGGAGAAAGAGCCACGTTGATAGCGTCTGCCGCTGCTGCGTTGGCTGACTGTATCGCGTGAACATATATATTACTTGTTGTTGAAACCGAAGCATGGCCTAATCTTGCGGACACGGTCTTGAGCGATATTCCGCACGCGATAAGGAGCGTAGCATGGGTGTGCCGCAGGGAGTGCAGCGATATCTGCGGCAGGTGGTTCTTCCTTATGAACTTATAGAACCAGCCCGAAAGTGTGTCCGGGCATATCGGAGAACCGTCAAGCCGCGTCACTATGCGTTCGCTGCCTTTCCACTTGTCACCGAGCATTTCAGCCTGTTCTTCCTGCCATGTCCGATAGTCGTGCAGTATGTCGATCAGATCATCCGACAGGTTGATAACGCGGCTGGAACTGTAGGTTTTCAGGCTGTCCGTGAATGTTCCCTTTTCCGGGATATACAGAGAATTGCGGTTTATTGACATTATCCGCTTGTCAAAATCAATATCCGACCATTCCAATCCGCAAACTTCACCCCGACGCAGTCCGGTATAGAGCATTATGTAGATCGCTATCGCGTATCTGTAGGGCTCCTGCCCCAGAGCGTCCATGACAGCGGCGGCTCCGTCCTCGTCCAGATAGCGGCTCTCTTTATAGATTATTCTCGGCGGTTTGGCTCGTTCACACGGGTTTTCCGACAGAAATTCCCATTCTACGGCAGTTGAAAACATTGACGAGAGTATTACCTGATAATACTGTATAGTCCTGCTTGCAAGCCGCTTGCCCTCATTTACGCACTTGAACAGCCTGTCTATCGGCTTTCCGAGATAGTCCGCTATCTTCTGCGCGCTCTTATTGGAGATATTCCTGCCGTGTAATGCGCTTTCTACCACTGAATGGCATACCCCGGCAGCTTTGGCAAATTCCGGCTGTGTCATCCCCGAACTCCGGAAAAACGATACAACCGTATCTCGCCCGATATACTTGGTGTCATTACGAACGCCTTCTTCCGACAGACTGTTGTAGAATTCTGTCAGCTGATACGGTCTGATCGCTTTTAGCTTCATATTGCCGAATACCGGCATTATACGCTTCATAAGCTCGTTGTATCGGCTGAGACTTGTCGCGCGGAGCTGTTTCTCGGCGTACTCTTTGAACCATTTCTCCGCGAAATCCCTGAAACGTATTCCGGAATCAATGACCTGACCGTTCAGACAGCGTTCCTCAAACTCTATGGCAGTCTTGTTTACCAGCCGTTCGACCTCCTTGGCGGGAGTGTTAGCCGGAGGTTTGTAGGTCATAGACTTAAAGATCCGCTTACCGTTCCCGTCGAATCCGCAGGATACACGAATATTGTACCCATTGCCTCTTTTCGTGATATTTGCCATATTTCATCATCCTTTCGCAAAATATAATTTAGTGCTTTAAAGCATAACTCGTGTTTTTGTATTTGTCAAGTAGTTTTTGCAAATTTATCATATATTTTTAATAGTATAGGCGCAAAGGGCGAATTAACACCCCTTGCGAATCATGCCGGCTTGTCCTCAGCGGGAATTTCTCCGAACACCGCCTTGTACAGAGCCTGTTCGTCGATCAGATACTTCTTGCCCGCCATAAAGCACGGGAGCTGACCTGATTTGCACATCTGACGGATGCGGTACTCGGTGAGACCCTCGATAAGTTTAGCTGCTTCCTTGATTGTAAGAATTCTTCTCATGTTGTTTCCTCCTTGAACATTTCATTGTTGTTTATTTCTATATATCGGTGTCGCCCGTGACCGGGCATAGCAAAGCTACGGCGGCACACCACCATATATGTAGTTCATAAACATCACCTCCGATCAACCGCGTTCGCGACTGCGGCTTTTATGATGCACGGTCAGCTTTTGTGCATGCTCGTCCGGTTTGGGTTCAGACTTCTCCGGTACAGATTCCTGCTGCTCCGGTTTTGGTGCGGTACCATGCATGGGTGGCTTTGGCGCAGGTGCATCATGCTTGGATGCAGAACGCTCTTGTGTGGAAGCACGACGCTCGACTTCAAGCTTCTGTTCGGACTTCATCAATTTGCTGATGTAGTCGCCCTGTGAGATATCGTTGTATGTATCAGAAATCTCCTTGAAGGCATTAAGCAGATTTATTTTGGCTTCTATTTCCCGCTGTAACTCCACTATTCGATCATCATATTTCTGC
>JAFVBZ010000059.1 GCA_017479645.1 Ruminiclostridium sp. | reverse complement strand
GGTATTATCCAGGGCCTTCACAACATCAACGGCTCTATCGCGTCATTCGCGCGCTCCTGCTTTAATTTCGCCCTCGATACCAAGCAGGATATCTGGTTTGCAACGAAGGACACCATTTCCAAACAGTACGATCATACTTTCAAGGATATCTTTGCGGAGATATTCGAGACTGAATACAAGGGCAGGTTCGCGGAAGCCGGCATCGAATACTTCTATACCCTTATCGACGATGCAGTCGCAAGAGTTATCCGCTCCGAGGGCGGCTATATCTGGGCATGCAAGAACTACGACGGCGACGTTATGTCGGATATGGTCGCTACCGCGTTCGGCAGCCTCGGTATGATGACTTCCGTGCTTGTTTCTCCCTCCGGAGTTTATGAGTACGAAGCTGCACACGGCACTGTTACCCGTCATTACTACAAGCACCTCAAGGGTGAGGAGACCTCCACGAACTCGGTCGCTACGATATTCGCATGGACAGGCGCACTCAAGAAGCGCGGCGAGCTTGACGGCACACCGGAACTTACCGCATTTGCAGAAAAGCTTGAAAAGGCTACCGTGAAGACTATCGAGGACGGCGTTATGACAGGCGATCTTTACGTTCTGTCCACTCTTCCGAACAAGAGGAAGGTCAACACCGAGCAGTTCCTTGACGAGATAAACGAAAGACTCAAACAGACAGTATGAAAACCGGCAATTCCTGCCGGTTCCGTCCGCACCTGATATTCATAAACAAAGCTTTGCGGACGGGGGAGATACTATTATTATGTCCAAGAACGAAAAAATCTCGAATTCGGTAATAAGAAGACTTCCGAGATATTACAGATTCCTCGGTGAACTATTAAACGAGGGAGTCAGCAAGATCTCTTCCCGTGAGCTTGCCGAAAGAATGAATGTCACCGCGTCGCAGATACGACAGGATCTCAACTGCTTCGGCGGCTTCGGTCAGCAGGGCTACGGCTACAACGTGTCCGAACTGCGCGAGGAGATCGGCACGATACTCGGCGTAAACGAAAAGTACCCCGCTATCCTCATAGGCGCCGGAAATCTCGGACGCGCCCTTGCCGTGCATCTCGACTATGCAAAGTACGGCTGCCGGCTCTGCGGCATCTTCGATATGAACGAGAAGCTTCGCGGTGTAACATTCGGCGGCGTGAAAGTCTCCGCTATGTCCGAGCTTGACAGCTTCTGCAGCAAGAACAAGCCCGTGATCGCGATACTCTGCATACCGAAGGAAGCGGCTCCGGATATCTGCGAAAAGCTGACATTTCTCGGAGTTAAGGCATTCTGGAACTTCTCGCATTTCGACATTACCCAGAAGAACCTGCCCGGCGTTATCGTCGAAAACGTTCATCTCGGCGACAGCCTCATGTCGCTTTGCTACGGCATAACAAATGCCGGAAAGGACAAAGAGGAACAGGAAGATGAGGGTATTTAACAGCTTCACCTTTGATATAAGCGGCAAGGTGAAATTCCCGGCTCTCTTGCCCTATATAGTCAATATGCTCTCGGAGCTGGGGCTTTCCTACCGGAATATCGGGTTCCGCATACATGACGGAGCTGTGGAACGGCTGATGAGGTCTGAACCGGAGACGTTCTCGCCGCTGGAGAAATACTTTGTACCGGCGGAAAAGAATGAGCAGGGAACCGGAGCGCTGCTTACAAGCTTCCGGGAGAACTGGACGGAAGGCGATATTTATATCAGCCCGGGGGACAGTGAAGCTGTTTTCGGTCTTTTTGCAAAGATACCAAAGCCGTACAGGCTTAACGACTGCATTTTGCGGCTGGACGGGATAGACTGGTACGGCGGGGGAGATATCTCGCCCGCGGTAAAAAGCAGGGCTGCATACCGGCTGAAAATACCGACGACATCTTATCTGCCGTTTATGTGCAGCGGAATAACCCTTAAGCATGATTCATACGCTGTCGGCAATGTGACCGTAGAAATCGAGACTACTGCCGAGCCTGAACCCCGCAGTACGCAGGATATACTCCGAAAGCTTGAACCGTATCTCGGAGATCCGGTATTCTCCGCCGGAAGCTGTATGTTTGCTCCGGAGGAATATGAGCGTTTTGCGGTCCTGCGGAAAAGCTATGAAAAAAGAATGAGTCAGCTTCTTTCAGAGCTTGGGGCGGTCAGTCCGTACAAGGAAACAGCGGTCTTCGGCGATATGCTTATGCCGAAAGTCTGCGGAAAGCAGATGACAACACCGTATTTTAAAAAGATCGGGTTTGAGTCTGTGAAACACCCGAGAAAAGGCAGTCTTCCAGGAATATTTGAGTACGTCCGTTATGATGCGCACAATTTCCGCTACCGTGCCAGATTCAATAAACTTCCCCATAATAATATCCTCGGGTTCCATTTTCAAATAACAGGCTGCAACTTCGATATAATCCCGTTTTACGGTGAAGCCCGCTTTGCATACAAGACAAAGGAAGAAGCGGAAGAAATCCTGCAAAAGCTTGCGGAGTACACAGACTATGTTTATTCGCACATCGGTGACGATCTCGCTGCCGATTTCGGCGACACTCCCGCATGGTATAAGGATATGTAAGCAAAACCGCTGAATGTCTGAACATTACGCGGTGACATTATTCTAACTGCAACAATGCCACCTCGGTTGGTTATATTCATCTGAATACAAGAAAAGACTGCTGAAATTTATAAGTTTCAACAGTCTTTCGTTTTGTTCTGAAAACTCTCTCCCTTAACTGCGGAGCGATTAAAAGTCTTTGGAAAGGGGTTTGGGGGATAACCTTTCTTCAGAAAGGTTTCCCCCAAGTCTCGAGCGCTGTGCGCGACCTTCTCAAGCGCAAGCGACCCTTCTCGAGCGCAAGCGGCTTCTCTTACCGGCTCAATACTGATAGAGCTTCTTGTGGTAGATGCTGTGGATTACAACGGGGAGGACGCCTACAAGAACGAATGTACCTACTGCGCAGCCGAGTGCGAGGAGGATACCGCCGATACCGCCGTTCTTTTTGTCGCTGTCTGTGGAAGCGGCAGCAGCTTCTTTATCCTTGTCTTCATCTGCTGTATTGTTGGCAGTGGTTGTTTCCTCGTTATCGTCGGGAGTTTCTACTGCCGGAGGCTCGGTTTCGGGAGCCTTGGTCTTCTTTGTGGTAGTCTCGTCAACGATCTCTGCCTGCTGGGGCTCTGCGGTTGTTTCGGCATCTTCTGTCTGCTCGGTCACAACGGGTGCAGCCTGAGTTGCGGCAGCTGTGGTAGTTGTGGTTGTGGGGGCTGTCTGTGAGAAGAAGCTTGATGAAACGAATCCCTTGGTTCCGTTATATTCGATAACGAGCCAGCCGCCTGCTGTTCCGACTACGGTTACGGGAGAGTTCGCATAAACCGTGCCGAGCTTGCTGTAGCTTGTATCCGGGCCGTAACGTACATTTACGACTTCGTTCGAGTACATCGTGTAGGGGCTTACCGCGTTATACTGCGGAGTGGTATCGGCACTCGGCGCAGCCTGTGTGACAGCGGGAGCATCATCTGTGAGATCAGGCTCGTCATCTTCCGGGGTGTCAACGCCGACGATATCAACATCGGGATCCTCTACGTTGTCCTCGACATCTACATCGGGGTCGTCTTCGTCCTCGATAGGTATTATCTCATCGGGGTTTTCCTCTTCCGCATCTTCAACCTCAACTACTTCCTCATCTTCCGGGAATTCCAGATCGTCATTCTCGGCGTAAACGGGTAAAGCTGCATATATACCGATCAGAGCTGCGGCGGCTGCTGCGAAAATGTATTTTTTCAGACGTTTCATGTTCCGTGTCCTTTCTTTTTTATTCAAACCATATTTTGTATATCACGGTGTTCCAGTACACCAACATATATTATACTACATTTTTTTCGATTTGTAAACCGTTTTTTTGACAATTTTCAATAATTTTTGCTGTAATAGTCCGCGATCATCAGATCGACGACTCTTCCGTAGCTTTTTGTGCCGTCGGACTGGTCATTTATCTTCAGATAAACGTCGTTCATAGCTTCCGCAGCTTCTCCGAAATCCGTTTCATACCTGTCCCAGAGCTCGTTCTGCATATCCAGCTGCTTCCGGACATATCCGGGTATAGTTTTGTAAACCGCGGTGTATTCATCACTCGTGCATACGGAATAATACGCGTTCAGCAGGTATATCATCATATCATACCACCCGCTGTAAGTGAGATAATCGTCTCCGCTGTCACGGCAGGCGAGAAAGCCTATGAAGTTAGCCTCGTCCTCACGCATGAACCCGGTCATGTGGGAAAGCTCGTGGCAGGCGGTATGTCCGATCTCCTCCGCGTTGTTCATGGTGTTGTAGTTAGACTCCATAGAGTAGAAGGTGAAGATGCCGGTGATGTGACCGTAGCACATAAGCTCCGAGAGCATCACGGGCTTTACTCCCGCATAATAGGAATCCAGCGCATCGTACTTTCCGCCGAGCTTTTTCATTGCCGAAACAGCCCGCGCCGACAAGTCACCCGGTACAACTATATGCCCGTCAGCATCAAGTTCGATGTTCCTGCCGGACTCCGTTACATTTGCGATAGTGTATTCGAGCACTTCAAGCACCTGCTGTTTCGTGTATTTTCCTGTCTGCAGTCCCGCTATCTCCGAAAAGGGACGGCGGCTGTAGTTTATGCCCATGCCGTAGGCAAACTCGAACAGAAGTACCGAGCCGACAAGCAGTACGGAGGAGAATGACGAGAGCAGGAATTTCAGCCTGCGCCCTTTGCGCCTTATGATATTCACGAAAAAATAGCCGACGGAGAAAAGCGCCAGCAGAACACCTGCTATCACCATTATTTCCGCGACAGAGAAGGGGAATATCCCGCTTATACGGGCGAATATGTTCACTACGGCAGGGTATATCGTAAAACCGTAAAAATCCGCGAATCCGCCGGCGAATCTTGCCGCAAGCAGACCCGCGGCACCTGCAATAAGAAATGCCGTGCCGATCATAAGCCTTTTCTTCGGGAACCAATGTTCGTTGCTTTTCATATATGTATGCCTTTTCTTAATATGTATTACAAATATTATATCACAAAAAGTCGGGAGTTGGCAATAGCTTTGCGGAAATGTCAAAAATTTCAAAAGGACTTGATTTTTTCGGCTGTGTGTGTTATAATACGACTGCAAACCGGGTCAGGTGGACGCGGGAGGTCTCCTCCTGAGGAAAGTCCGAGCATCACAGAGCAGGATAGCTGTTAACGGCAGCCGAGGGCGACCTTAGGGCAAGTGCAACAGAGATATACCGCATACTTCATGTATGTAAGGGTGGAAAGGCGAGGTAAGAGCTCACCGGATACGCGGAGACGCGTATGCCATGTAAACCCTATCCGATGCAACGCCGATTGGTTCGGAGAGCTACGCGCCTGCTCGGCGCGCTCCGTTTAAGGCGGCTACATTGCGCAAGCAAGACAACTTTGCCGGCGACGGTAAAGTCAGATAGATGTTCACCCAACGACAAAACTCGGCTTATCGACCCGGTTTGCACCAAAAGCGGGGGATAACCTTCTGAAAAGGTTATCCCCCGCACCCATTTTCCATAAACTTATAGACAAATTCACAATGCACAATTCACAATGCACAATTTTGGAGCGCGCTCTGCGCGTACATCTGAATCGTGACGAAATTACATGGTTTTGCCTGCGGATAGATATTGATTCAGTATGAGGCAGTTATCGAATAAGACCGCCGGGTGCAGGTGCATTCAGCGGTCTTTGATTATATGCTGTCTCCGCAGTCCGCTTTTCTTGCGGATCTGAACTGTTTTGACGATTTTGTCACGCGTATGTCCGAGATACCGTCGGCTGTGCATACCCGGAGATCCACAAATCCGCCGGATATCTGCGGGTGGCGGAGTATTCGCTTTTCACAGGGCTTTACTGCGCATTTTGCCGCGGCGATGCAGGAGAATTTCTCGTCCTCATACGGCACATCTCCGCCTTTCAGAAGCTTGTGCAGCTTTGTCCGCTGCGCCCTTGCGGTGAAGTGGCACCAATCGTCCGCGCCAAGCGGGCATTTCCCGTTTCCGGGGCAGGGATATGCGATCTCCGCACCGGCTTTTATCAGTCTGTCCCTCGCGGCGAGTATGTTCGCATAGCCGGCTTTTGTTCCGGGTTCGACTATGAGCAGGAGCTTGTCCGCCTTTTCCCAGAGCTTATCGACAGCGTGTTCCCTGTCCTTTTCCGAAAGTTCATTGAGCGTGTAGGACACTATGACAAGATCATAGCTGCGGCCGGGCATATCTTTCGTTATATCGAAACTGTGCCATTCCGTTTTTATGCCGATATCCGCTTCCTGCATAAATCGGCTCCCCAGCTCTCTCATCTTCGGCTCACGCTCGTAACAGTGCAGTTCAGCAATGCTTTCGAGAAGCTCTGCCGCCGCCCAGCCTGCTGCGCCTGTTCCGGCTCCGATATCCGCTGCCGTTGATATCCCGCAGTCCGTATGTTCAAGCGCGTGCTCAAGTGCAGCGCTCACCGCGGCGAATGTCGCCGGCATTCTCACGGCAGCGTATGCGGCAGTTTCGCAGTCTTTTGTCACGAGCCGGCTTCCGTCACCGCGTTCTGCCCGGTACTTCTCCGACATCTGCGCTGCGGCTTTTGCAAGCTCTTTGTGGTCATAAGCGAGTGCGTTTGCTTCAACAGCGGCACTCAGTCTTTCCGGAAACATCATATCATTCTCCGTATTCCTGTCATCTGGTTTAGGGGGTCCAGCCCCCTTTTTAAAGGTGACCGGCGCTGTCCGCGCAGGACAAAGCGCGAAAGCGCATCGGTCTCAGAACAGACTCTTACAGGACATCTGCTATCTCGTAGATGAGCTTTTCCGACTTGTCCCAACCGAGGCACGGATCAGTTATGGATTTGCCGTAAACGCCCTCACCGATCTTCTGAGCGCCGTCCTCGATGTAGCTCTCTATCATAAGTCCCTTTATGAAGCCGTTCAGACCTTCATTGTGGCGCTTGCTGTACAGAACTTCCTTTGCGATCCTTATCTGTTCGAGGTATTTCTTGCCGGAGTTTGCGTGGTTGCAGTCAACGATCACCGTCTGATTTTTAAGGTTCTTCGACTGGTACATCTCGTAAACGAGGTTGAGATCCTCATAATGGTAGTTCGGCATGCTCTCGCCGTGCTTGTTCGTGAAGCCGCGGAGTATCGCATGAGCGTAGGGATTTCCGTCGGTCTCGACTTCCCAGCCGCGGTATATGAACATGTGCGGGCTCTGTGCGGCGAGTATCGAGTTCAGCATTACCGAATAGTCGCCCGCTGTCGGGTTCTTCATTCCTACCGGTGTGTCGATGCCGCTTGCGGTAAGGCGGTGCTGCTGATCCTCAACGGAGCGTGCGCCTATCGCGTTGTACGACAGCAGATCGGACAGATAGCGGTAGTTTTCCGGATAGAGCATCTCGTCCGCGCATACCAGACCGGTCTCTTCTATCGCACGGGTGTGGAGCCTGCGGACGGCAACTATACCGTCAAGCATATTCTCCTTGCTTGAAGACGGATCGGGCTGGTGTACCATACCCTTGTAGCCTTCGCCGGTGGTACGGGGCTTTCCGGTGTAGATTCGCGGTATGATGAATATCTTGTCCTTTACCTTGTCCTGTACCTTTGCGAGACGCGATGTGTAATCAAGCACAGCGTCCTCTCTGTCTGCCGAGCAGGGTCCGATTATAAGTATAAATCGCTTATCCTCACCTCTGAAGATCGCCCTGATCTGCTCATCGCGCTCTGCCTTTATGGCGGCTACCTTGTCCGAAAGCGGATACAGCTCTTTGATAAGCTTCGGTATGGGGAGCTTGCGATTGAATTTCATTCCCATTGTGTTTTCCTCCTGTTTGAAATTTAGTTTGACATATTATCAACAATTGTTTTGCACTTTAACAAAACAATTTATTGCTTTTACCTAAAAACAGTTTCAACTGCTAAATCGTAACTGCATTTTTTAACAGGTCATTGTGACCTGTTAAAATTATTATTCTTATTCTTCGCCTATGTTTTCAAGCTTGCTGTCGAGTATCGTCTTAAGGGTGTTAAGGCTTGTCACAAGCGCTTTGTAATCGTCTTCCGACATACTCTGCTTTATGTCTTTTACGAGATTGTTCTGGAATGAGTGATGTGCGCTGTAGGCTTTCTCGCCTTTCTGTGTGAGCTTTACGCGGACGGATCTTCCGTCGCTTGAACTGCCTTCCTTTGATACCATTTTCTTGCTGCACAGCTTATTGACTGCGACAGTGGTAGAGGGACGGGTGATGTCGAGATCGCTTGCGATCGCGCTTATTGTAGGTCCTTCGGAACCTTTGGTGAGAGTGCGGATACACTCTATAGGATTCAGTTCGTTGACTGTCAGATCGGCGCAGTTCTTGTTGTCCTTGACAGCAGCACCTTCGATCTTTACCTCTCCGTGATACAGCTTATACAATATATTCCCAAATTCGATCTCACTCATGATTGCTTGCTTCTCCTGTTCCGAATATACACTTTTTATATTACACATTTCTGAAACGTTTATTTTTTATCGTGTTTATTATATCACAATATGGAAATAATGTCATTACCATTTTTGACAAAATTCATAAAAATTTTAACATCAGTTTACATATTCTTTGCTTTTCTTGTCACGAAATGCTGTATTTTGCGGTAAAGTCATTCATATAGCGTGATAATATAATATTGTGCTAAAACAGTTTACTGTTGAAATTCAGCGGATTTTGTGCTATAATTGAGTGGAACTGTTTTTACTCTTTTGTACAAATTGACGTAATTTGAAAATACAACGATGCGGTTATTGCATCGGAACGGAGGTATAGCATGAAGATCGTCTTTACCGACGCCGATACCGTTACTGCCGGCGATATCGGATTTTCGTCATTCGCGGCTTACGGAACGGTTGTGCGCTACGGCGTTACCGCGCCCGGACAGACAGCCGAGCGTGTAAGAGACGCAGACGCTGTGATCTGCAACAAGACTCTCATTACGCGGGAGGTAATGGAGAAGGCACCGAATCTTAAATACATCGGGATCCTCGCCACCGGTTACAACAACGTTGATCTTGACTGCGCAAAGGAACGCGGGATCACTGTAACCAACGTTCCCGGCTACTCCACCGACGGCGTGGTACAGCTCGTATTCACGTTTATCTTCGAGCTCTTCGGGAACCTCGGCAAGTACCGATCTTCCGTTGCTGCCGGCGACTGGATCAAGAGCCCGACATTCTCATATTTTCCCTATCCGATACGCTGCGTTGCAGGCAAGACCATAGGCGTTGTCGGCTACGGCGCTATCGGAAGCCGCGTTGCAAAAGCAGCGGAAGCTTTCGGAATGAACGTTATCGTCTGCACAAGAACGCAGAAACCGGACTGCCCGTACCGGTTCGTGGATATGGACACGCTCCTGCGGGAAAGTGATATCGTTACGCTGCACTGCCCGCTCACTCCCCAGTCGGTGAAGCTTATGAACGCGGACGCATTCGCAAAGATGAAGCAGGGCGCGGTGCTGATAAATACATCACGCGGACCTGTTGTTGACGAGCAGGCGCTCAGAGATGCTCTGGACAGCGGAAAGCTTGCGGGTGCAGGTCTTGATGTGCTGTGCCGGGAACCTATGGCGGCGGACTGCCCGCTTTACGGCGCGCAGAACTGCATTATCACTCCCCACATCGCATGGGCGGCATACGAGACACGGCAGAGACTTCTGAAGATCGCGGAAGAGAACCTTGCCGCGTATATAAACGGTGCTCCGCAGAATACTGTGGGCTGATAAGGACGGAGAAAATATGGCAAAAGAAGCGAAAACCAACGCGATGCGTTTTCTTGAAAAGAACAAGATCCCTTATGAGGAACAGACCTATGAATGTGACGAGTTCGTTGACGGCATACACACCGCAAATGCGCTCGGTCAGCCGCTTGAGATGACATTCAAGACCCTTGTTGCCCACGGAAAGACCGGCAATTATTACTGCTTCCTGATACCGGTCGATAAGGAGCTTGACCTTAAAAAGGCGGCAAAAAGCGTCGGTGAGAAGTCTGTGGAACTTCTGCATGTCAAGGATCTTACCGCAGTGACCGGATATGTGCGAGGCGGCTGCACGCCGATAGGCATGAAAAAGCAGTTCATGACCGTTGTGAATGACTCGGCGGAAGCACTTGACGAGTTCTATATAAGCGGCGGGAGGATAGGTCTGCAGATAAAACTTTCGCCCCGCGCTCTTGTGGGAGCAATACGGGGCAGGTTCTGCGATATTCTGCTGCAGGATTAAACAGCGCTGTACCGGCTGCCGGCGCAGGAGATTTTTCCTGCGATCTCAAGATCGAGCAGGTCTTCGGCAAGTGATTCCGGAGAACGTCCGGTGCCTGCAAGTATCTCTTCCAGGCTCACAGTGCTGCCGCTTCCGGCGATAAACATATACAGCGAGAACTGCTCGTCGCTGTCAAAATCAGATCTTTCAGGTGCCTTTCCGGCGTTCTTCTCCGGAGAGGCATTTTCTTTCACACTGGTTTTCGTATCCGCTGTGCTGTTCTTGCCTTTTGCACTGCCGGTACGGTAATTTGCTCTCTTCTGTTCTTCCGTATCGTCCGACTCCTTTTCGGCTTCAAGTGCATGCTCATAAGCCTTGTCGATACTCGCGGGTCCGAGATAGAGCTTGGCGCCTTTTCTGACGGCATTCACCGCTCCCGAATAGTCTTTCCGGAATATGTCGTGGGGAGGCACGAACAGCGGTGCCGAGGAATACTCGGCGGTATTGAGAGTGCCGCTTTTTGCGCCTGCCTGCATTACCAGCGTGACATACGATATTCCGCCGATTATGCGTGAACGGCGCAGAAAACTGCCCTGGGACGAGTTTGTCTTAGGGAGAAATTCCGATATCAGCAGACCTCCGTTTTCAAGCAGAAATCTGCGCATCGAACGGCTTCCGGCAGGATATGTGCGCGAAAGACCGCAGGGCATTATCTCTATAAATGCTATTCCATATTTAAGCGCGTTCAGACAGGCAAGCTGGTCACAGCCCTCGGACAGAGTTCCGACTATCGCATAATCCTTGTCGATGCGCTCGATAATATCGGGTATTACGGACGCGGTATAATCCGTCATTGCGCGGGCACCCACGATCGTTACCAGCTTCTTGCTCAAAAGGCTCGAATCACCTTTCGCAAACAGTACGCAGGGCGGGTTTTCGGTACGGCGCAGATGCTCCGGGTATTCTTCGGATTCCCAGGTTATCAGCTCCGTTCCGTCAGCGGTAATTGACGATAACAGCTTCTCCGCCTTGTCCAGCCCGATCTCCTGCGCTTTTGCGGTAAGTTCCGCGCCGAGAAGGGCAGTATTGCTTTCAAAAGCCTCATAGGCTTTCTGCGCTGTTCCGAACCTTTTCAGCAGCTGTGATATCTCCGGTCTGCCCTCGCCCAAAGCAAGCAGAAGCCAGATGTAATATTTCTCCATGTTTATTTCACCGCCTGTCTCTGAATGTTATTCGGCTGTTTCCTTTTTAAGTATCATCTTTACCGCGTTCACGCCGGACCTGAAGTTGAGCGCAAGTACAACGATGAACAGTCCCGCAAGTGAGGCATAGTAAATCGTGCTGTCCTTTACCATGAAGATGATGACGCCCATCGTCATCAATATCCCGGTATTGAGTATCATCTTCGGCAGTTTCAGATCCATATAGACTATGTGGTGAGTATCTATTGCGCGCACCACGAATATTGCGAGGAAGCCGAGGAAACCTGCGAATGCCGCACCGTCAACTCCCCACATACCGATGAACATCAGATTGAACACGATATTCAGCACGGCTCCGACAGATGCTGTGACAAGGGAGCGCACAGACTGTTTGGACGCGATATAAACGCTTCCCATAAATGTCGAGAAGCAGGTGAACACAACCGAAAGCACTATGAACGGCGTCACGAGATACGCGTCATAGAAGGCTTCGTCGCAGAAGAACAGTATCAGCGGCTTTATCAGAAGCAGAAGTGCCGCCGCGATCACATAAACCGTTGACTGGAAGATGTCGAACACGTTCGTGTAG
>JAFVBZ010000058.1 GCA_017479645.1 Ruminiclostridium sp. | reverse complement strand
GGTATCGCTGTCGGCAAACATGACGATCACGCCCGATGCGAAAAATCCCACCAAAAACGGCAGAACGATGAAATCCGGCTACGGCATCAACGAGCGCGTGACCGCGTCGATAAGCGGCTCCGGCGAGCATACCGACATTCAGAACGCCGTCACATATTTCCCCGAATTCAAGTACAAGAAATACTGGCGGCTGCTCGAAAAGGTGTCCGGCGGGTACGAGTTCAAGAAGAACGAATACAGCACCTACGAGAACCGGACGCACTTCACTCCCGTTTGGTATCCCAACGGCAGCTACACACCCTACACCTGGGTGATCGACTGCTGGACACCCGCGGGAATGCTGTCTGTGAACCTCACCGACAGCGTAACGATCAAGGGCAATGTCTATGATGACTGGCACATTGCCAAAACCTACTGAGAAAGGACGAAAATATGACGAAGAAAAAAAGGATTATTAAAACCGCAATTCTACTGCTTGTGATGACCGTCTTCATGGCGGCATTTTCGGTCACGGCGTTTGCGGACGGCGAGGTATCTACCGCAATAAAAGGTACATGGGACACCGCCTCGGGAGAGATCAAGACAGTTGTAAATGATGTGGTATTTCCCATAATAGATGTGATACTTGCAGTATTCTTCTTTGTTAAGCTCGGTTTATCGTATTTTGAATATCGGAAAAGTGGGCACTTCGAGTGGACAGGTCCGGCGATACTTTTCGCTTGCTTAATATTCACTTTGACAGCACCTACCTATGTATGGACGATAGCGGGGATATGAGCTATGACATTTTTTGCACAGGAATTAAAAAATATAGCAGACAGATGTGAATTTGTCGGCGATGCAAGGTATGTCGGGAAAGCCTGTGTGTTCAGACTTTCCGAAAATGTCACGGGGAAAATGGAGTTCGTGACCGAGGGGGTGGCACAGGAATTCAGTGCGCTGAAGATCACTCTGTTCAACCGCAAAGAGGGCGTTATCGATACGCAGAAAACCACGCTCGGCGATATCATCGGAAGAAAGGAAATATACGGGAACAAAAAATCACCGTACATTTGGAGCGTAGATTCCCCCGATTGGTATGGGTACAAGCCTACGAATGCCGATTATGACGCTATGGCACAGACTGCCGATGATTACCTTGAAATGTTCGCGGAACCGCAGATGAGCGAGGATATCGGAATGAGTATGTAAAATAAAGTGTTATCCCTCGGTTACAAAGCCGAGGGATAATTGTTAGGTAGGTGACACATTGTTTTTACTTGATTTTTCGGTCGATCAGATTCTGGAAATGATGATCGACTGGATCTATCAAAAAGTGGTCGAGCTGATCGGAAATATGTTCGCGGCAATGAATTCTATGGGTGTGGAGCTGTTCAACCAACCTTGGATAAAACAGATCGTCTCGCTGTTTTCCAATATAGGTTGGACGCTGTTTGCAACAGGCTTTGTTGTTGCAGTTTTCGAGTTTGCGATAGAGTGTCAGAACGGACGAGGCGACCCAAAAGCGCTTGCGCTGAATACGCTCAAAGGCTTTTTTGCGGTCAGCTTGTTCACGGTAGTACCTGTGAAGCTATACGAGCTGTCGATACAAATGCAGGTCGGCATGAACGGTGATATGACCGGTTTTATTCAGATAGAGCCATCAAAGAATATTATCGAATTGGCTGTTGAAGCAATGGAGATCAGAATGATGGGACAGATAATGTCCGCAGTAATAACTATCATGATGGCTTACGCCGTGATAAAGGTATTTCTCGCAAGTCTCAAGCGCGGTGGAATTTTGCTTATTCAGATAGCGGTAGGCAGCCTATATATGTTCAGCGTTCCGAGGGGCTACACAGACGGTCTCATAATGTGGATAAAACAGGTCGTTGCGCTGTGCCTCACATCGTTCCTGCAATCGACAATGCTGATAGCAGGTCTGATACTGTTCAAGGACACATGGCTGCTCGGTCTCGGCGTTATGCTGGCAGCTTGCGAGATACCGAGAATTGCGGGTAACTTCGGACTTGAAACCGCAGCCCGCCCCAATGTCAATGCAGTTATCAATACGGCGCAATCAGCGGTGCATCTTGTTCAAATGGTCGCAAAGTAAAGGAGGCAGCATGACAAATTACATTTACCCCGACAATCTGAAAAGCGCACCTATGCTGTTCCTCTGGCGGCTCAAAGACCTCGCCAAGATCGGTATAGGTGCGATAATAGCGGTGGTGGCGCTTGCGGAAACGGGCTTCACGATACCGCTTGTAATAACTTTAGCATACGCATTCCTTGCCATACGGTTCGATGATACATCAATCCTTGATTTCCTGCGCTACGCGATAAACTACTTCTTTATCGAGCAGCAGGAATACCGTTGGCAGATGAAAGGTGGAGAATAATTGCAGACAAAAAAACAACAGCAGCTCGCCGAGCGCAAAAAGCTGGCAACTCGCCAGATCATCGGCATTGAGGGCATAACCGAATATTCGTTAAAGACAGGCTCGAACACCGAGCTTGTCTTTTTTTCAATCAAGCCGAGCAACATCTCGGTGCTGTCCGAAGAAGCTCTCGGAGCAAAGATATATGCCCTTATGTCGGTTTTAAAAGGCGTGACCGAGGTCGAGCTTGTTTGTATGAACAGCCGCGAGAGCTTCGAGAGCAACAAGGCGTTCATCAAAAAGAGGATAGCCGCAGAGGAAAATCCTGCTGTTCGGGAGCTGCTCGAAAAGGACGCGGTACACCTCGATCATATTCAGGCGCAGACGGCGACAGCCCGTGAATTCCTGCTCCTCGTCAGGACACGGAACATGAAGGAAAAGGAACTGTTCGCGCATCTCAATCGTGTGGAGAAGATCGTCCTCGAAAACGGCTTTACGGTATCGAGATTCGACAACAACGGCATAAAGACGCTCCTCGCGGTCTATTTCGAGCAGAATACCACAAACGAAAAATTCGAGGACATTGACGGAGAAAGGTGGGTATTGCATGAGTGATAAAATAAAGCTGAATGTCACTATGAAGTGCAAGGCTGATTCGTACAGCGTTGAAAATAAGCAATGCATCGTTGAAGAAGTTGTCACAATATCGGATATCGAATTTCTCGAAATGGCTTCATATCCCTGCAGAGATAATCCGCACATAACGCTGCACAAGGACTCTATGTATGCGGATAAAGACGCAATGCATTGTGTGCTGTTCATTGCCGAGAAAAAGGGCGACGGCTTTCTGGTGGAAGCTGAGGGCTACGACTACGCACGGTACTCGCAGTATATTCCCCATGCAGCGGATATAGTTGCGGGACAGCATCGCAGACTGACAGAAGTATCCGAAAAACTGTACTCCGCTTTAGAGAAAAATCTTGATTTTCTTGTTGCCGAATCACGCTCGGAACCACACTACAGAATACCGATAGATGCGGTGTTCGATACTCCCGAAATAAATGAGTGCCTTTTGGAGCTTGCAGGAGAGCTTTTAAAAGAGCAGGCAGAATTTGCCGACATAAAGCTGTCTTGCAATGATAAGATAGTTACTATTGACGGCGATAAATACGAAACCCTTCGTTTTATCAGTCCGTTATGTGTGGATCTTGAATGTGTTGAGTATAAAGAGACACCGGAGTTGAAAGCTGTTACCGATTATGCAGAGTATATCCGTGCAGCTTTGGAGGAAGATCATATTTCATCACAGAGCCGCGGTTTAATGGTACTGTGCAATGATAAATCTTTAAAGGAAAAGGTTTACTCTATACAGCCGGACGCGGAGGTCATAAATGGGGAGCTGGTCGCTGTAACTACAGTAAAGCTCATTGATACGCTGACCGAGGAAGATGCCGAGAAATTAAAAAAATTCCTTTCTTGGGAGTATTTACACAATTGGGGAGAGGAATTTCAGAAAACACCTATAGATACAGGCGGCGAAATGATCACTGCGGATTTTGGCAATAACGGCAAATTGCAGTTTATGACCGAAGAAGAATGGGAGCAGTCGCAGGACGAGGGTCTTGTGATGCAACAGTAAGGAAGGAGCTGACAAAATGGATAATAACAAACTTGAAAATGCAGTTGCGAACGCGCTTAACGATATTATCGAGGAAATGAAAGGAGCAGACGATCATTGCCTTTCATACGAGCAGCTTATGTCAAACAGCGGAATTGCCGAGTGCGTCATAGACTGCGCCAAGCATCTCACGGAAAGCCGTCCGGAGTTTGCAGGACTGACCATAAATTCCGGAAACGGTTTCGTGGAATTCGGGCAGGAAGAACTTAAAACCGTCCGCCTCATTTCTCCACTTAAAGTTTCAATATATGAACCCGAATACGATGATCAGTACGATCTTTCAGCTCGTCAGGCTGTAGAATATGCAGATATTATCAACGGCAGAATTACCGAATACATTATGGACGAAGAACGAGAACGCGGACTTATGCACTGGCGGGATGAGTGTGATTCCATAAACAACAAGGTGTATTCAGCATTCCCATCCGTAGAAGTCATAGACGGCGAACTGAAAGGCGTTACTACTCTTCGTGTCCGCGGGGAGCTTGACAACAACGAACTGCGTGAGCTCCGCAATTATCTGACCGGACAATATAGTGACGGCTGGGGCGAAGGATTTGAGCAGCAGGAAATAAAAACCGGCGGTCGTGACTGCCCGGAAATATATGTCAGCTTCTGGGGCGCTCGCGGTTACGAACTGACCGTAGAAGATACTCCGCAGCAAACTCAGGATCTGTCAATGTGAGGTGCGTATGCAGAAGAAACCCAATATCAAGGAAACACACTTTGCGACCCGCAGTAGCAAAGATTTCGTGGATATGATCGCGCCCTCGGTGATAAAGTTCTTTACCGATTACTACATCTGCGGAAATACCTTCCGCTGTGTGTGGGCGCTGCGGGAGTACCCGACATCGACATCGGAACAGGCGATTTTGAGATACCTTGGAGAAAAGGACGGCGTGACACTTCACATCTATACCCGCCATGTGACCGCAGCCGAGGAAAAGCGTATAATTGCAAACGCAGCCAACAAGAACCGCTTGCAGAGAACATCGACCAATGACCTTCAGCAGACGGTCACAGCCGAGAACAACCTTCAGGATGTGACACAGCTTGTAGCGGATATGCACCGGAATCGTGAACCCCTGCTCCATGTTGCGGTGTACATTGAGATCATAGCCGACAGCCTCGATAATCTGCGGAATATGCAGACAGAGGTACAGACGGAGCTTGTGCGCTCAAAGCTGAATGTCGATAAGCTCATGCTCCGCCAGCAGTCGGGCTTCACCTGTGTGATGCCGTCCGGTAGAAATGTGTTCAAGGAGCAGTTCGAGCGTGTTTTACCGGCATCGTCAACAGCGAATCTCTACCCGCTGTCATTCAGCGGCAAAACGGACGAGAATGGCTTCTACCTCGGGCGCGATAAGTTCGGGTCGAATATTATCGTGGATTTCGATAAGCGAGCATCCGACAAAACAAACGCTAATGCCCTTATTCTCGGAAACTCCGGTCAGGGAAAATCGTACCTGTTGAAGCTGATACTTTGCAATCTCCGTGAGAGCGGAAAGAGCATAATATGTCTTGATCCCGAGCTTGAATACAAGGAACTGACTGCCAACCTCGGCGGTTGTT
>JAFVBZ010000057.1 GCA_017479645.1 Ruminiclostridium sp. | reverse complement strand
GAAGCTTCTATGTCGGTGATACCATAACTCAGGAAGACGTCAAGGCTAAATTCGAGAACGGTGTTCTGAAACTGGAGATACCGAAGAAGGAGCCGCAGAAACAGCTTCCCGAAAGCAAATATATAGCAATCGCTTAAACAGAACAACAAGGGCTGCTGCATCGTAAAAGGTGCGGCAGCCTTTTGCTATGTACTATACCGGCCGTCATTTATACCTTGCTTATCTCGTTTGCAACACAGGCAGAAAGAGCTTTCAGGAACTGTTCAACAGTAGGTTTCTTCCCTCCGAACTGCTTCCAGAACTCAATAGCGTACGGATCAGTACATTTCATGCCCTCATCAATAGCTGCCCCTATTTCACGGCGCGCCTCTTTTACAGACACATTGTTCTGCTTCGCAGTTTCTTTGATGATGTTATTCATGATAACACGCTCCTTTAACTAACAGGATTTATAATTAACTTACAGTTATATTATATCATGTACCCGTGTCGAAAAAGTGCATAATCGGTCGGGAAATAAAAAAATCGGTGAATTATCACCGATTTGTCGAATAATGTCACCGCTTTGCTTCTTCGATCATGGCACGAACCACAGTAAAAATGCGTTCCTGTTCACGTTCCGGCAGTTCTGAGATCTCATCCAGCATTACAGAGCGTTTCATTTCATATTCATTGTTCATAGTCTCACACAAGAGATGATTAGGAGATATATCAAGAGCATTGGCCAGACTTATCAGCGTGTCAAGCGCCGGATATTTCTGTGAATTTTCCAACATGCTGATATATGGTACGGAAACATCTATGAGTTCAGCCAGAGTTTCCTGTGACATATTCTTCTTTTTCCGGTATTCTCTGATATATTTTCCTATAGAATCAATATTCATGCTAACACTCCTTTGGGTTAACTAACAGTTTATATTTCTTACCGATAGTATATACCAAAAGAAAGATGTTTTAAATATACAGACAGATTATAGCATTAACCTTTAGTTAATATCGACTTTCCCTTATTTGGTAGTTCTCACAATCATAATAGTATTGACCTAAAGGTCTAATATTCTGAAAAGAGAGGACAAAAAACAATGAAAAAACAAGTAATGACCGTGGCGTTAGCACTATTGACAGCAGGAATGTGCAGCTGCGGAAAGAGTGAAACACCTGTTGTTACCACAGTGCCACAGCCTCAAAAAAGCTATCAGGAACTCAATTTTCCTGATGTGGATCGGGAAGACAGCGGATTTAACGAACCTGTTACCCGGTTTGCAGAATATACTGAGACTGACATTATGGGTATGGCATCTGCCTGTGCAAAAGGAGTAGCCAAAAGCACGGGATGTACCTTCGATGAAGCTTGGGATGCATCATACTCTGTGGTTTCGGAAATGGTCGAGACCGGAAAGCAGCTCAAAGGTATGCTCATTCTCGGTTCCGCTACCTGGGGAGTACCGGAAAAGGAGTCAGCGTTAACAGCAGGGGCTCGGTTTATAGAGTTGAACAATGAGATCTCCGGGTATATCGAAGAATCAGACACATCGGTCGAAAGTGAGATCCTCGCTGTAATGAGCGAGAATACCAGCAAATCCAAAGAAACAGAGGACGAGGCAGCGCAGGAACAGCAGGTGGAAATAAACTGGGATGATACAGCATTTATAAGCAATATTACAGCATTTGCGGGGTATATGACCTCAACGATGGTTTAGAAGAAGAGGACTCTTCGGATTCTGCGGATACCGGAGCAGATGTCTCATCTGAGCTTGAGGATGCGTTCATCGGCGGCGATACAGCGACAGTTATAATGAGTGTCAAGAAGCCGGAAATGGTGACAGCGGGCAGTTCCGGAAGTGATCCGAACGATGATTATCCGTTTTAAAGAATATTCTCACACAATTTTAGGGGTATGCTGCGGCATACCCCTGTTTTAGTAAAATAGTAATGTTTTACAAATAGTGGCTATGTTTTTTGGCGTTAATAACGAGATAGCATAAAACGCTTGAAATAATTGTGAAGATTTGGTATAATAATATGATAATATATTTGAGGTAGGGGGCGTTCATAATGAGAAAGACTGTAGCCATAGGCGAACAGGATTATGAGACTATCTGAAAGAATGATTATTTTTATATAGACAAGACCGGATTCATCAAGGAATGGTGGGAAAGCGGAAACCCGGTGACACTGATCACAAGACCGAGACGCTTTGGTAAGACGCTGAATATGTCGATGTTGAAGTGATTTTTCTCCGATAAGTACAAGGACAGGGAAGACTTGTTTGCTGGGCTTGATATATCGCGTGACAGTGAAATGATGAAAAAGCAGGGCGCATATCCTGTGATATTCCTGTCATTTGCCGGTGTAAAAGGAACCACATACGAACAGATCATTAAGGAGATAAAGAAACAGATAGTAGGTTCCGGACTGATTCTCACAATATTAGAAGGGTATGCTGCGGCACGCCATTTTGTTTCAGCACCTGTTTCTCAGGATAATATGCAAACCTGACAAATAATACCCGATGATTTTGTGTGATGCTACAAAAATAATGCAGGCGATATAAAAAAGTCGTCTGCATTTGTTATTATATATGAAAGGGAAATGTATCCGGAACAAATATTCCCGCAATGATGAGGTGAAAATATGCTGGCACTATATATGGCAATGGTCGACACAGAAGAGGAGCGCTCACTCGTAGAACGGCTGTATACAAGTTACGAACAGATGATGTATAAAGCTGCATTCTCGTTGCTCAAAGACTCCTATTATGCCGAGGACGCTGTGCATGAGGCTTTTCTCAGGATAATACGGAATATGTCCTGTCTGAACTTTGACGATGATAAAAAGACCCGTGCGCTGCTCGTGATAACCGTAAGAAACGTTTGCTTCAATATGCTCAGAAGGAATAAACGAATGCCTGTTATAGGCGAGCCCGAGGAAGAGACCGAAGATATCTCTGCCAAAGAAGAGTATCTGAAGCTCGAAGCTCCAAGCGCGGCAGAGCTGATAAAACAGCTTCCCGACGAAATACGGGAAGTGGTCGTAATGCGCTTTATACGCGGCGACGACGCAAAAACCACTGCCGATATTCTCGGAATTTCAGTACCGACAGTATATTCCCGTATCAGACGTGCGCGAGAGATAATAAAAGAATTTATAGAGGAGGAGTACAATGACTGAAGCAGATATGATCTTTCTTGACAGCATTCTTGCAGATGTACCCGAAATGCGGGACAGACGTTTTTCGGGACGTTACAGAAAGCGCAGGAAAAAGATAATAAAGTATCCCGAAAGGGAAGCGGGAATTACCGCATATAAACGGGTAAAGCTGAAATATATCATCATAGCCGCACTTCTGGCTGTATCTGTGATCATAATTTCGGTGATCGCCGGAGCATCACCCGAAAAGCCTACACCTGGCAAGCCGAATATAAGCGTTTATGAAATGCTCGGGGTCACGGAGTTTGAACAGCTTTTCGTGACACATGGAATAGAGAAGGAGTTTTATATAGACACAGACCTGTCGGGTTACAGCGTAAAGGACTATTACCGCCGATACGACCACCTGCGCCGGGAGTACACAAACGGCGATATAAAGATTACAGTCGTTCAGGCTGCGCTTTTTTATGGTATGCCGTACCTTTTCGGTGATACGATGCAGACAGAGCCGGAGGTCACGACGATAAACGGCTGGAATGCAGTATATTTCGAGACGACCTACGGCACCTGCGGTTATATCATCTGCACCGGCGAGTATCTTATGTGCTATGAGTGCAATTCCGGCAAGGAACTCCTCGACAGCTTCGTTACAGAGACAAAATTCCGGGAGGTGAGCGAAAATGATGCTGAGTAAACCGATAAGGATCATCTTGCATATATTGAAGGCAGTGCTTATCACAATATGTGTGCTCGTCGCTCTGCTTGCAGCGGCGGGCGGGATCTACTACCTGTATGCAGACCAGATACGCTTTGACTATGTTGACGGCAATATGAGTGTGGTAACAGACGATTATGAGCTGGACGAACGCATGAGGGAAGAAGGCTATGGTGTGCATTATCCGTTTTTCGGCAACTCCGCTACTCTTACCGAAAACGGCGGCGGCGTAAAGGGCTATCCCCTCGGCGCAAGTGAGAAGAACGAACCTGTCTATAAACGCGTACAGGCACCGATAAGCGACTACTACTGGGGACTTATGGACGAGTACGAAAATAACTTAAAGATGTCATACGATGTGACCAACGACGGAAAGCTGCTTACCGTAACATTTGACGTAACAGCATATCCCGACGGTATAGAGAATGAGGGTGTAAAAACCGACGAAAACGGCGATGCTATCGGGAAGACCTTTGTGTTTGATATCGAGAATGCGAGTCTTCAGCGGCTGCCGAAGCTGATAAGCGAGGATTTCGAGTATGACCGTCCCTTTGAACAGGCATACTACATCAGCGGATTTGACGCTCCATACGCCGATGAGGAATGGATAAAAGGATCTCTTCAAGTAATAAACTATTTCACGGATGAGGAAGTGCTGTACAGGGATGACGATAACGGCTTCCTGATAAAGTACCCAAAGTTCAAGAATTCCAATCCGTTCTTTGATTACCCGAAAACTTATGAGGCTATAAACCGCCCTCTGCGAGAATATGCCGAGTCGATAGCTTCAAAGTATGATAACTGCGCAAATCTCGGTTACCGTATCGCATACGATGACAGAAACGATACAAGAAAGATACGGATAGATTTTACTGTCACCGGCTATCCGAACGGCAGGAACGGAAGTGCAGAGAAAACAGAGAAGCATTTCATCTTTGATGTAACAAACGCAGATGAAGACCACCCGCCTGTAATGGAGCAGGAGTGATCTCCGGAAGATACAGGAACCCCGTACCGCTTTTTCAGCGATACGGGGTATTGCTTATTCTTCGGGAGCCGCTATCTGTACGAAGGTCTCTACGGGCAGCATCGTCCCGCTGTCCTCTTCGGGAATGTCCCAGAAGCTTCTCGGCATAAATTCCGCTCGTTTGGTTTTCAGTCCGTTTATGGAAAACTCTTTCATCTGTGTAAGGTCTGTATCTTCATCGGGAACGATAAGAAGGGTCGTATGATATTTTCCTGTGCTTTCGTCATAATTTCCCGTTCCGGAGTGACCTCTGCTTTTACATACCGTACCGTTAAGCGTTGTCCATTCAACGCTGATGTTCGGAGATTTCCAATTGGTATCGCTCGTGAACGACATTTCAAGTCCGAACGGAGAAAGGGTGAGCCATTCAAGAGTCTCGTATGGCATACCCCACTGAGTCATATCCAGACCGACACGCTCCGTAAGCGATTCGTAATCCTTGATACCGCTGACATTGATGACCTCTATCGCTTTTGGCTTTCCTTCTGTTTTCAACGCGTCGAGATCCAACAGCTCGAATACGTCCGTCTCGCCGTCGGGAACATCTATCAGCGCACTGAACGTAAATGTTCCGTCATCGTTCTTATGCCCTCCTTGAATTATGTTACGGGGGTTCTTGACAGACCTTATCCCAATATGTGTTTCATCGTCGATATCGCCCGCAAGTTTTAATTTCAGTATCCGTCCGTCATATATCTTACCCGGCAGTATTTTTACATTCCCCTCACCAAGCGCAAGCGTAACATCTGTGTAGTCAAGCATTCCGTCGGTTATCTGAACCTGTGGGATATTATATGTTGTATCATCTGTCCATTCGGCTGTTGCCGTAGTTGCATATTCCGACGTGACAAGAACATCGGTAGTTACCGTAGTTTCTTCGGTCATAACAGGCGCGTCATTGTTATCCGGCGCGGTCATATAAATGGCGGTCGTTATCATAGGCTCATTTATCCTGTCGGTGCTTTTGAACATCGTCAGTCCGAAAAGCTCGCTTTTTGGATCATCTTTGTAGCCGAATGACACCTCGGTCTGATCGGCGAAAGTTTCAAGCCGGTAACTTGCAGAACATGAAACAGTATTCTTTCCGAACCCATATTCGACACTTTCACAGTGACCGCTCTCTGTATCTTTCGGCCATATCTGTCTGATATCCGATATATCGCCGGTGATCTCGTCCTTGAATACAAGCTCATAGCTTATCTTCGCGAAAATGCCGTCAAAGATGTACTCTCTAAGATGCACCGTAAGATCGTCACCGAAACCGTACCTCTGATCTACTTTCACATAACCGCTGTCATCGGTATTACTGTATGCCTGAAAGATAGTTGTGAACTCCGGCTGCTCCTCAACTGTTGTGGCAGCCGCTGTATTCTGCGAATACCCGGCTCTGAGTTCATCGGAACCGCCCTCTTTCAGTCCGCCGTGCTCATTCAGCCAGTTAAGCCCGAATACCGCTCCTGCAAGTACCGTGGCTGTTCCGGCTATACCTGCAATAACGTTAAATACCTTATTGCTCTTGTGTTCCGGCTGCACCGGTGATAATTCCACAATACCGGGATGTAGTGCGTTTTTCTCATTGCTGCTCATTATCTCTGCCCTTTCCTGTACCTTTCTGCTGAACTCAGCATTGCTCATAGGACGAAAAGAGCCGTTCATATCGCTCAGTGTGTTATCAATTGCCTTTTTATAGTCCATGATCTATGCTCCTTTCATCATCGAGAACATCACGCAGCTTATCCCGTCCGCGCTTTAACCGCCATTTTACAGCCGCTGCACTTATCCTCAGCATTCCGGCGATCTCGGCAACTCCGTAACCTTCGTAATAATAAAGATACAGCGTAGTACGGAGTTTGGGGTTCAGTGACATTAACGCGGTTCTGATTCCGTTGTCATCATTGGTCTTTTTATCCTGCATTTCTCCCAGTGAGTCAATAGAAACATAGTTTTTGTTCCAATGAGACTTCAGATGATTGAAACTATGGTTTATAGTGCATCTTATCAGCCATGCCTTTATATGCTCGTCACTGTTGAAGTTGCCTTGATATGTAAACAGTTTCAGGAAAACATCTTGTGCAATATCCTCTGCATCGGCAGGATTTTTCACTATAAACAACGCGGTATCTGTCACCGTTCTGCGATATAGTTCTATGTATCGGTCAAGATCGAGTCCGGACATCGACCCACTTCCTTTCACTAAAAAGCGCTTTCTGTACTTAAAACAATTGGGAACGGCTAAAAGTATAACTCCTTTTAAAAAAATCGGCATTATCAACAATATTATACACTGTTTTTGCAGCAAATGCAACAAAAACCTCTGTGCGCTGACATACAAGACAGAGATTTTGGTCAGTCAAAACAATATTTATAAAAGAAAAAACTCGCACGCGTCATACAACTTCCTATCGGTATTCGCAACGACCTTAATGTATGTTACAAAAAAGGGCATAACCGAGAGTGTCACCCACGATGAACTTATCGCAAAACGGGGCGATTATTACAAACTCTATACCGCGCAGGCGGTATGATAACATCTGTAACGGCAGTACCGTCGCCGACAGACGGTACTGCCTTTTTTAAAATTTTTTGCGGATCAAACCCCGCAAAGCCGCTTGTTATGCGGATGTAAAGAGTTGTTTACATCAAAGGAAAGACAGGTTTGTTGCAATTCCGGCAGAAATGTGGTATAGTAATACACAGAAAGACAGAAAGAAGGATCGGATCGTATGGGCGAAAGATTGAAACGGCTGAAATTTGAATATGAATCACAGGCAAGGGTGCTCGGTATGCCGCTTATATGTATAAGTGTAGGGATAGGAGCAAGGACGGCGAAGGGATTTTTTGCGCTGGGAAATGTGAGCAAGGGAGTAATTGCAATAGGTATAATCGCAATGGGCGGATTTTCCCTCGGACTTATATCGCTCGGAGTGCTGGCGGTGGGCTGTCTTGCGGCAGGGCTTGCCGCGTTCAGCGGCATTGCGGTCGGAGCGGTTGCCGTGGGTGGAATGGCATTGGGCATATTCTCTCTCGGCGGTATAGCTGTGGGCGCGGCTTCCGTGGGCGGAGTGGCTCTCGGCGGACAGGTGGCGTTCGGCGGTTTTGCGGCGGCTCCGGTGGCTATGGGTATCATTACCAAAGCCGATGCCTCAGTCTCCATTATAGATATAGGACAGGCTATGAGCGGGCAGAAGGAGCAGTTTGAAACTCTGATATACGAAACCCTCCCGGGGATCTGGAAACCGCTTGCCGACTGGGTCACAATGCTGATGTAGGAGGCGGGAGAATGGAATTCAACAATGAGCTTCAGCGGCTCAGAAAGCTTAAAGGACTTTCACAGGAGGAACTCGGCGAACAACTCGGCGTGTCCCGCCAGACGATCTCAAAATGGGAAAAGGGGTCGGCATATCCGGATATGCTTAACCTTATGACCATAAGCGAGTTCTTCGGCGTTACGGCGGACGAGCTGATCAACGGGGAAAAGCCGGAAGAGGAAGAAGCGCATGGACCGGAAAAAACGGAGGATGTCACTGCCCCCGCCGGGAGTGTTCAACCGTCACAGTTTCACTGTGAGTACCGGAGCCGCATAGAGATACACGGACTGCCGCTGGTGCATATAAACTACGGGTTCGGGGATTATCGTGCGCGCGGTGTGCTCGCCATAGGCAACATAAGTTCCGGTGTGCTTTCCATAGGCATACTGGCGAAGGGCGTGATATCCGTGGGTTTAATATCGCTGGGGCTGCTTGCGATAGGCATACTGTCGCTGGCGTGCTTTGCGGTGGGCTGCGTTGCCGCGGGGGTAATCAGTGTTGCCGGCATCGCTCTCGGCGTGATGACCCTCGGAGGACTTGCGCTGGGGATCGTTTCTATAGGAGGCTGCGCGGTGGGGACGCACGTTTCCGTCGGCGGGGTGGCAATAGCGCCGATAGCTGTGGGATTTATCGTGAACGGAGATGATACGGTCGTGCTTCAGAATCTTCAGGATATCTCACGGGTAACGGCAGGGGAGATACAGCGTATGACCGAACTGCGGTTCCCGGGAATGCCGGGCATACTGCGGGAGTGGGCAACACTGCTGTTCATGTGATGAAAGGCGGAGGAGATCATGACAGATACAGAGATAAAAGCAATTGATGAAGAGACAGAGAAAAGAATTGACGAGATGGAAAACGATGAATACAAATTTCCGGACAGATTTCTGAAAAAGGATTACGAGATCGCGGCGTGTACGGCTCTGTTCTGCCTTGCGATGCTGCTGATAGGCGCATTTCTTTAAAAAGCGGGGTATGAGAACATGAACAATGTTAACGATCAGACGGAGCGCGAGGCTTTTTTCGGCACTCTGCCTATAATGCGGAAAGACAGGATCTACGGTTTTCTGGACGCCCTGCTGGTGCTTTCCGGGTACTGTATAGCAACATGGAGCTACACACAGGGTTCATACCTCGCAACTCTGGTGGGGTTCAGGCAGCTTCTTATAGGCGCGTTCTTCGGGGCGCTGCTGATGCTGATAATATATCAGCTTCCGGTAATACTTTCGGTGCGGTACGGGATAGATATATGGATATGGCTGCGTACAGTGTTCGGCGGCAAAGGAACAGTGCTGGTAACGGTGGTCATAATAATCATCAACTACCCGTGGTATGCTGTCTGCGCAGACCTGTTCGCCTCGTCCATGGGAAATCTCTGCGGACTGTTCGGACTTGAACTGCCGGAAGCCGCGCATACGGTCCTTGCAATACTTTGCGTTGTATTGGGTACGCTCATAGCATACCGCGGACTCGGCGCGATAACATGGACGACGCGTGTGCTGGTGCCGCTTCTGCTTATCCTCGGAGCGGTGGTGACGGTGATAGGCTTCGTGTCCGTGCCGTTTGATGTGATATGGGAATTTCAGCCGGAACGCCCGGAGGGTGAACCGAACATAATCCCGTATATAATGTCTGTCGAAGCAAACTTTGCGTTTGTGATAACACTTGTGGGCGGCATGGCGGAAGTTCCGCGGCTCTGCAAAACCGAACGCTCCGGATACTGGGCAGGCGTGCTCGGACAGGGGCTTGCGGGTTCATTCTTCGTGGTCGTCGGGGCGGTAATGGCAATAGCGACCCAGTATGTGACCGGAGAGATGACCGATGACCCTACTCTGATGCTGGCTATGTTCTCGGTCCCTGCCCTTGCGCTGAGTTCTCTGATGCTGGTGGCATTCGCGAACATCGGTACACAGGCGGTGGGCTCGTACATATACGGGGTAATGCTGAAATCCTCGTTCAGACGGGCGGATTACCGCATTATGATCGTAATACTCGGTATATATGTGACGCTGCTGTGTATCTGGGGAAAGATCGTTGAGTATTTCGGCTCGTTCCTCACGGTCAGTGCCTGCATATACGCGCCGCTGGCAGCTCTGCTGTTCACGGATTTCTTTATAGTCCGCAGGCAGAAATTCTCCCTTCGCTCAGCGTTCATGCTGAACGGACACACCGCTTACCGATTTACCGGCGGGTTCAACATAGTGGGTCTTATCTGCCTCGCGGCGGGTGCTGCCATATCACTGCTCATCTATGACCCGGTAAGCACCGAGATACACTGTATGCCGCTGTTTTACCTGACTCCCACCGGGGCTTCGTTCATCGGCACGGCTGTGCTTTACTTCGCACTAAGCCGCATACCCGCGATAAACCGATATCTTATGAAAGACAGAGGTGAGCTTTCCGTATGAGCGAATTATCCGCGAGAAACAAGAAATGCACAGACCCGACTCCTTTTGACCGGTTCCGCGTCCCGCCGAAACAGAACTTTTTCCTGATGCCGCTTATATGGCTGTACTGCTTTTTCGCCACCCGGAGCGGTCATCTGAAGATACACCGTAAAAATATGAAGGGGCTGAAGCCGCCGTACATCGTTTTCGGCTCTCACCATGCGTGGATGGACTTCTATGTGACGCCTCTTGCGCTGTTCCCACACCGTGCCAACTACGTTTCCGAGATGGAAGGCTTTGAGTTCTTCGGTGAATGGTTATATCGGCAGATAGGCTGTATCGGGACCCGCAAATTCATCAGTGATATCGCTCTTGTCCGCAGCATAAAGCGCTGTATTGCCCGCAAAGGAATAGTCGTGATATATCCCGAAGCCCGCTACGCAAATGTGGGAACAAGTTCGGAACTTCCGCAGTCCGTGGGCAAGCTGGCAAAAAATCTCGGAGTTCCTGTGGTCTGCATCAATATGCGCGGAAACTACCTCCAGTCTCCGATATGGAACACCCGTATGAGAAAACAGGCACGGCTTGACACCGAGATCGTGCAGCTCCTGACACCGCAAGAACTTAAAACCATGTCCCCCGAACAGATAACCCGGGCTATCTCGGAATATCTGACTTACGATGACTACAAATACCAGCTCGAAAGCCGCATGAAGATCGATGTACCCTGGCGTGCGGAAGGACTGCATAAAGTCCTGTACCGCTGTCCCGAGTGCGGTAGCGACTTCACCATGAAGAGCGGGGGCGCCGATCTGTACTGCGAAAAGTGCGGGAACCGAGTGACCATGAATATGTACGGAAGGCTTGTGCAGGGCGTTGATCCGTATAAATTCTCTCATATACCGGACTGGTATGAGTGGCAGCGCAGATGCGTCATTGACGAGATCGATCGCGGGGAATACCGTCTCGCCGCCGAGGTGCATGTGGAAGCCCTCCCCGGCGCAAAGTGCTTTCTCGACTGCGGTACCGGTCATCTCACCCATACGGCTGAAGGCTTTACTTTGACTTTCACCGATCACGGAGAGACTTCTCCGAAGACCCTCAGCTTTTCGCCCGCTTCGATGAATTCCGTTCACACCGAGTATGACTATCGTAAACACGGTGAATGTATCACCCTCTCCGTTCCCGACTGCACATACTTCCTGTTTCCGCTCACTCCCGGTTTCAATCCCACAAAGATACAGTTCGCCGCGGAATATCTTCATTCACGGGAAATATTGCGGACAAAGGCTTGATTTCCCGCCGATTATATTATATAATGTAGTCGGGGGTGAGAGAAATGAGAATCATATATCTGCTGTTCGATTGTGCAGTGACCTGTGCCGTGCCGATGATCTGGCTGTTCTTCGGACTTCCTTTCGGGGCGCTCGGCTCCGGGATCCTCTTTGCAACACTGTTCCTGTATATAAATGTCATGCCCGGCATCTATACAAAGGTCAGTACAAAGTTTGCCGTACTTGCGGGCGGATCCGATCTGCTCGTTACATTCATACTGTCTGTCTGCGTTCAGTCCGCTCTTCTGATATACCGTATCGTGACTTCCAGCTTTACGCCGGAGCTTGATGTGCCGTATATCATTATCAGCGTGATCGTTGATTTTATAATATTCTGGAATGGCATGATACGCTGCTACGTTACTTCGTATCAGCTCGGTATAACGCTGCGTGTACTCGCGGCGGTTTTCTCGCTTATTCCCCCGGTCAATATCATTTTTCTTCTTATAATAATAGTAAAGACACGACAGGAATACCTGTTCGAGCGCAAATATGGTGCTATGGAACGCGAAAAGGCTGCTGCGCATGTGTGCGCCACACGATTCCCGATAATGCTTGTGCATGGTGTATTCTTCCGTGATACAAAGGCTTTCAATTACTGGGGACGTGTCCCAAAAGCCATAGAGCACTGCGGCGGTACAGTGCTGTACGGAAACCAGCAGTCCGCTCTCTCGGTCGCGCAGAGCGCGTCGGAGCTTGCCGCAAAGATAGAACAGACTGTCATGCAGCTCGGCTGCGGGAAAGTCAACATCATAGCCCACTCAAAGGGCGGGCTGGATTCGCGTTATGCAATATCACTTCTCGGTGCCGACAAATATGTGGCGACCCTTACAACAGTATGTACCCCTCACCGCGGCTGTATGTTCGTGGAAAAGATGTACGATTCCATTCCGGAACCTGCCCGCTTGAAAATGGCGGCGGCGTACAATGCGGCTGCCCGTACCGTAGGTGATACTTCCCCCGACTTTCTTTCGGCAGTGGGAGATCTGCGGGAAAGCGCCTGTGCGCGTATGAACGCCGGGACACCCGACAGCCCGCTCGTATCTTATCGGAGCATCGGTTCTTACGCGAAAAATTCACGCGGCGGTAAATTTCCGATGAATGTGTCATATCTTCTTGTGAAGAAGACCGACGGCGCGAATGACGGACTTGTGTCTGTGGAGTCAATGAAGTGGGGCGAGAGCTTCAGACTCGTTTCCCCACCCGGCAGACGCGGTATCACCCACGCCGACATGATCGATCTCAACCGTGAAAACATCAAGGGTTTCGATATCCGTTCATTCTACATTGATCTGGTATCTGAACTCAAAAATCAGGGATATTGAAACAAAAGCCTGTCAAAGAAGCCGTTTCGCTTGAGATCG
>JAFVBZ010000056.1 GCA_017479645.1 Ruminiclostridium sp. | reverse complement strand
TCCGCCTCGGTTTCATACAGAAGTGCATTCGTTGTGATTTCCGCAGATGTTTCTGCTGCGGTTTCTGTTATGGCATCCGGCAGTGCATCGGGGGCTTCTATCGGAATAACATCGCCGTCCTCGTTATATTCATATTCCGATTCCTCCCGCTGTTTATTTTCAGCAATATAACGGTCGAGCTTTGCCTTGAATTCGGCAGTTTGCTCCTCACTTAAAACCCCGTTATGGGTGTAATAATCATACATTGTATTTATGGTTGCGGCTTTGACACCGGCAGTCTTCCAGTCTTCAAGAGAGTGAACATACAGCCAGTTAGGGCATATAAGTCTGCCGTCAAAGTACCACACGACATTTGTGCAAAGCTCTTCCTCGGTATCCTTGCCGCAGTCTCCGGAACATATCATGTCAACTACCCTGTCAAGTCTTTCTTCTTGAAATAATCTTGAAACATTTTCCTGCCATTCATCTCCGAGCGATTTTTTTGCGTCCTCGGACGAAATGCCGAAATGGTTTATGAATGTGCAGATGTTCGCGTAATCGGTAATGTGCTCAGGCGGGTATTTTTCTGCATCGACAGACATAAGCTCCCATTCCGCAAGCTCCTGCGGCGCAGCAAGAGACAACAGACTTTCGGGTATCACATTTATTGCCAAGAACGGATAATAGAATGTTTGCCGGTGCATCTCCTTCTCCCATTCGTCTGCGGAAGTTGCTGTAAAGCTATCTACATTTGGGGTTGACGGGTCTTCGTCCGTTGTCATCGGTGCTGCGGTAACTGCCGGCTCATTTGTCCCGGTGACAGTCACACTTCCCCCGCCCTCTTTAAGCAATTCTATATTGTTGTCACTCAGATATTTCAGTCCTAAGAATGTCCCGGCAAGCACTGCCGCGACCGCAGCTATCCCTGCCAATGCTTTAATAATTTTATGCTCTCCGGTTCTTACGTTCGTTGCTGCGGCTGCATTTGCGCGTACAGCTGCACATTCTTCACCCGGAGCTGTGTTTTCAGCCCTTTTCAGCACGTTTTCAAGCGCGTTTTCAATATCGGAAGGGGGATATTTGCTCTCGGCTTCGGACATTGCATTTTCTACGATCTCTTTGATATCCATTCTCACCGCTCCCTTCTCTCAATAAGTTTTTTCAGCTGTTCGCGTCCTCGTTTCAGACGCGAAAGCACCGCACTTTTGCTTACACCGGTGATCTCTGCGATCTCCTCGACGTGATAGCCCTCACAGTAGTGCATATACAATGCTGTACGGTTGTTTTCCGGCAATTGCAGGAAAAGCTCGAAAACCTGTCCCTGCTCTTTATCCTTGTCATCATAATAAACTGCCGCCGATGTATCTGCCGGAATATCCTGCGTTCTGCTCCTTGCCCGGAGAATATCCGTACTGAGATTGACAATACAGCGAAGCAGCCATGCCTTAACATGGTCGTCGCCGTTAAATGTATTCCCGCAGGTGTACAGTCTGAAAAACACCTCCTGCGCCGCGTCATCTGCGTCGTGCGGATCCTTGCAGCGGCACAGTGCGGTACGGTAAACGCTCTTGTAATACATGCGCATATATCGTTCAAGATCGTTGGCGGTCATTCCGTTCCCTCTTTTCACTTATGTCTTTTATAATAACACGATACAGAGCGCCGAAAAATTGCGCTCACCGCAAACTTTGTAACATCTTACAATATTATACAGCATTTTTATTGCAAATGCAACAAAGCTGATAAATCGTTGCTATTATCTTTACAATCTGATATAATATGACCGATAAATCGGAAAAAATATGAGACAAAATGCTCTTTTCAACCGTTTTATATACAGAACGCGTTCATGAACGGAAAGAGGTGACACTATGACCGACGAAGAATTCATATCCGATGTGGAGCGATATAAGAATATGCTTTTCCGGCTTGCTTACAGCAACACCGGGGACAGCTCGGTATGCGACGACATCGTTCAGGAGGTCTTCCTGAAATACCTTAATTGCGGCAAGCACTTTCCGGACGATGACAGCAAAAAATTTTGGCTTATCCGGGTAACGATAAACAAGTGCCGGGATCACACACGGCTTTTCCGGAATACCCACAGAACGGAACACGAAGACAATACGGCAATAACGTCCGATAACGTAATTGACGACAGGATCGCTCTCCGGGAGGCTCTGAAAAAGCTGCCGCAGAAATATCGTGATGTGATATTCCTGCATTATTACGAGGGATATTCCGCGGCGCAGATAGGCTCGATGCTGAAAATAAGCACCTCGGCGGTCACATCTCGTCTCCAGCGTGCCCGGGAAGCCCTGAAAAAATATCTCGAATAGAACGGAGGAAATGTTATGAGCATATATAAAGAATATTTCAACAAAGTGGAGTCGTCACTTTCCGGTGAGGAAATACTCGCCGATGCTGCGAAAAAGTCTAAAAAGCGGATAAACAAAGCCGCGGCGATACCAATAATCATAGCAGCGGCGATGAGCATTTGTGTTGTATCTGTGGGGGCAGCCTGCAACTGGGATTTCAAGTCGCTGCTGATAAGTGATTATTCTGATTACAGACGCGACAGCGCCAAATGGAACGAACCCTACATCGGCACTGAACAGGAAAAGTTCATGTACGGCGGAATTTACACCGTTCCCGAGGGTTTGCAGGAGCTTCATGAAATGACGGACAAGGAGCTTGAACTTCTTGATAAGCTGACTGTTGATGTCAATAAAACACTGGCATTTGACGATTTTGATTTCGGTCTGAGCGGGCTTATTTATGACGGAACCGTTCTCCGCGTTTTTGCCACGGTAACAGATAATATAAACAGTGAGATCGACTGGAAAAATGATGATAATGTATTTACAATTGAAATAGACGATATGAACGGCACAGTTGATATTGCGGGTATGGGTGGAAGCCATGTCGGAGATCTCAGAGGCAAAAATCATGTCGATTGGACATACGAATGGAAAATACCGTCACTTCCGGATAAGGTCGATTCACTGACATTTATCATTCATAAGCGAGGTGAGACAGTGACCGGCTACACCGACTATTACGAATGCGGCAGAATAAACGTGACTCTTCCCGACGCAGCCGAACTTTCACAGACTTATAGACTCGATAATTACACGACCCTCGGCGATTACGGGTATTCTCACCTGAAAGAGGTTCGGTTTTCACCGCTCGGAGCGTATATCAATTTTGACTTCAACTTTGACGGACGTTTCAAGGATTTTTATAGCGTCCATATCGGAGTTCCACCGGTATTTCTCACAATGAATGACGGAACAGTCATAGAATTTCAGGGCGGTGTCGGAGATCGGGCGGTCAACGATGACGGCAGCTTCAATCATGGCTGGCAGCTCTCACAAAAGGGATATATGATCGACGCGTTCGACATAGCTTCGGTACAGATCGGCGACTGCAACATAGAGCTTGACGATTCGATGATAATTGAATGAGCGTAGAGCGCACAGGCTTTCGGGCTTGTGCGATTATTTTGTATACATATAAACGCAATGAAAACTAACCGTGTATCAGATAACAAGATGTAACTTTTGGCAGTATTATTGTAACCGAATCGTAATAATATCGTAACCGCTTTGTAATTGCATTTGACAGACCGCTATGGTATAATATGGAAAAGGCAGATACACGGCGACTGACGTGCGGCAACAAAAAGGAGCTGAAAACAATGAAAAAGAAATATTTATTATCAGCATCACTTCTCACTGCGACACTTGCGCTTTCATCATGCGGTGCAAGCAACTATAATTCAGGAGCAGTGACGACCGGTGCGGCAATGAACTATGATTTGACATCTCCTATGGCGGAAAAATACGCCGGGCAGGAAACGGAATTCAATACCGAAGAGTACAGTGCCATAACCGAGAATACATTCATGAGCACAGTCTCAGACCCACTCTCGACGTTTTCGATAGATGTTGATACCGCATCGTATTCAAATATCCGCAGAATGATCAATAACAAGTGGAATATTCCTGCTGACGCTGTGCGTATAGAGGAAATGATAAACTACTTCGACTACAGCTATCCCGAGCCTAAAGCCGGCGAGCCGTTCTCGGTAAGCACCGAGATCACCGATTGTCCGTGGAACAGCGACACAAAGCTAATGCGCATAGGTTTGAAATCTATGGATATCGATCTGTCACAGCGTGCGCCGATGAATCTCGTGTTCCTTATCGACGTCAGCGGTTCGATGAGCGATGATGATAAACTTCCGCTGGTGCAGCGTTCATTCTCGATACTCACCGATCAGCTCACACCGCAGGACAGAATATCGATCGTTACCTATGCAGGCGAGGATAAGGTAGTGCTTGAAGGTGCGGACGGTAATGACCGGCAGCGTATTCTTGATGCTATCACACATCTGGAGGCCGGCGGTTCCACTGCAGGCTCAAAGGGTATAACTACCGCATACGAAATTGCGGAAAAATACTTCATTCAGGGCGGCAACAACCGCATAATCCTCGCAACTGACGGCGACCTTAACGTCGGAGTAACGAGTGAAGCCGAACTTAAAGCCCTTGTAGAGAAAAAGCGCGAAGGTGGAGTATTCCTATCCGTTCTTGGTTTTGGTCAAGGCAACATCAAGGACAACAAAATGGAAACGTTAGCAGATAACGGAAACGGCGCGTATTCCTACATAGACAGCGAGCGTGAAGCTCGTAAGGTGCTTTGTGAGGAAATGGCTGCGAGCTTCATTACCGTCGCGAAGGACGTAAAAATACAGGTGGAGTTCAATCCCGCATATATAAAGGGATACCGGCAGATAGGCTATGAGAACCGTGCTATGTCAGCCGAGGATTTTGATAACGATGAAAAGGACGCGGGCGAGATAGGCGCGGGTCATGCTGTCACTGCACTATATGAGATCGTGTACAAGGACAGCAAAATGGATCTTGCATCGTCCGATCTGAAGTATTCCGATACATCTGCTCTCGGCATCGAGAATGGAGAGCTGCTTACAGTATCAGTGCGTTATAAGGCTCCCGACAGCGATGAGAGCAAGCTTTTGACATACCCTGTGACCGATCAGGCATATACACAGATCATGTCAGAAGATCTGAGCTTTGCAGCAGCAGTCGCAGAGTTCGGAATGCTCCTGCGCGGCAGCGCATATAAGGGCAGCGCCACACAGGACAGCATACTTTCACTTGTCAGCAACTGCAATATTGAGAATGATGACTATAAGCAGGAGTTTGTACAGCTTGTCAAAGCAGCAAACTTGCAATGATACCAATTCAGTGCTGATCCGGCATCTGTATTTCCGTACGCAAAACCGTATGTGTTGATATGATCTCAATTTTTGCGCTTGTTTTTGATATTGCATTTTTCTGATATATGTGGTATAATCAAGAAAAAGCTTGTGAGGTATATTCGTTCTCGATAATTAGGTGATAATAGGAGAATGGGTTGTTCTCAATTATGTACATTTATTGAGATTGTTTTATAGATTAAAAGCGAGTAACTTAACAAATTATAAAGAAATGATAGAACTGCATCTTGTTGATTGATATCAGGAAAATGAAATGGACACGAGATTTGTTATAATAATTATTTTTGTATTGATAATAGGTGGGTTTATTATATCAGATTTCTTGCCCGCAAAAACCAAAGAGATATTTGTGACCCAAAAGAATAAATCTAAATATTATTCTCCACCTGATTTAAAAACAAAAACAACTGAATCATATGTTATTGTATATACAATTGAATGCAAATTTACTGATTCAAAGAATAATAAGATTCATGTGTTCAGGAGTTCAGAGTACATTTATAATTGTTTGAAAGTTAATAAAAACTATAGGGTTAAACTAAAAGGGCTGGAAATAGTAAAAATAATTTGAGATGAAGACATACGGTGTTTTTCAGGAGAAACTTCCAGCAGCCCTTACCGCCCTGAACACCTGCTCCGTCGTACCGGAATGATTTTCCGCAGCGTTCTCTGTATTCATTGCATTGTCAAAACTACAAATACTCCGCAGGATCAAAATACAAGCATCAATGCCGCACTTGTTAAGAGTCGCGGCATTTTTATTTGCATCGGCTTTTGCGCTTGTCTATTCTTCAAGAAATCTTAAATCCGATAGCACATCGTTGACAACTCCCCCCTGTATATGCGATAATTATTCAGAAAAAATTTTTATTTCTTGTAACATTTCCCCTGTTTTACGTGTACATATATATGAAACCGCTTTGCAAAGGAATTTCATAATGAAAGATAAGCTTGTCGAAAAACTGATAGGCTCGGACGTGCGCGCATTCGAGCAGATTGTGAAGAAATACGGCAGATATGTTTTTCGTGTTGTTAAGAACCATTCCAAAGGCTTGCTCACCCGCGAGGACGAGGAGGAGATCACCAACGACACGTTTGCGGCTCTTTGGCTTACCCGCGAGAGGATAGACCCTGAGCGTCCGATTTTGACATATCTTGCTGTGATTGCCCGGAACAAGGTGTCCAACAGGCTCCGCTCCCTTAAATTTACCGTCAGTATCGAGCAGCTCGGTGAGCTGTATGACGCAGATCTTGACCAGAAATTTGAGGATAAGGAGAATGTCGATGCCATTCTTGAAGCTGCCGGAACGCTGAATAAGAAGCAATATGAGGTATTTGTCCGTTTTTACCTGTATGGGGAGCCGCTTGCGGAGATAGCCAAGAGAATGAGTATTGGCAGTTCCGATGCCCGAACGACCTTGTTCCGCGCGAGAGAAGCCATAAGAAAATATCTGTCCGAAAGGGGTTATTTCGATGAGTGAAGAACTGCTGCCATACGACAGCGAGGGATTATCGGCGCGAATGATTGATGATATGGTGCGTGCAGCAAAGGAAAAAGCAGGAATAGTGGAAGTAAAGACTTCTCGCAGGCTTCACAGACCGGCTGTACTGATAACAGCGATAATTGCAGGAATTTCTTTGTTTGCGGTAACTGCCGGAGCCTTGCTGAAATGGGATATATTCTCGCTGTTCCGCAGCCAGCGGGAGAATGCTCAGAACGCTGCCGGAGAGATCTCTTCGGAGCTTACCGACAGGAAACGCACATTCCTTGACAACATCAACATTCCGGAAGGAGCGGAAGCATTTCCGGAATACACCGAGCGTGAGTATGAGATACTTGCGGAGCTTGCTCACGAAGCTGATCTGACATTCGATTACGGCGAAAAGTCGCTGCATATCTCCGGATATGTGTTTGACGGGAGCTGCCTTGATATTTACTATGATGTGACATACCCGGACACAGACACAGAGTTCTGCTTCTACAGCGATGATACGTTGACAGCAAGCGCGGCTGTTCCGTATCTGCTCTATACTGACGGAAATATTGCATATTACAGGAGCAGGAACTACTTGCAGATTGCGGGCAATGTTACAAGCACGGAGATCATTATAGGCGACAGCGACACCCTGCCCGATGATAGTACACAAAACAGCTTTATTGTAGATGTGCCAAACAT